>JAVXVI010000433.1:0-12336 GCA_032230005.1 Actinomycetota bacterium | reverse complement strand
GCGCCGCGGCCCAGAGCCACCTCCTTGCCGTGCCCGAATGCCGGCACCTTGACCGGCACAGCTGCACCCACGGTTCGCAGGGCGGCCCACGTCGAGGTCCACCCGAAGCCGCCGAGGACGACGAACGCCCGAGCCGTCGGCAGCAACAGCTCGAGCTCCCGCGACAGCCACGGCGCGCAGGCATCCCGTTCCTGCGGAGTCGGGCTGTTGGCGGGTGGCGCGCAGCGCACCGGCAGCGTGATGCGGGTGTGGAGGAGCCGCTGGCCGTCGTACGCCGACAAGGACGTCGGCTCTGCAGCCAGCCCGGCGCGGTGCAGCGCGGCGAACAGCCAGTCGCCGCTGCGGTCCCCGGTGAAGATCCGTCCAGTCCGATTGCCGCCGTGCGCGGCCGGCGCCAGCCCGATCACCACGATCCGGGCCCGCGCGTCACCCCAGCCGGTGACCGGCCGGCCCCAGTAGCGCTCCTGCGCGAACGCGGCCCGCTTCTTGGCGGCGACCTCCTCCCGCCAGGTGACCAGCCGCGGGCAGGCGCGGCAGACAGAGGACCGGCCGTCGAGGCGGTCCAGGGTCGGCGCGCTGGCCGCCAGCCGCTCCACCTCCGACGGCGAGCGCGCCACGGGGGTCTTCGGGTTGGCGTGGTCGGTGGGGAAACCGGTGCCGGGCGGGATCACGGAGCGCTGGTGCCCTGCCGGCCGTAGCGGTCCTCGAGCCGCACCACGTCGTCAAGCTCCGTCGTCGACGCCTCGAGGAACACCGAGTCGACGACCGCCGTCACCCGGTGCCGCACGCCGGGGCGCAGGTGGATGGACTCCCCCGGCGCGAGCTCGAACTCCTCCAGCTCGGACTCGTGCGCACCGATCTCCACCCGGAACCGGCCGGACAGGCAGGAGATCGTCTCCTCCTTGCGCTCGTGGTACTGCAGCGACAGCGCATGTCCCTCGCCGACGTGGATCGCCTTGCCTGCGTAGCGACCCGGCACGTGGGCGAACAGCTCCTCGTGCCCCCACGGCTTGTCCGTACGACGCACCGGTGTCACCCAGTCCGACTTAGCCATCCACGCTCCTCGCGATGCTCCAGGCGATGCCGTCCAGGATGTCTGCCTCGCTGACGAGCACTTCAACCAGCCCCAGCCGTTCCACGAGCCGCCGCAGGATCAGGGCGCCTGCGCCGATGACATCGACGCGGCCGGGATGCATCACCGGCAGCGCCGCCCGCTCGGCTCGCGTCATGGCGAGCAGGTCGCTCGTGACCTTGTCGATGTCGCCGGCCGAGATGCGCGACAGGTGGATCTGCACTGCGTCGTACGACGGAAGGTCAAGCGCCAGGGCGGCCACGGTGGTCACGGACCCGGCCAGGCCGACGGCTGTCGCGGCCTGCTCGACGGGGACGATCTCTCGGACAAGAGCGATCGCGGCGTCGATGTCGCTCTCGGCAGCCGCCACCTCGGCGGCTGTCGGCGGGTCGCTGCGCAGGTGCCGCTCGGTGAGCCGGACACATCCGATGTCGACCGAGCGGGCCGCCGTCACGGCCTCCTCACCCAGCACGATCTCCGTCGAGCCGCCACCGATGTCCATCACCAGAAAGGGGCCGCCGGTCAGGTCCTTCGTCGCCCCGAGGAAGGACAGCGTGGCTTCCTCGTCGCCGCTGATCACCTCGGGTTGCGCACCGAGGACCTCGACCACCATCGTTCGGAAGTCCTCGCTGTTGCTCGCATCACGGCTGGCACTGGTCGCGACCATCCGGAGGTGGTCGACCTGTAGCTCGCGACAGGTCGCGGCGTAGTCGGCGAGCGCGACCCGGGTGCGCTCGATCGCCTGTGGCGCAAGGCTTCCCGTGCGATCGACACCCTCGCCCAGCCGCACGACGCGCATCTCGCGGTGCAGATCCGACTTCCGCTCGCCGGTGATATCGGCGATGAGCAGACGCAGCGAGTTGGTGCCGCAGTCGATCGCGGCGACCCTGGTCACTCGGTTCCCAGGGCCGGGTCCACGCACGGTCCAGCCGCCGACCAGTCGGGCAGCAGCGCCAACGCCTCATCGCCGAACGGATTGATGCCAGGCCCGACCGCCAGCGAGTGCGCCACCAGGACGTGCAAGCACTTCACCCGGTCCGGCATCCCGCCCTGCGCCGGGGCCTTCCCGAGCACCTCGATGGCGTCCCGCCGGCGCAGGTAGTCGGCGGCGGCGTCCTCGTACTTCGCCTTGAGGTCAGGGTCGGACGCGAGCCGCGCGGTCATCGACTTCATCAAGCCGTCGGACTCGAGGCGCCCGATCGCGGAGGCGGCCCGTGGGCAGGTCAGGTAATAGAGCGTCGGGAACGGCGTGCCGTCCTCGAGCCGCGGGTTGGTCTCAACGACGTCTGCGAGGCCGCAGCCGCAGCGATGAGCGATGGCCCGCATTGCCCGCGGCGGCCGGCCCAGCTGGGCTTGCACGACGGCGCGGTCGCGTGGCGTGAGCGGCTGAGTCACGCGCGGGAAAGGGTCACTTGCTCGAGCGGACCTGCACGGGACGGTCGGCGCTGCGCACGCTGCCCCAGAGCTGGGAGTACCACGGGCCGTTTGGCCCCACGGCCGCACCGGCCGCGCGCTTCGCGTCCTTGGGTGCGGCGGCGGGCGCGGTCGGCGCGATGACGACGTAAGCCGTCTCGCCGGGGCGGACGAAGTGCAGCCGGTCGCGAGCGAGCGCCGCGACATAGGCCGGGTCGGACAGCCGTGCCTTCTGCTCCTCGAGCGCCGTGACGCGATGACGCGCTGCGGCCTCGGACTGCTCGAGGCGCCGGATGTCGCCGCGCTGGCTCAGGAACTCGCGCAACGGCAGCGCAGCGCTCACCACGAGCGCGCAGACCACCAGACCGAGGATCGCCGCCCGCGTCGTCAGCCCAGCCGGCCGACGGGTGACGGCGTCAGACGAGGAGCCGCGGGTCTGGGCACGCGTCGCCGCCCTGGCCGCCGTACGGCGACCGGGGTCGGGGCGACGCGTCGCTGCCACGAACTAGACGCTTCCCTCGCCCGGCGAGAAGCGCGGGAAGGCAGCGGCACCCGCGTAGCGGGCCGCTTCGTCGAGCTCCTCTTCGATCCGCAGCAGCTGGTTGTACTTCGCCACTCGCTCGGACCGCGCCGGAGCCCCTGTCTTGATCTGCCCGCAGTCGGTCGCGACAGCCAGGTCCGCGATCGTCGTGTCCTCGGTCTCACCGGACCGGTGGCTCATCATGCAGCGGTAGCCGCTGCGGTGCGCGAGCTGCACCGCGTCGAGGGTCTCGGTCAGCGTGCCGATCTGGTTGACCTTCACCAGCAACGCGTTGGCAGTGCCCTTGCCGATGCCCTCGGCGAGGCGCTGCGGGTTGGTGACGAACAGGTCGTCGCCCACGATCTGCACCCGGCTGCCGAGCACCGCGGTCATCCGGGCCCAGCCGTCCCAGTCGCCCTCGCTCAGCGGGTCCTCGATCGAGACGATCGGGTACGACGCGACGAGCTCGGCGTAGTAGTCGGTCATCTGGTCGGCGGTCTTGCTGCCGCCCTCGAACGTGTAGGCGCCGTCCTTGTAGAACTCGGTCGCGGCGACGTCAAGCGCCAACGCGACGTCACGACCGGGCGTGAGACCGGCACTGCTGATGGCCTCGAGGATCAGGTCCAGCGCGTCGCGGTTGGCCGGCAGGTCCGGGGCGAACCCGCCTTCGTCACCGACGCTCGTGGTGAGCCCGCGGGACTTAAGCACGCTCTTGAGTGCGTGGTAGACCTCGGCGCCCCAGCGGAGGGCCTCGGCGAAGGTCGCGGCACCGATCGGCGCGATCATGAACTCCTGGACGTCGACGTTGGTGTCGGCGTGCGCGCCACCGTTCAGGATGTTGAGCATCGGCACCGGGAGCAGGTGCGCGTTGGGACCGCCGATGTAGCGGAACAGCGGCAGCCCGGCCGACTCTGCGGCCGCGCGCGCGACGGCGAGGCTGACACCCAGGGTGGCGTTGGCGCCGAGGCGGCTCTTGTCGGGCGTGCCGTCGAGGTCGAGCAGCTCCTGGTCGATGATCCGCTGCTCGGTGGCGTCGATGCCGATCAGCTCCGGGCCGATGATCTCCAGCACGGCCTCGACCGCCTTGCGGACGCCCTTGCCGCCGTAACGGGCCGCGTCTCCGTCCCGCAGCTCCACCGCCTCGTAAGCGCCGGTGCTGGCACCGCTCGGCACAGCGGCCCTGGCCAGCGTGCCGTCTTCGAGGGCGACCTCGACCTCGACGGTGGGGTTGCCGCGCGAGTCGAGGATCTCGCGGGCGCCGACGGCCTCGATGGAGGGCACGGTTCTCCTGCAGGTGGGCGGTCAGGGGGCAGATGCAGATCAGCCCGAGCGTACCGGCGCCGTTTCGTCCGGTTGCGCAGGCTGGCCGCAGGCCTGTCAGGGGCGGAAGAGGCGGGCGCCGGCGCGGACGCGGCCGGTGCCGCTGGTCTGCAGGTAGTAGCCCCGGGCGCCACCATCGAGCGCCGCCATCGTCGCCATCACCTCCGGCCCGACGTCCCCAAGGCCTCGTCCGATGACGAACCGGCTGAACTCGACGCAGGGCGAGGCCGGCTCGCTCGTCACCGCGAGCTCCCCCTCCGCCGTCTCCAGCACCAACTCGCCGGTCAGGTCGTCGAGGTGCTCGCTGTCGAGCAGCAGGGACTCCCCGGCGATGCCGTCGACCAGGTGCTTGCCGTACCGCTCCCTCAGGTCGCGGTAGCGGGAGATCGTCATGACGGAGACGCCGTTGCGGAGCTTGTTGTTGCGGGTGTCCGGGTGGTCCGCGTGATGGACGTCGCGGATGCCGTCACCGACGACGCCCCGCGGCCCGATGGCGAGCTCCGTGACCTCCAGCAGCGGCTCAGGGTTGTAGACGCGAGCTGTCCCCACACCCGGCTTCAGCCGGGATCGCTGCACCTGGAGGCGCACGACGGTGCCGATCAGCTCCATCGCGACGTCCACTGCTCGGCGGTGAGGGACCCGGGGTCGGTGCCCTCGTCGTGGGCCTGCCGCTCCAGAGCTGCCAGCTGGTCTCGGTACGCGCGCGCGACCGTCCGCAGCTCCGCCTCGGGATCGAGGCCCTGCTCGCGACACCGCGCGACGAGATCCCACAGCTGACCACCGATGCCGTCGTACGACGGGAGCGGTGCGCCGATCCGTTCAGCTCTCTTCTGCAGCTTGGCAGCCAGCGACAGCGCCGGCTGCGACAGCGGGACCCCGTCGGTCACCGACGTGCGGCCCTTCTCCTCGCGCTTCATCGCCTCCCAGGTGGCGTCGAGGTCGTCGGCCGATGCCCCTTCGAAGACGTGCGGGTGCCGTCGTACCAGCTTGTCCACCAGGTCCCCGGCGACGTCGTCGATCGACCACGCGTCCTCGTGCTCCTGCGCGAGACGCGCGTGGAAGACCACTTGAAGCAGCACGTCGCCGAGCTCCTCGCGCAGGTCGACCAGGTCGCCGTCCTCGATCGCCTGGTAGGCCTCGTAGGCCTCCTCGATCAGGTACGGCTTGAGGCTGTCGTGGGTCTGCTTCGCGTCCCAGGGGCAGCCGCCGGGAGAGCGCAACCGATCCATCACGGCCACGACGTCGAGCAGCCGCGCCCCTGGCAGGTCGTAGGAGCCGTAGACGACCTCCACCTCGACATTGCGGCTGCGGGCTGCCTGCAACCCCACCGCCCGGACCAGGTCGGCATCGGCATCACCGGCCAGCCACACGACGGTCTCGCCGGCGACGGCACCCTCGTACAGGGTGCGGGCATCAGGAGGTACGACGACCGGCTTGATGCCGGCGTCAGCGAGGAACGGCAGCTGCGGGTGGTCGGGCGTCCCGACGAGCACCGGCGCGGAGCGCAGCGCCTGCCACGCGGGCCACGACAGCAGACCGGGAGGGGTCCGAGGTGAGGTCGCGACGAAGACGACGCGACCCGCCATCAGGGTGCCGGGGCGGAGGCAGCCGGCGCGGGCTGGGCGTTGGGGTCTCCGGACGGAGCCGGGCTGCTGACGGCGTCGCTGGCCGACGCCTCGACGACGCTGAGCTGGGTGGAGTCCCACCGACCGAACCGCGGGTTGACCTTGATGTGCATGCTCTTGGCGACCTCGGCGAGCTTTGTCGAGACGCGCGCGTCACGCTGCTGCTGCAGAGCACTGCGGCGCAGGTCCGGCGTCGCCTGCTCCAGTGTCGTCGTACGCCGCTCGATCACGTGCACGACGTGGTAGCCGAACTGCGTCTTGACGACGAGGTAGTCGCCCGGCTTCGCAGCGAAGACGGCGTCTTCGAACTCCTTCACGAACTGGCCGCGGCCGGCGAAGCCGAGGTCCCCGCCCTTGTCCTTGTTGGAGGTGTCGGTCGAGCTCTTCGCCGCGATCGACGCGAACTGGCTGGGGTCGGCCTTCACCTGCGCCAGGATCGCGTCGGCCTGCGCCTTCGTGGCGACCAGGATGTGGGCGGCGTGCACCTGGTCGAACTGCGCGGCGTTCTGCTTGTAGAGCGCCTCGATCGCGGACTGCGGCACGTTGATGTCAGCGGTCAGCGCATCGCCGATCACATCGCTCAGCACGACGTCGCGGATGAAGCTGCGCAGGTCGGGGCGGGCGATGCCGTTCTGCGCCGCCTGCTGCTCGAGCTGGGTGGCACCCCCGGCCTGCTGCTCGAAGGACGCGAGCTTGGCGTCGATCTGCCCCGGCGTGACGGTGACCTTGAGCTCACGGGCCGTCTCGGCGAGCACGGCGTGCTTGATGAGCCGCCCCAGCGAGTCGCGCTGGAACTTCGGCTTGTCGGCTCCCAGCTGCTGCTGCGCCTGCGGGTCGGCCAGGCCGCGCTTGACGAACCCGGCCAGCTCGGTGGTCGTGATCCGGGTCGCGCCGACGGTGGCGGCCGCGCCGGAGCGCACCGGCGAGTTGCCGCAGCCGGTGAGCAGGAGGGCGCCGAGGCCGGCGACGACGGTCGCCGTGGCGAGCCGGCGGGGAAAGCGGGTCACTGCGAGGGGTCCTTTCGGGACGAGGTACGACGACAAGTTTCCCATGTCGTCAGGAAGAGCTGCCTGCGGCTGCTGCCGCCGCTGATCCCACGCTGTCGCCGAGGACCGCGTCGAGGAGGTCGCGGGCCCAGGCGAGGAGCTCGGTGTCGCGCAGCGGCGTGCCGCCGATGCGGGCCGTCTTCGGGCGCGGCACGAGGATCGTGTCGACCGTCTGCTTCACGATCGTGCCGGGGAAGAGCCGCTGGAGGCGCAGCACCTGCGACTCGCGGAGCTTGACGGGGGCGAACCGGATCGCGTTGCCCTGCAGGGTCACCTCGGTGATCCCGAACTGCTTGGCGTGGGCCCGGAAGGACGCAACGGCCAGCAGGTTCTCGACCGGCTTCGGGATCGGGCCGTAGCGGTCGACCAGCTCGGCACGGACGGCCTCGATGGCGGCGTCGTCCCCAGCCGCTGCGAGCCGGCGGTAGGCCTCCAGTCGCAGCCGTTCGCCCGGGACGTACTCGTGCGGAAGGTGCGCGTCGATCGGGAGGTCGACCTTGGTCTCTACCGGCTCCGGCTCGTCGTCGATGCTGCCGGTCCGCTTGAAGTCTCCGACGGCTTCGCCGACCAGTCGCATGTACAGGTCGAAGCCGACGCTGGCGATGTGCCCGGACTGCTCGCCACCGAGCAGGTTGCCGGCGCCGCGGATCTCGAGGTCCTTCATGGCTACGGCCATGCCGGCACCGATCTCGGTGTTCTGCGCGATGGTCGCGAGGCGGTCGTGGGCGAGCTCGGTGAGCGGCTTCTCGGGCGGGTACGTGAAGTAGGCGTAGGCCCGCTCGCGGCCACGCCCGACGCGGCCGCGGATCTGGTGCAGCTGGGACAGGCCGAAGGCATCGGCCCGTTCGACGATGAGCGTGTTGGCGTTGGGGATGTCGAGCCCGCTCTCGACGATCGTCGTGCAGACGAGTACGTCGAAGTGCTTCTCCCAGAAGCCGATCATCACCTGCTCGAGTGCGTCCTCGTTCATCTGCCCGTGACCGACGGCGATCCGCGCCTCAGGCACGAGCTCCGCCAGTCGCTTCGCCGTACGGTCGATCGACTCGACCCTGTTGTGGAGGTAGAACACCTGTCCCTCGCGCAGCAGCTCGCGCCGGATCGCGGCACTCATCTGCTTCTCGTCGTACGGCCCGACGAAGGTCAGCACCGGGTGCCGCTCCTCGGGCGGGGTCAGGATCGTCGACATCTCGCGGATGCCGGTCAACGACATCTCCAGGGTGCGCGGGATGGGGGTCGCGCTCATCGTCAGCACGTCAACCGCGGTGCGCATCTGCTTGAGGAACTCCTTGTGCTCCACGCCGAAGCGCTGCTCCTCGTCGACGATGACGAGGCCGAGGTCCTTGAACTTCGTCTCCTTGCTGAGCAGGCGGTGCGTGCCGATCACGACGTCGACGGTGCCGGCCGTGACGCCCTCCATGACTGCCTTCTGCTCCTTGTCGGAGTTGAAGCGGCTGACCGCCCGCACCGTGACCGGGAACTGCGCGAAGCGGTCCCGAAACGTGTTGTAGTGCTGCTGCACAAGGAGAGTCGTCGGGACGAGTACGGCGACCTGCTTGCCGTCCTGCACCGCCTTGAAGGCAGCGCGGACCGCGATCTCGGTCTTGCCGTAGCCGACGTCGCCGCAGATGACGCGGTCCATGGGGACGTCCTTCTCCATGTCGCCCTTGACCTCGTTGATCGCGTCGAGCTGGTCGGGCGTCTCGACGTACGGGAAGGCATCCTCGAGCTCGCGCTGCCAGGGGGTGTCGCTCGCGAAGGCGTGCCCTGGTGAGGCCATCCGCGCGCTGTAGAGCTGGATCAGGCCGGCGGCGATCTCACGGACAGCCTTCTTCGCGCGGCCCTTGCGCTTGGCCCAGTCGCTGCCGCCGAGGCGGTCCAGGCCGGGCGCCTCGCCGCCGACGTAGCGGGTGACGTGCTCGAGCTGGTCGGTCGGAACGAAGAGCCGGTCGCCCTTGGCGTACTCGAGGATGAGGTACTCCCGGGTCGCGCCCGCGACCGTGCGCTGCACCATCTCGACGTAGCGGCCGACGCCGTGCTGCTCGTGCACGACGGGGTCGCCGGGCCGCAGCTGCAACGGGTCGATCGCGTTGCGGCGGCGCGACGGCATTCGCTTGCTCATGTCCTTGGCGCCGACGCCGCGGGTGCCGGTCAGGTCGCTCTCGGCGATGACCGCGGTCTTCAGCAGCTCGCTCAGGAAACCGGTCTCGAGGCAGCCGGTCGTGACCGTCGTCATGCCGGGCTCCGGGTCGCCGTCCATCCGCACGGGGACGTCGTCGCCCTTGAGCACCTCGACCATGCGGTCGGCGCTGCCGTGGCCGGGAGCGGTGAGGACTACGCGCCAGCCGTCTGCCAGCCAGCCGCGGATGTCGTCGACGGCCTGCGCGATCTCGCCGCGATAGGCCGGTGCCTGCTTGGCGGCGAGCACGACGGTGTCGTCGTCGAGGTCCTCGTCGGCCGTGAAGGGCGTGATGGACCACCACGGAAGGCCGAGGGAGCCAGCGTGCTCGCGCACGTCGACGAGAGTCCGGTAGGCCGCGGCACCGAGGTCGACCGGCGCCTTGCCGCCCACGGCAGCCGTCGACCAGGACGCCTCGAGGAACTCCTGGCTGGTCCGGACGAGGTCGTGTGCCCGGGTGCGGACTTTCTCGGGATGGCAGACGACGATCGATGCGTTGGCCGGCAGCTCGTCGACGAGCAACCGAAGCTCGTCGACGAGGACCGGCGCGAGTGCCTCCATGCCCTCGACCGGCGTCCCGTCGGCGATCTTGTCGAGGATCTCGTGCAGCTCGGGGTGCTCACTGCCCAGGGCCTTGGCGCGGGCCCGGACCTCCGGCGTGAGCAGCAGCTCGCGACATGGCGGGGCCCACAGGCCATGGGTCGCGATCTCCAGCGACCGCTGGTCGGCGACCTTGAAGTAGCGGACCTCCTCGACCGTGTCGCCCCACAGCTCCACCCGGATCGGGTGCTCCTCGGTCGGCGGGAAGACGTCGAGGATGCCGCCACGCACTGCGAACTCCCCGCGCTTCTCCACCAGCTCGACGCGGCCGTAGGAGATGTCGACCAGTCTCTGTACGACGGCGTCGAGGCCGCCCTCGATGTCCTGCCCCTGGCGGAGCTCGACCGGCACCAGGTCGCCGAGGCCGGGGACCTGCGGCTGCAGGATGCTGCGCACGGGCGCGACGACGACGTCGAGCGGCCCGATGGTCGGGTCGTCCGGCGACGGGTGGGCCAGGCGGCGCAGCACCGCGAGCCGGCGGCCGACCGTGTCCGCTCGGGGGCTGAGCCGCTCGTGCGGCAGCGTCTCCCAGGACGGGAAGAGGGCGATGCGATCCTCGGGCAGCAGGCTGCCGAGCGCCGCGACCAGGTCCTCGGCCTCTCGTCCGGTCGCGGTCACGGCGAGGACGGTGCGGCCCTGGCGGGTGAGGCCGGCGATGACGAACGGCTGAAGGCCGGTCGGAGCCGACAGGTCGAGGGTTGGCAGCTCAGGGGTGCCGAGCGCGCGGGCGAGGGCGGGATCGCCGACTACCAGGTCGAGCAGGCCGGACAGTTGCACGGAAAGCCTTTCAAGGGCAGCACGTCTGTCCCCGCACGGCCGCGACCGGGGGGTGGGTGGAGCAGTCCCCAGCCTACGTCTGCGGCGTAGCGATCAGGTCGCGGGTGACGGCGGCCAGGTCCGCTGCCCCCGCACAGTCGCATCCCCTCAACAAGGTCGGTGGTCAGGTCCGTGAGTGCGCTCTGCAAAGGGCAACCGCGTCGTCGAGGGTTGCGTCAGGGGCCAGCGGCGGTATGGCCACGTTTCTGTCAGACCTCCGCCGTAGCGTCCGGCCATGACGCCACTCTCAGACTTGACCGTTGAGGAACTGGCCGACGGGATCTGCCTTCGGGCTGGCCGGATCGCTGCCGCCGAGGCCGAGCTCCTGACCTGGATCGGCGAGTTCGATGAGCGCGGCGGCTGGGCCGGCCACGGCTTGCTGTCGTGCGCGCACTGGCTGAGCTGGAAGACCAGCCTGTCGCCCGGCGCGGCTCGAGAGCGGGTCAGGGTTGCCCGGACGCTCCGCGAGCTGCCCGTGGTCGCCAAGGCATTCGGACAGGGTCTGATGTCGTGGTCCCAGGTCCGGGCACTCACCCGCGTCGCCCGCCCCGACGACGGCATCGACTGGGTGATGATCGCCCGGAGCACCTCGGGGGCGCAGATCGAGAAGATCGCGCGTGGCATGCGTCGCGCGAAGTCGCTCGAGGAGGCGAAGGAGGACTGCGAGCGCGCCGCGTGGCTCGTTCGCACCCGCAAGACCTACGACGCCGATGGCAACCTCGTCATGACCATCTACGCGAAAGCAGAGGTCGCGCCCGTCGTCGCGGCGGCGTTCGACACCAAGCGGGCGGAGCTCGAGCGGGAAGCGGAGGGTGCGCGAGGCACTGCTGCGAGCTCCACCGGCGGCGGACGCGGTGGCAGTCGGGGGGAGACGTTCCCGCGGGAACGCCGGCGACCGACGAGACGGATGTCCGGAGGATCACGGACGGCGACGCGCTCCTCGCGATGGCGCAGGACGTGCTCTGCACCGAGAAGCCGACTCCCGACACCGCCCGGCGCAACCGGTTCCGCATGACGGCGAACGTGGACCCACTCTCCGGCTGGGGGCGGCTGCGCGACGGCGAGCTGCTGCCGCCCACGTCACTCCAGACGGTCATGAAGACACTGCCCGGGCGGGGTGGCACCGTACGGCTTCGCCCGGTGACGGATACAGATCTGCGCCGGTTCGACCTCGGCCGCTCGCAGCGAGCCGTGAGCACCAACCTGCGCGAGCTCGTCGGCACCATCGATGGCGAGCGGTGCCGCTTCCCCGGCTGCACACGGCACAAGAAGCTGCACGCCCACCACGTCGTCTACTGGAGCGAAGGCGGCACCACCGACTTCGACAACCTTGTGCTTGTGTGCAGCCGCCACCACACGCTCGTGCACAGCCAGGGCTTCCAGCTGGTGCTGCACCCCGACCGGCGGCTCGACGTCAAGACCGCCGACGGCGTGCCTGTGTTGCATCTGCCCACGCTGCCGTGGGGCGATCCCGCCGCTCTCGATCCCGCGGGCCGCATCGACGCGCGCACGATCACCCCGCCGTACTTCGAGCCGCGCATGGACCTCGGCTACGTCGTCAACGTCCTGCTCACCCAAGCGAGCTGAGGCGGTCGGACATGCCAGACCGACCGCGCCCTCAGCGGCGTGAGCGGACCTCGATGCGTCCTGGTGTTAGGGAGCCGGTGATGGTGACTGCGCCCTGCGCCGACGAGTCCGTCACTGAGTGACGCGTCGGGCGGCGGTAGTTGCTGCCAACGAGTGGGGCC
>JAVXVI010000432.1:0-7064 GCA_032230005.1 Actinomycetota bacterium | reverse complement strand
CACGGCGACGGGCTCGGTGGGTCGTCGTTCAACTACGGCTTCAGCAAGACGCCGGAGCAGGACCTGATCGCTGCGGCCGTGAAGACGGCGAAGCAGGCCAAGATCGCCTTCCTGATGCTGCCTGGCCTCGGCACCAAGGACGACATCCGCGCGGCCCTGGACAGCGGTGCGTCGGTCTGCCGGGTCGCGACGCACTGCACCGAGGCCGACGTGTCACGCCAGCACTTCGGGCTCGCCCGCGAGCTCGGGCTGGAGACCGTCGGGTTCTTGATGATGGCGCACAGCTCGCCGCCGGAGGAGCTCGCGAAGCAGGCCCGGATCATGGTCGACGCCGGGTGCCAGTGCGTCTACGTCGTCGACAGCGCCGGTGCTCTCGTCATGGACCAGGTCAGCGACCGCGTGTCCGCGTTGGTCGCCGAGCTCGGCAGTGAGGCCCAGGTCGGCTTCCACGGCCACGAGAACCTCGCCCTCGGGGTCGGCAACAGCATCGTCGCCGCGAGAGCCGGTGCGGTGCAGATCGACGGGTCCACCAGGCGGTTCGGCGCCGGCGCCGGCAACACGCCGATCGAGGCGTTCGCTGCCGCGGCCGAGAAGATCGGGATCCGCACCGGCATCGACGTACTGAAGATCATCGACGCGGCCGAGGACGTCGTGCGCCCAGCCATGGACGACGAGTGCCAGCTCGACCGGCTGGCGATCCTGATGGGCTACGCCGGTGTCTACTCGTCGTTCCTGAAGCACGCCTATCGGCAGGCGGAGCGCTACGACGTCAGCGGCGCTGAGCTGCTGCTGCGCGCCGGCCGTCGCAAGCTGGTGGGCGGCCAGGAGGACCAGCTGATCGACATCGCACTGGAGCTGGTGGGGGAGAAGTCGTGATCACGGCGGAAGGCACGCGCAAGAAGGTCACCGTCGGCGACCTGGAGCTGAGCTACCACGACGTCGGCGAGGGACCTGCCGTCGTACTCCTGCATGGCTCTGGTCCGGGCGTCACCGGATGGGCCAACTTCGGCGCCAACCTGCCGGTGCTCGCGCCGCACCTGCGCTGCATCGTGCTCGACCAGCCCGGGTTCGGGCAGAGCTCGCGGCAGGAGAAGTACGAGCGCAACTACCTGCGCATCTCCGCGGACGCGCTGGGGGGTGTCATCGATGCGCTCGGTCTGGAGACCGTCGCGCTGCTCGGCAACTCCATGGGCGGCGACGTGGCCGTGCGCTACACGCTGGACCACCCCAAGCGGGTCTCGAAGCTGATGCTGATGGGTCCGGGCGGCACCGGCGCGAGCATTCTCGGGCCGTCGCCTTCCGAGGGGATCACCAGGCTGATGGAGTTCAACGCCGACCCGACCCGCGAGAAGATCGTCGCCTGGCTCAAGACGATGGTGTTCGACGCACGGCTCGTCGACGACGCGTTGATCGAGGCGCGGTTCGCTGCGGCGACCGAGCCGGGCGCGGTGAAGAACCTGCAGGACGCCTACGCGACCTTCTACGACCCCGCGATGGCCGAACCGGTGCCGCTCTGGGGCGAGGTGCACAAGATCCGCCAGCCGGTGCTGATGTGCTGGGGCCGGGATGACAGAGTTGCACCGGTTGAAGGTGCTCTGTTCCCGGCGCGCAGGATGGCGAAGGCCGACCTGCGGATCTACAGCCGCTGCGGGCACTGGGTGCAGATCGAGCGCAAGGCCGACTTCGAGCGCGCGGCCATCGAGTTCCTGGGGGAGCAAAAGTGAGCAACGACGTCGAGACGGTCGAGCGGGTCATCCCGGCGCCGCCCGAGAAGATCTTCGCCCTGCTGGCAGACGCCAGCCGGCACAAGGACTTCGACGGGTCCGGCACCGTCCGGGACGCCCACGCGGGCACGCCGCAGAAGCTCAGCAAGGGCGCGAAGTTCGGGATGTCGATGCGACTCGGGATCCCCTACTCGATGGTGAGCACGGTCGTGGAGTACGACGAGAACAAGCGCATCGCCTGGCAGCCCCGGCCCGCTTACCCCATCGCCAACCGGCTGGCCGGCGGCCGGATCTGGCGCTACGAGCTCGAGCCGGTCGAGGGCGGCACCCGGGTGCGGGAGAGCTGGGACATCTCGCAGGAAGTCTGGAAGGCCCTCGTCCGGCCGGCCCGTGGCAAGACACGGACGGCCATGGAGAAGACCCTCGAGCGCCTCGAGGAGCTGCTGGCCGCGGAGCAGCCCGTCAGCTGACGGGCCGCCCCGCGGCAGGCCTCAGACCCGCTCGGGCGTGCCGACCGTCAGGTCGATCGACGTTGCCTGCTGCGGGATGCCGAGCTGCGCCATCAGCTTCGACTCCTGCATGGCTCCCCAGTGCTCGGCGACCCGATCGGTCGGCCCGATCCGGACCCAGTCCATGAGCAGCACGTCGACCTTGCGACCGGTCGCGGGAATGCCCAGGAACTCACCGCGGTGGGTCCCGGTGAACCGGACCCGAACGACGACCTCGTCGCCGGTGGTGGCGATGGACTCGATGGCGTAGCGGGCGTCGGGGAAGGCCGCGCTCGACATCGTCAGCCACTCCGCCACCAGCTCCCGGCCCGTGGCTGTGGTGCCGGGGAGCTCGTCGTGCTCGATGAAGTCGGGCTCGAAGACGGTGCTGAGCTCGTCCGCAGCGCCTCGTTCGAAGATGTCGTAGACCTGCTCGGCCAAGCCGCGATAGTCACGTCCCATTCCGCTCTCCCCCTGTTGTCGATGCCGCGATTCGACGCCGATCGGGGCGCGGGCTCAATAGCACGAACGGGCTGCCCGGCAGCTGTCAACCGCGGCCGGCCACGGCGTCCTTGGTGACCTCCACGCCGGCGGCGAAGGCCGCGACGTCGTCGTCCGACCAGTGCAGCGTCGGCGGCACCTGCAGCTGGACCCAGTGCTTTGCGCTGTCCTTGTAGGTGAGGACGACGATGCCTTCGGTGTGGCGCAGGTAGCCAGTCCCGGTGCCGACCGGCCGAGGCGTCCCTTCCGGGGTTGCCGGCGCGTCACTCGACTGGAGCATGACGAGCAGCTTGCCGACGAAGGAGTCCGGCTGCTGATCAGCGAACCCCTTCGGCGCGATGGTCATCGCGAACGCGTTCGCACCCTGGACCTCCCAGCCCGCCGGAACGTACGCGACGCGGTACCCCGACGGCTGCTGGCCGGTGTAGGCCACCAGCCGGATCCCGGTGGCCGCCGGTGGCGTGATCCGCGGCACGGGCAGCGGAGAGTGCAGCACGGCGTGCAGCGGGGGGCGGGCCGGGTCGGTGCCCTGCATGACGGCGAAGGCGGCTGCCCCCGCCGTCACGAGCAGCAGGGGGGCCGCGGTGCGCTGAGCATGGCGGCGGCGCAGCGCGCGCCGGCCGCGGACCAGGTCGGCGTCGACCGTCCCCGGCGCCGGCTCGATCTCGTCTGCGGCGTAGGACAGAAGCGTGCGAAGGTCGGTCATGAGTGCTCCCTCGATCCGATGGGTGCGTCGACCTGGAGCAGCTCACGGAGGCGCTCCAGGCCGCGGGCGGTCTGGCTCTTCACGTTTCCCTTGCTGCAGCCGAGTGCCGCGGCCGTCTCGGCGACGTCCAGCTCGAGCCAGTGCCGCAGCACGACGGCGGCCCGCATGCCGTCGGGCAGAGCAGCGAGCGCTCGTCGTACGGCATCTCGCTCTTCCATGGCGAAGCCGGCGACCGGCTCCAGCTCCGGGAGCTCGGCTGTCGGCCGCTCACGGCGCCACGCCGGGCGGCGGGTCTGGTCGGTGAGCGCGTTGACGAGGATGCGGTAGGCGTAGGCGTCCGGGCCGCTCGCGCGCCGGAGCCGCGGCCAGGCGACGTAGAGCCGGATCAGCGCCTGCTGGACGAGGTCCTCTGCCAGGTGACGATCGCCGGCCGTCAGCAGCGTCGCCGTCCGCACCAGCGCAGGGCGACGCGCGGTCACGTACGCGCGGAACTCATCCTCGCGCCGGGAGCTCATACCCCTTCTACGTACGGCGCGGTCCATCGGTTGCACGGGGTTCAGAGCCAGTAGTCGCCACCGATGCCCTTGAGGAGCTCCTCGAGTGCTCCGGGGGGCCATGCGCTCGGCACCGGCTCGTCGGTGCGCGGCCGTCGCCGGGCGGTGTCTCGGGGGAAGAGCGCGACGCTGGCCTGCCGAGCTGTCTCCTGGACGTACGGCGCCAGCCTGGCCAGGTCCATCCGCTTCGCGTCCCCCGTCAGCGAGATGGCTGCCACAGCCCGGCCGCTCCCGCGCAGGGGAGCGGCGACGCAGGCGACACCGGCCGTCGACTCCTCGCGGTCGTAGGCGAGGCCGCCGCGGCCGCGGATGGCGACGAGCTCCTGCTGCAGCGCCTCGAGCGTGGTCAACGTCCGTGGGGTCCGGACCGACAGCTTGTTGACGCGGTACATCGACTCGACCTGGCGCGGATCGGTCCACGCGAGGATCGCCTTGCCTGCGGCAGTCGCGTGTGCGGGCGTCCGGCCACCGACGCGCGTCGCCACGGTCGCGCCGTGCCGGCCGGCCACCCGGTCGAGGTAGACGATGTCGAGCCGGTCAAGGACGGCCAGGTGCACCGTCGTACCCGTCCGCAGATGCAGGTCGTGCAGCAGCGGAGCGGTCGCCTCGCGGAGCTCGTTGTGAGCGACGGCCAGTCCGCCGAGCTCGAGTGACCGCATCCCGAGCCGGTAGCCGCCGCCGGTGTGGTCGAGCCAGCGGAGCTTGACGAGTGAGTCGAGGATGCGGTGCACGGTGGAGCGCGGAAGGCCGGTGCGGTCGGCGATCTGCTGCAGCGTCAGCCACGGCGAGGCGCCGTCAAAAGCCCCGAGGATCAGGGTCATCCGCTCGACCATCGACACCGGAGAGGACGTCACGGACAGCCCCTCCCCGTCTTGACCACTGGAACGTGTTCTACCAGTATGACGATGTGTCCACTGTGCCCGAGTACGACGTTGTCGTGGTCGGTTCGGGCGCTGGTGGGCTGGTCGGCGCGCTTGCTGCCGCGGACCGCGGGCTGCGTGCTGTGGTGGTCGAGAAGGCCGACACCTTCGGCGGTACGACGGCGCTCTCCGGTGCGGGGTTGTGGGCTCCGGCCAACCTCCACGTCCTGGCCGCGGGGCAGCCGGACAGCCTGGAGCTGGCCGCGGAGTACCTCCGCAACACGGTCGGGGACCGGACGCCGGTCTCGATGCAGACGGCGTTCCTCGAGTCGGCCGCACCGGTCATCGCGTGGCTCGAGACCAAGGGCGTGAAGTTCTCCTTCATGACCGGCTACCCCGACTACCGCCCGGAGCAGCCGGGGGCGCTGCTGACGGGACGTGCGATCACCCCGAAGGTGTTCCCGCACGCGCGCTGGGGCGAGGTGCCGGCGCCGGTGCGCGCGAAGCTGGCTATGGGTGACGGCGGGCCCCCGATCCCCGACACCGGACCGACCGGACCGAAGTGGGGCGGCCAGTCGCTGATCGCCCAGCTGCTGATCGCCTGCCAGGCAGCCGGCGTGGACCTCTGGGCGTCGACGCCTTTCACGGATCTCGTGGTGGACGACGGGCGGGTCGTGGGCATCCGGGCGGTGCGGGACGGCGCCGAGATCACGGTGGCTGCGCGAGTCGGCGTGCTGCTCGCGGCCGGCGGGTTCGAGCGCAACGACGCGATGCGCAAGGAGTTCTCGGTGGGGCCGGCGGCCCGGGCCGACTGGACGATCGGCGTGCCGGAGAACACCGGCGACGCCATCCGCGCCGGCATGGCCCTGGGGGCGGCGACCGACCTGCTGGAGGACTGCTGGTGGGCACCGGGGTTCGTGCGGCCCGACGGTGAGGTGTCCTTCCTGCTCTGGGAGCGGGCGGCTCCCGGCGGGATCATCGTCGACCGCGCCGGCAACCGGTGGATCAACGAGGGCACCGACTACAACAGCTTCGGCCACCTCATGCTCGCGGCAGAGGAGGCCGGCCGGCCGGTCATCCCGTCGTGGTGGGTCATGGACCAGCACTTCATCGAGGTCAACGGGTTCGGCGGCCTGCGACCCGGCGCCGACACCGCGGAGTGGGTGGCGGCCGGCGTACTCCTGAGGGCCGAAACGGTGGAGGAGCTCGCCGAGGCCATCGGCGCCGCCGACCTGCCTGCGACGGTCGAGCGGTGGAACGGCTTCGTGGCCGCCGGTGTCGACGAGGAGCTCGGCCGCGGAGCCGAGGGCAGTCACGAGAGGCAGCTGCTGTCGGTGTTCCAGCGCTACCCCGGGATCGCCGGGCCGCACGAGCACCCGAACCCCTCACTCGCGCCGATCGAGCAGGGGCCGTTCTACGCCGGCCAGGTGGTGCTCGCAGACCTGGGGACGAAGGGCGGATTGGTCTGCGACGAGTCGGCCCGTGTGCTCGACACAGCCGGGCGGCCGCTGCCGGGGCTGTACGCGTGCGGCAACACGATGGCGTCGATGATGGGGCACGCCTACCCGGGACCCGGCGCGTGCATCACCCCCGCGATGGCGTTCGGGCGGGTCGCCGTCGAGGCCATGGCTGCGTCCGCCGCCCGCGATGAGGTGCGGGCCTGAAGGGCAGCGTCGTCCTCGTCACCGGCGGCACGCGCGGGGTCGGCAGGGGGATCGCCGCGGCTTTCGCCGACGCGGGCGCCGACGTGGTGGTCTGCGGCCGCACGGCGCCGTCGGACGACGTCGACTTCGTGGCGTGCGACGTGCGCGACCCTGACGCGGTCAACGCGATGGTGACCGACATCGTGTCGCGGCTCGGCCGGCTCGACGTGGTGGTCAACAACGCCGGCGGCAGTCCCTACGCGGACGCAGCCACCGCGAGCCCGCGGCTTCTCCAGGGAGTGGTCACCCTGAACCTGCTCGCGCCGTTCTACGTCGCGCAGGCGGCCAACGCGGTGATGCAGACGCAGGACACCGGTGGCGTCATCGTCAACATCGGCAGTGTCGCGGCGCGGCGGCCGGCTCCCGGCACCGCCGCCTACAACGCCGCCAAGGCAGGGCTGTCGGTGCTCACCCGCAGCCTCGCCCTGGAGTGGGCGCCGAAGGTCCGGGTCAACCAGGTCTCGCCGGGCCTCATCGCGACCGAGGCCGACCACTACGAGCCCGGTGCAGCGTCCAGCATCCCGGCCG
>JAVXVI010000431.1:0-2961 GCA_032230005.1 Actinomycetota bacterium | reverse complement strand
ACCATGCCGGTCGGGTGGAACTGCACGAACTCCATGTTGACGAGCGTCGCGCCGGCCTGCATCGCCAGCGAGTGCCCGTCCCCGGTGTACTCCCACGAGTTGGACGTCACCTTGAAGGCCTTGCCGATGCCGCCCGTGGCGAGGATGACCGCCGGTGCCTGCCAAGAGATGAACTCACCGGACTCGCGGCGGTAGCCGAAGGCGCCGACGGTGCTGTCCCCCTCGGTCAGGAGCCGGGTGACCGTGCACTCCATGAACACGTCTATGCCGAGCTGTACGACGCGCTGCTGCAGCGTCCGGATGAGCTCGAGCCCGGTGCGGTCACCGACGTGCGCCAGGCGGGCGAACCGGTGACCGCCGAAGTCGCGCTGCGAGATGAGGCCGGCGGCGGTGCGGTCGAACAGCGCGCCCCAGTCCTCGAGCTCGAGCACCCGGGCCGGCGCCTCCTGCGCGTGCAGCTGCGCCATCCGCCAGTGGTTGAGCATCTTGCCGCCGCGCATGGTGTCGCGGAAGTGCACCTTCCAGTTGTCCTCGGAGTAGACGTTGCCCATCGAGGCCGCGATGCCGCCCTCGGCCATGACCGTGTGGGCCTTGCCCAGCAAGGACTTGCAGACGATCGCGGTGCGGGCGCCCTGCTCGTGCGCCTCGATAGCCGCGCGCAGCCCGGCGCCGCCGGCACCGACGACGACGACGTCGTAGAAGTGCTTCTCGACCTCGGTCGTGGACGCGTCGGGCATCAGAAGAACCTCACGTCGGAGATCGCGCCGGTCGACAGCAGCCGGACGTAGAGGTCGGTGAGGGCGACGCCGAACAGCGACACCCACGCGTACTTCATGTGACTGCCGTTGAGCTTCGAGACGACCGTCCAGAAGCGGTAGCGGATCGGGTGCTTGGAGAAGTGGTTGAGCCGGCCGCCGACGATGTGCCGGCACGAGTGGCAGGACAGCGAGTACAGCCACAGCAGGCTCGCGTTGGCCAGCAGAACAAGCGTGCCGAGGCCCATGTGACCCCAGTGGTCGTGCTTGTCGCGGAAGGCCAGGATCGCGTCGTACGTCAGGATCGCGTTGAAGACCAGACCGAGCAGGAAGAAGTAGCGGTGGATGTTCTGGAAGATGAGCGGGAAGCGCGTCTCGCCGGTGTAGTTGTCCCGCGGCTCGGCGACAGCGCACGCCGGTGGTGACAGCCAGAACGACCGGTAGTAGGCCTTGCGGTAGTAGTAGCAGGTGAGCCGGAACCCAAGCGGCACGATCAGGATGTAGATGGCGGGCGTGATGAACGACGGACCGGTGAACAGCTCGGGGAAGCTGTTGCCCTGACAGCTCTTGGTGATGCAGGGCGAGTAGAACGGCGAGATGTACGGCGCGACGAAGTAGTGCGCGTTCTCGAAAGCCCGCAGCGTCGAGTAGATGATGAACGCCACGAGGACGGCGACGGTGATGGCGGGCTGAACCCACCAGCGGTCGGTCCGCAGGGAGCGCGCGGCGATGCGGGCGCGGCCGGGAGCTCCGGTGCCCGCCGGGGCGGGCGCGGTGGTCGTCATGCGGCGCGGGTTCCGTTCGTCAGAGGGTCGGGACTGGCCAGGGGCGCCCGGCCCCTCGCTGCGGGATCGAGCAGAACCTAAACCCCAGGTCGGAGGCCGTTTCCAACAGGTGTCATTCTGCGCCTGTACACGTCGAAGGAGAGTGCTCTGTGAGCGATCACACGTACCGGGTGACCGAGGTCGTCGGCTCCTCCCCGGACTCCGTCCAGCAGGCCATCCGCAACGGCGTCGCGCGGGTCTCCCAGACGGTCCGCAACGTCGAGTGGTTCGAGGCCACCGAGATCCGCGGGCACGTGAAGGACGGCGACATCGCCCACTTCCAGGTCACGCTCAAGGTCGGCTTCCGGATCGAGTAGCCCCGCGAACGTAGGATGGGGGTGCCGGCGGGTCTGCCGGCGCCTTCCCTGCCGAAAGCCGAGTTCTCGCATGCCCACCCGTGACGACATCCGCAACGTGGCGATCATCGCCCACGTCGACCACGGGAAGACGACGCTCGTCGACGGCATGCTCCTGCAGTCGGGCGCCTACAGCGCCCACCAGCAGGAGGAGGGCGCCGTCCAGGACCGGGTCATGGACTCGATGGACCTGGAGCGTGAGAAGGGCATCACCATCCTCGCGAAGAACACCGCTGTCCGTCGCGTCGAGAAGGACGGCCAGCACCTGCTCATCAACATCATCGACACCCCCGGTCACGCCGACTTCGGCGGTGAGGTCGAGCGCGGGCTGTCCATGGTCGACGGCGTCGCCCTGCTGGTGGACGCGTCGGAGGGGCCGCTGCCGCAGACCCGGTTCGTGCTGCGCAAGGCGCTCGCCCAGAACATGCCGGTCATCCTCATCATCAACAAGGTCGACCGCTCCGACGCCCGCATCGCCGAGGTCGTCGACGAGACCTACGAGCTGTTCCTCGACCTCGACGCCACCGAGGAGCAGATCGACTTCCCGATCGTCTACTGCCAGGCCAAGACCGGCCAGGCGTCGCTGAACCGTCCCGCTGACGGGTCCAGCCCGGACGAGCCCAACCTCGATGTGCTGTTCGAGGTCATCAAGAACACGATCCCTGCCCCGACGTACGACGAGAGCGCCACCCTGCAGGCGCACGTCACCAACCTCGATGCCTCGCCGTACCTCGGCCGGCTCGCGCTCTGCCGCATCCACAACGGCTGGCTCAAGAAGGGCCAGACGGTCGCCTGGTGCAAGCAGGACGGCACCGTGGAGCGGGTCAAGCTGACCGAGCTGCTCGGCACCGAGGCCCTCGAGCGGGTGTCCATCGAGTCGGCCGGGCCCGGCGACATCGTGGCCATTGCCGGCATCCCCGAGATCACCATCGGCGAGACCCTGGCCGACCCGGACGACCCGAAGCCGCTGCCGCTGATCACGATCGACGAGCCCAACATCTCGATGACGATCGGCATCAACACCGC
>JAVXVI010000430.1:0-16595 GCA_032230005.1 Actinomycetota bacterium | reverse complement strand
CGACGCCAGCAGCTGCTCCACGCGGGCGCTGACGGTTGACCGCGGGGCACCCGTCAGCGCGACCAGGTCGGCACGCGAGCGGGCAGCGCCGGTGCGGATCAGGCGCAGCAGCGAGCCCGGCGTGACGCGGGCGGTCGCGCCAGGTGCGGTCATGCTGAGCGTTCTACCAGCCGGCTGCATCTCCTTCCGACAGTTTCACCGAACTCTGGCAGAAGTCCGTCGAATGTGTCGCATCTTGTGCGTTGACATGGCACTAGTGTGGTGACTACCGTCACAACGTGGTGCAATCCGGGTGCCCTCCGATCCCGTGGCCAGACGCGGACGTCGTGCCCGGGGGCGGCGACTGGCTCCTCTCGACGCTCGTGGGCGAGCGCGTGCGCATGGCCGATGTGGTCGGCCAGGGGCAGGCCGTCGCCGGCCAGGCGGCCCACCTGGCAGCCGCGATCGAGGCCTTCGCCGACAACGGCCTGAGCGTCGTGGCCGCGGCTCGCGCACTGCACGTCCATCCCAACACCGTCATCTACCGGCTCGACCGCTGGCGGACCTTGACCGGCTGGGACCCGCGGACGTTCCACGGCCTGGCTCTGTCCATCGCCAGCCTTCGGCTGGTTTCGCCATGACGCGAGAGGAACCTTCATGACCGAGCTGTCCGGCGTCAGCCGCCGCACCCTGTTCTCCGGCGCCGCCGCCGCCACTCTTGCCCTCAGCGTGGGCGCTGCCGAGGTCGCTACGGCAAAGCCCTCGGGAGCCTCGGCGAAGGACCTGCCGGCCGACAACATCGGGGCGCAGCTCTACTCCGTCTCCGACCAGGCCGGCGCCATCGGCTTCCCGAAGCTGTTCGAGGCCTTGGCAACCATCGGCTACAAGTACGTCGAGTTCGCGGGCTACGCGAACAAGGACGGCTACTCCCCGAAGGTCATCAAGAAGGTCCTCGCCGACCATGGCCTCAAGGCGATCGGCAACCACGGGTCGATGGATGCGGCGTCCCTGGACGGTGCACTGCAGATCGGGCAGAAGTACTCCGGCATCTCCGTGCTGACGGACATCAAGGGCGCCCACAAGGACGCCTGGAAGCAGACTGCCGACGACCTCAACGCCTACGGCGAGAAGTGCGTCAAGGCAGGCCTCAAGGGCTTCTACGTCCACATGCACGGGCCGGAGTACACCCGCGTCGCTGACTCGCCGACAGAGCACGTGATCGATGTGCTTCTGGCGAACACCGATCCGCGATACGTCTTCTGGGAGATGGACATCTACTGGGCCTACTTCTTCCAGGGCTACCTCGATGCCGGCGGCGCGACCGTCGACCCGCTCCAGTGGGTCCTCAAGAACCCCAAGCGGTTTCCGCTGTTCCACGTCAAGGACGGCAAGCAGGCCGTCAAGCAGGACGTCGGCGGGCAGCACCTGCAGCTCGCCAACAACCCGTTGAGCAGCACGTTCCCCCTGCAGGACGGCATCTGCGACGTCGGCCAGGGCGACGTCGACTTCAAGCACTTCTTCCACGAGCTGAGCAAGGTCAGCGACCTTCGCAACCACTACTTCCTCTGGGAGCGCGACACCGCCAGCAGCCACCCCCACGGCTCCCTGTGCTCTGCCCGTGCCAGCTACGAGATGATCGCCCGCAACCGCCTGGTCGACCCGACCACGACCTACTGACGCGCAGCGCTACGGCCGGTAGGGGAACGTCAGCCCGTCGAGGCCCTGGTAGGCCGGGACGGCGTAGTCGAAGCACGTCGCCTGTGATCCGTCCGCCTCCGCCATCAGCCGGACCTTCTTCCAGTCCTGCGTCTCGCGTACCGCGGTGAGAAGCGTCTGGAAGCCGTCGTGCGGGCGGCCCTGCGGGTCGTCGGCCTTCGGGCGACCGAAGTCGCCGGCACCGAACGGGCTGGAGTTCACCGGGGACGTGACGACCTGCCCGCCGACAACGACGGGTGCGAACGAGTCCTTCATGTGGATGAAGGGGAACCGGCCGGGGTGCTTGCGGATCATCGCCGCGACGCCGTCGACCGTTGCCAGCGAGTAGATCGCGTGTGCTGTGTCGATCTCGGCGTTCCAGACGTCGGGTGTCGTGTGCGCGAGGATGTACTCGACGGACCAGGTGCTGCCCTTGCCGTCGAGCTTGACCCACGAGGACTTCTCCAGGTGGTTGTACATCGACCCCTTGAAGCCCATCCGGCGCGCGACGTCGTGAGCCTTGTGGACGTCGGCCACATAGCGCTGGCAGTCTGCTGTCGTCGACGGCAGGTTGGCGTTGGACCCGAGGTACCTGGAACCGATGACGAGGTTGTCCTCGACGTACTGCTTCCAGGCCTTGTCGTCGTACGGCCACGGCGAGGTTCCGTGCCCACCGAGACACCACAGGCCGCTGTCGTCGAGCGCCTTGCGCAGCGTCTTGGCATCGCCGGTCGGCTTGCCACCGGCCGGGTCGTTGCCATAGCCGAAGGCGTACTCGACGTACTTGTAGCCGATCGCAGCGATCGCATCCAGGGCGTGCGGAGTGTCGGCGACGTACTCCGCGAGGCAGGTCCACAGCTGGATCCCCAGCATGTCCTGCGTGACCGTGCCGGTGGCGGTCCCGGCCCTTGCGCCCGCACCTGCTGCGCCGACTCTGGGCAGGGCCACGGCCCCACTGGCTCCGATCAGCGACAGGCCGACGGCCGCGCTTCCCATGAGGCCCAGGGCCTCGCGACGGCTGAACAGCCTCGGCGTCGATGCGTTGCGATCCTCGGCGGGTTCTGACACGGCATCTCCTGGTGACCTGCGCAGGCACAGCTGCCTACATGGTCACGATTCGCCCGAGCCGCCCCAACTCCTGCCGCGGCGGGCCAACGCGACGACTCAGGTCTCGCCCTTGTCGCTGGCGAAGGCGGCGTCGAAGGCGGCCGTCGGCGGGTCGAACAGCAGCTCCGCGACGAACCGCCGGGCCTCGGCTGCCCCGACGAGCCGGTCCATGCCGGCGTCCTCCCACTCGATCGAGATGGGTCCGTCGTACGCGATCGTGTTGAGCATCCGGAAGCAGTCCTCCCACGGCACGTCACCGTGGCCAGTGGACACGAAGTCCCAGCTCCGTCGGGGGTCTGCCCACGGGAGGTGCGAGCCGAGGACGCCGCGCCGTCCGTTGGCAGGTCGAAGCCGGGTGTCCTTGCAGTCCACGTGGTAGATCCGGTCCCGGAAGTCCCACAGGAACATCACCGGGTCGATGCTCTGCCACATCATGTGGCTGGGGTCCCAGTTCAGCCCGAACGCCGGCCGGTGGCCGATCGCCTCGAGGGCGCGCTCGGTCGTGTAGTAGTCGTAGGCGATCTCGCTCGGGTGCACCTCGTGGGCGAAGCGAACGCCCTCGCTGTCGAAGACGTCCAGGATCGGGTTCCACCGGTCGGCGAAGTCCTGGTACGCCGCGTCCATGAGCGCCTCGGAGACGGGCGGGAACATGGCGACGTACTTCCAGGCCGCCGATCCCGTGAAGCCCACCACCGTGTCGACGCCAAGCTTGGCCGCCACCACCGCTGTGTCCTTCAGCGCCTGCGCCGCCCGCTGACGGACACCTTCGGCGTCGCCATCTCCCCAGATGGCGGGCAGCAGCATGTCGCGGTGCCGCGTGTCGATCGGGTCGTCGCAGACGGCCTGCCCGGCCAGGTGGTTGGAGATGGCGAAGACCTTCAGGCCGTGCCGGTCCAGGATGTCGCGCCGGCTTGCGAGGTACGCCGGGTCCTGTACGGCGCGGGCGACGTCGAGATGGTCGCCCCAGCAGGCGATCTCCAAGCCGTCGTAGCCCCAGCTCGCGGCGAGCCGCGCCACTTCCTCGAAGGGAAGGTCGGCCCACTGGCCGGTGAACAGCGTGATGGGCCGACCCACTGCGACTCCTGTCATGGAGATGGAGCCGGGGCCGGCCAGAGCGATGTCATGGCCGGCCCCGGACGAGCTGCTAGTCCCAGCCGAACTTCTCGTACTGCGCCACGTTGTCCTTCGTGACCAGGTTCGAGTCGATCAGCATGTTGCTCGGCATCGGCAGGCCGGCCAGCTCGTCCATGCTTCGGCCCTGGGCGATCAGGCGGGCCATGGACACGGCGGTCGCCGAGATGGCCGGGGTGAACGTCACGTCGGCCTGGATCCGCGCGTCGCCGTCCTTGATGTGCTTGAGCATGGTGTTGGAGCACGCCGTACCCACGATGAAGAACTCCTTGCGTCCGGCCTGCTTGGCGGCAGCCTCGGAGCCGATGTTCTGGTCGTCGTCCTGGTTGAAGACGGCGTCCAGGTGCGGCGCGGCGGCGAGCAGGTTGGCCATCGCCTGCTGGCCGCTCTGAACGGTGAACTGCGCGTTGACCTGGCGAGACACCTTCAGGCCGCAGATCTTCAGCGCGTCGGAGAAGCCCTGCGAGCGCTCCTTGGTCAGCGCCAGCGTGGCGATGCCGGTGATCTCACCGATGACGGCGTTCTTGTTGCTGCCCAGCTTGGTGCAGATGTAGGTGCCGGCGTTGAACCCGAGCTTGTAGTTGTCACCCGCGAGGAACATCCGGTAGGCGCTGGCGTCGTTGAACTTGCGGTCCAGGTTGATGACCGGGATCCCGGCTGCCATGGCGGCCTTCCCGACGCCGGTGAGCTGGTCGCCGTCCTGGGGGAAGATGATGATCGCGTCCGGCTTCGCCGCGATCGCGGTCTGGACGGCTGCGATCTGCGACGGTGCGTCGGCCGCGGCCTCGAGGGCCTTGAACGTGATGTCCGGGTACTTGGCCGCCTCTGCCTTGGCGAACGAGTTGATCGCGGCGAGGAAGCCGTGGTCGGCGACGGGGCCGGAGAAGTAGATGTTGACGTGCTTGCCAGGAGACAGAGCGCCCGTGCTGCTCGCCGCATTGGCTGTCGAGCCGGTGTTGTTGCTGCTGCTGTTGCTCGACCCGGTCGAGTTGGACGTACAGCTCGACAGCAGGCCCACGGTGGCGACGGCCGCGACCGTCATGAGGACCCGACGGCGCTTGCCGTCGTACTTCTTGGTCAGTGAAACGGTCACTGCATCTCCAGAGTTGAGGTGGGACGGACGAACGGTTGAGGCGGTCATGCCGGGCGCGCTCGGCGCAGGGAGCTGACGCGGAACTGCTGGATGAGCACAGCGGCGACGATGATCACGCCCTGTGCGATGAGCTGGTACTCGATCGCGAGGTTGTTGACGATGAACAGGTTCGTGATCTGGGTGAAGACGAGGACGCCGAGCACCGAGCCGACGATCGTGCCCCGGCCACCGGCGAGGGCGGTGCCACCGATGATCACGGCCGCGATGGCCTGCAGCTCGTAGAGGTTGCCGTGATCGGAGGAGCCGGCGTTGGCCTGGGCCGTCACCATCACGGCTGCGATGCCGCAGCACAGGCCCGACAGGGTGTAGATCAGCACCTGCGTACGGCGCACGCTGATCCCCGCGAGGCGGGCGGCCTCGCCGTTGCCGCCGATGGCGGCGGTGCGGCGGCCGAACGTGGTCCGGTTGAGCAGCACCCATGCGAGCAGGGCGACGGCGAGGAAGATGATCACGAGCAGCGGCAGCCCGAGCACCTTGCGCTGGGCGATGTCGGTGATGCCGTTGACCTTGACGACCTGCGTGGTCTTGTTGGAGATCTTCTGGGCCAGCCCTCGAGCCGCGACCATCATCGCCAGCGTTGCGATGAACGGCGCCATCCGGCCGTAGGCGACGAGCGTCCCGTTGAGGAAACCGGCCAGCGACGCGACGAGAAAAGCGACGAGGACCATCGTCGGCGCGCCGTATCCCTGGGTCGAGACGGTCGTCGACCAGACACTGGCCAACGCGAGCAGCGCGCCGACCGACAGGTCGATGCCGCCGCTGATGATGACGAAGGTCATCCCGACCGCGACGACGCCGATGCTCGAGGCGAGCGTGAGCACCGTGAGCTCGTTGGTCCACAGCCGATGGATGTGCAGGAAGATGTCGGACCGGCTCCACGCACCGATGCCGTAGAGCACGAGCAGCACGGCAACCAGCGCGAGGTTGCGGCGGACGGGCTCGCCGGCGTCCCCTCGGAACCAGTCGCTGAGCGACGGGCGGCCGGCGGCGTGCGCGGCTGAGGACGGCGCGGCCTCCACCTGCGGGTCCGCGACGTCGACGGGTTCGGTCATGGGCTGTCCATTTCGAGTAGCGATCCCGCCATGACGAGATCGAGCACGGTTTCCTCGTCCAGCTCCTCTGCGGCTGCCTCCCGCAGGACGCGGCCCTCGCGCATGACGAGCACGCGGTCGGCGAGTCCGAGCACCTCGGGCACCTCGCTGGACACCATGAGCACGCCGAGTCCCTCGTCGGCGAGCCGGCGGATCACGCGGTAGAGATCAGCGCGAGCACCGACGTCCACTCCCCGGGTCGGCTCGTCGAGCAGGAGCAGCCGCGTGCCTCGCGATCGCCGCCGTCCGGGCGCCTCGTCATCCGAGGTCTTCGGGTCGAGCAGCCAACGGCCGAGCACGACCTTCTGCTGGTTTCCGCCGGACAGGGTCTTGACGGCGCGGCCGACGCCCGCCGGCTGCAAGGCCAGCTCCTTCGCGATGTGCGACGCGGCGGAGCGCTCGGCGGAGGAGCGGGTGATACCGGCGGTCGCGTAGTCGGCGAAGGTCGCGAGCGTCACGTTGCGGTAGATCCGGTCTTCGAGGATGAGCGCCTGGCTCTTGCGCTCCTCAGGAGCGAGGCCGATCCCGGCCCGCACGGCACTCGTGACTCGACCCCGCGGAAGCCGGCGTCCGTCCAGCCGCACCTCACCCGCGTTCGACGCGCGCGCGCCGTAGATGGTCTCGAGGAGCTCCGACCGGCCGGACCCGACGAGACCCGCGATGCCGACGATCTCGCCGGCACGGACCGTGAGCGACACGTCGACGAACTCGCCGACACGGGTGAGCCCTTTGACCTCGAGCAGCGGCGTTGCGTCGGCGACCGCGGACCGCTTCGGCCGGGTCGGGAAGACGTACTCGATCTTGCGCCCGGTCATCCGGGTCACCAGGTCGTCGGTCTTGGTGGTGCGTGCCGGCAGGTTGACCGCCGACGTACGGCCGTCCTTGAGCACGGTGACCCGGTCGCCGATCTCGCGGATCTCCTCGAGCCGGTGCGTGATGTAGATGACCGCGATGCCACGGGAGGTGAGGTCGTGAATGACCCGGAAGAGGTTGGCGACCTCGTCGTGCGCGAGCACGGCACTGGGCTCGTCCATGACGAGCAGCTGCGCGTCGTGCGACAGCGCCCGGCCCATGCTCACGATCTGCTTCGCGGCGGCCGGCAGCTTGCCCACCCTGCGCGCCGTCGGGATGTCGCCGTGACCGAGCCGGTCGAGCACCGCGGTGGCCTCGGCGCGCATCTGCCTGCGGCGCACGAAGCCACCGCTCGACTGCTCGTGGCCGAGGAAGATGTTCTCCGCGACAGTCAGGTCGTCAACGAGGTCGAGCTCCTGGTAGATGGTGGCGATCCCGGCCTTCGTCGCCGCCTGCGGTCCGCTGAACGACACCTCCTCGCCGCGCCACAGCATCGAACCCGCGTCGGGACGGTGCACTCCGGCGAGAACCTTGATCAGCGTGGACTTGCCGGCGCCGTTCTGACCGAGCAGGCAGTGGACCTCGCCGGGCAGCACCTCGAGCTCCACCCCGTCGAGGGCGCGCACGCCCGGGAACGTCTTGACGATCCCGGTCAGCTTCAGGATCGGAGTCTCAGGAGCGGTCATCTGCTGGCACCTCCACCCAGGTCTGCGACGTACCGGCATCCATGACGGCCTGCGTGAGCACAGCGGCGCGAAGCCCGTCGGCGAAAGTGGGCAGCCCATCCGGTGCGCCACCGTCGATGCCGTCGTACACATCGGCGATGTAGGCGTTGAACGCGTCCTGGTAGCCCTGCGGATGGCCTGCCGGGAGTCGCGAGTACGCCGATGCCGCCTTGCCGAACTCGTCGGTGCCCCGCAGGACGACGAGGTTCTGCGTGCGCGTGCCGACCCACAACGCCTCCGGGACCTCCTGGTCGAACGAGTACGACGCATCGGGCCCGTCGAAGGAGAACCACACGCGGTTCTTGCGGCCTGGTGTCACCTGCGACACGACGAGAGAGCCGATCGCCCCCTGGTCCGTCTCGAACATGACGACGGCGCCGTCCTCGGTGCGTACGTCGGCGAGCTCGGTGCCCTCGCGGCGCTGGGCGAAGGCGCGCCCGAGCCGGGACGTGAGCCGAACGATGCGGTGACCTGTCGTGAACTCCATCAGGTCGCACCAGTGCACGCCGATGTCAGCGAACGCGCGCGACGCACCGCCCTGCTCGGGGTCGACGCGCCAGTTGGTCAGGTCGGCCGACGACAGCCAGTCCTGCAGGTAGGTGCCGTGCAACAGCCACAGTGGCGCGGCCGTGTCGCGGGCGATCCGCTCCCGAGCCTCGCGGACCGACGCGTAGAAGCGGTAGACGAACGGGACGCTGGCCATCCGTCCGGCCGCTTCGGCGAGGTCGGCGAGGCGCCGTGCATCGTCGACCGAGGTCGCGAGCGGCTTCTCGCAGATCACGTGCTTGCCGGCGGCGAGCACGGCTTCGGCCATGGCCACGTGCGTCTGGTTCGGGGTGCAGATGTGCACGACGTCCACGTCATGGGCGCCGGCGAGCTCGCCGATGTCGGCCGCGCCGCGCGCCGCCCGCATGGTCTCGACGCCCGAGGCGGTGCCGGCTGGGTTGCTGCCGAGGACGGCGACGACCTCACCACCCGCGGCGCGGACCGCCTGCGCGTGTACACCCGCGATGAAGCCGGTGCCCGCGATGCCCGCTCGCAGCCGAGTTGCCACGCTTCGCCCCGTTCCGTCCGTGCGGTGTGCCGAATGTAGTGATGGACATCACTGCTTCGTTGCAGCAATATTGCACGTGCGAGTCAAAAGTCAACCTGTGGGGGGAAGAAGTGATCCGGCCTTCCCCTCCCCGTAGCGCTGGCCGGGGGCACTTACGCCCGGATCGGCTTAGGTGATGCGATGAGCAGCCGACCTCGCTTCGATCCGATCGCCGCGGACCAGGCCGACAACCTCGCGCTGGTCCTGGCCGGGGTCCGGACGGGCGGGCTCAGCACCAGGCCCGAGCTCGTCCGCGAGCTCGGGCTGGGCCGCAACGTCATCAGTCAGCGGGTCGGCCAGCTCCTCGACGTGGGGCTGCTCGACGAGGGCCAGTTGGCGCCCTCGACCGGGGGGCGGCCATCGAGGGAGCTGCGGTTCCGTTCCGAGGCCGGCTGCCTGCTCGTGGCAGAGCTGGGTGCGACCGATCTGCAGGTCGGGCTCAGCGACCTGAGCGGGCAGCTGCTCGACCAACGCGTCGAGCGCTGCGATGTCGCCGCCGGCCCGGAGCAGACCTTGGGCCGTCTCGAGCAGCTCTTCGACGAGCTGCTGGCGGCGCGGCCTGCGGATCAGCCGCTCTGGGGAGCCGGCGTCGGCTTGCCCGGGCCGGTGGAGTTCGCGCAGGGCCGGCCGATCGCGCCGCCCATCATGCCCGGCTGGGACGCCTACCCGGTCCGGGACCGGCTCGCTGCCCGGTATCAGGCTCCGACCTGGATCGACAACGACGTCAACGTCATGGCCCTCGGCGAGCTCCGCGCCGGCATCGGCCGCGCCGAGCACGAGCTGATCTACGTCAAGGTCGGCACGGGCATCGGGGCCGGCCTCGTCTCCGGCGGCCGGCTGCACCGGGGCGCGCAGGGCGCGGCCGGAGACATCGGCCATGTGTCGGTCCTCGACGACGAGAGCGTGCTGTGCCGGTGCGGCAACACGGGCTGCCTGGAAGCCATCGCGGGCGGCTATGCGCTCGCGCGCGATGGGCTGGCTGCGGCGAGCGCTGGGCGGAGCGAGCTCCTCGCGGCCACGCTCACCTCGACGGGGGGCGTGACCGCGCTTGACGTCAGGGCCGCGGCCGGTGCCGGGGATCCGGTGAGCATCGCGCTGCTCGCACGCTCGGGCCGCCTCGTTGGTCGCGTCCTCGCCACCCTGGTGAACTTCTACAACCCGTCGCTGATCGTGATGGGCGGACAGGTGAGCGCCGTCGAGGACATCTTCCTGACCGAGCTGCGTCGCACCGTCTACGGCCGGGCGACCGCACTGGCTGCGCGCGACCTGCGCATCAAGACCTCGCCGCTCGGGGATCGCGCCGGCCTCCTCGGCGCGGCCTTTCTCGTCGCCGACCAGCTGTTCTCGCGGGACTGCCTCGCCCAGTGGATCGCGGCGGGCTCGCCCGACGGACGGCCCGAGCTCTCCGCCGGCGCCGCCGCCTGACCTCGCGACTGCTCGTCCGCGCGGTTGATCACCGAGCTTCTGACGGGAAGTTCCGGCGCGAGAAACCGGGTCGGACCTCGCTGATCTCCAGGCACTGCGGCCCGGCTGCGTGCAAGGGGCCGAAGTGGATCACGATGTGTGTGAAAGCGACGCGCACAGCAGACGAATCGGGCTAGCGGCTGCTGGGTCTTCAGGTGGCCCGGCCACGCAAGTGTCAAGCGTCGCGCCGCCAGGCAGGCGATGTCGGCGTAGCGTCCGCCGTACCGCGCGACAGGGAGCAGCACACATGGACGACGACCTGCACCGACGCATCGAGGAGCTTGTCGACGAGGAGCACGCGCTGCGTGCCGCGCACGCCGCCGGCTCCGGCCCGGACGAAGGCGAGCTCGCCCGGCTGAAGGCCCTGGAGGTTGCACTGGACCGTGCATGGGACCTGCTTCGGCAACGACAGGCCCGGCGGGCAGCGGGCCAGGACCCGACGGCTGCAGCCGAGCGACCCGGCGATGTCGTCGAGGGCTACCTCGCCTGACCGCCCGGCTCGTCATCCACCGAGAGCCCTGCGCCGGTCCAGCGCACGGCGGTCAGATCCGATACACGAGCGTCGGGCGCGGCATCGGCCGCGCGCCGGCCGACCCCGAGCACCGCACCCACGCCAGCCGCCCTTGCCGCGCGGATGCCATCCGGGCTGTCCTCCACCACGATCGCCTCGCTCGGTGCGGCGCCCAGCAGGGCGGCCGCGGCGAGGTAGCCCTCGGGATCTGGCTTGCCCCGTCGTACGTCGTCCCCCGTGACAAGGACGGCCGGCGTGGGCAGGCCCGCAGCTGCCAACCGGGCGAGGGCCAGCTCGTGTCGACCCGAGGTCACCACGGCCCACGCTCCAGGGGGACTAGACGACAGCAGCTGTCTTGCCCCGGCTACTGCCCGCACGTCGCGAGCGGCCTCCACCTCATAGCGATCGATGAGCGCCAGTGCCGCCTCGCGGCGCGGGCCTGGAAGCAACGCGGCGACCGTGTCCACCGACCGCCGTCCGTGGACGACGGCCAGCACATCGGCCGGCAGCAGCCCCTGCTCGTCGGCCCATCGGGACCACGCCGCCTGCACAGTGCTGTCCGAGTCGACGAGCACGCCATCGCAGTCGAAGAGCACGACCCGGCCGGCCAATTGCGTCAACGGTCGACCGGCTTGTTGCGGTAGCGCGTGGCGAGCTCGGGGACGGCGACCTGCATGCGCACCGGTGGCAGCCCGGCCGCGACCAGCCGGAGGTCGTCGACGACCATCTCACCGATCTGCGCGAAGGCCGACGGGATCCCACCGGCCCGATGGGCGGACAGCACCAACCCATCGAGGCCTCGTGCAGGGTCGTCGGCCGGGAGCGGCTCCTCCGGCCAGACATCCACCGCCGCCGTCAGCTCGCCGGCGGCAACGCGTTCGTAGAGCGCGTCGAAGTCCACCGCCGCCGCGCGGCTGACCAGGACGAGCCGGCCACCCGACGGGATCAGCGCGAGCTTCGGTGCATCCAGCATCCGGGTGTTCTCCGTCGTGACCGCAGCGAGCACGAACACGAACACGCTGCTGGAGAGCAGCTCATCCAGCGTCACCGGCTCGACGTCGAGCTCGGCCAACGCCCTTGCCGGCAACCAGGGGTCGTAGACGCGCAGCCGCGGCGCGAACGGCCGAAGCAGCGGGAGCAGCGCGCGCCCGAGGTTGCCCATCCCGATGATTCCGATGTCCGCATGCCGAAGCAGCACCGAACCGCTCGTGCCGTCGTGCGTGTAGCGCTCGCGACCGGCGCGGAAGTCCCGGTCGGCCTTGGTGATGCCTCGCGCCAGGTCGAGGGCAAGGCCCAGGGCGTACTCCGCGACCGGCTGGGCGTAGACGGGACCGCAGCTGAGCACCCGGATCCCGCGAGCGGAGCAAGCCGCGTAGTCGACGTTGGGGAAGAAGTTGCCCTCGACGTTGCAGATGACCTGGAGCTGCTCGGCTCGACGGATGCGCTCGGCGGGCAGGTCAGGCTGGCCGATCACCGCAAACGCACGGGGCAGCAGCTCGTCGAAGAGAGAGTCGTCGCCCGCCACGACGACGACCTCGAAGTCGGCCTCCAAGTCGCTTCGATGCTGCGGCGCAAGCACGAGATCTGTGGCGAACGCGGACGTCGTCAGCAGAACCAGTGGCTTCATGTGCGGTCATGATGTCAGTGCCCGCTGCTGCTAACGGCCTCGGCCTGAGCTCGCCTCTCCCGGTTGTTGGAGTGCGACGCCGGCCACGTTGGCGATGCTCTGCATGAAGTGCGCGGCCGACTCGTTGAACCGGTGCGGCATCCTGCGGCTCGCGATCAGCACGCCACAGACTCCCTTCGCCCCGAGAACGGGTGCGGCGATCGCCGCAACGATCTCGATGTCCACGCCGACCGGCGCAGCCAGGTCGAACCGACGCTCCAGATGGGCGTCCTCCACGGTCACCACCTTGCCGGCGAGCGCGGTGTAGCCGGCCAGCGAGTGACTGCCGGCTGGAATGTCAGGGACCGACTCGCGGTGGGGCGACGTGACGCGTACGGCGAAACCGCGACCGTCCGGGCGGAGCTCGAGAAGCGCGGCGTCATCGGCCTGCAGGACCCGCCGGGCGGCCTCCACCGCCTCGAGCAGCAGCCGATCGCGGGGCACTTCGCTCACGACGCCGGCGCCCAGGAGGGCAACCGTCTCGGCCTGCTGGTCCTGGGTGCGCAGCCGACCGAGCAGCCGATCCCGCTCCGTGTCGTCCCGCAGCACGCCGATCACACCAACCAGATTGCCGTCGTCGTCCAGGACCGGAGACCCTGTCAGGTGCGCAGCGAAGGGAGTGCCATCTCGACGCGCCAGGATCACCTCGCCGCTGTGCCTCACCTTGGACAGCAGCTTCGCGTGGATGTGCCCCACGTCCCGGCCGCCTCCCGATGCAGCCAGCCGCTCGAGGCCGTTCTGCCCCAGCAGCTCGGCGGCCGACCAACCGAACATCCGCTCGGCTGCGGGGTTGACGTAGGTGATCGTGCCGTCGGGGCGCGCAGCCATCACCGCCTCCCCGATCGCGTCGAGGAGTGCAGCGCGAGAACGTGCGATCGCCTCCGCTTCGGTGCGCTCGGTGATGTCGGTGACGACAGCCACGGCGCCCTTGTAGGCGCCGGCCGGATCACGCAGCGGGGTGGTGCGGATCTCGGCGAGGAACGATGAGCCGTCGGCGCGCACGAGCCGCATCTCGTAGCTCTGGCGATGCCCTTCTCGTCCCCGTCCGCCGCGCTCTACGAGCAGCTCCATCTCCTCAGGCGGGACGAAGTCCAGGACGGAGCGGACCATGAGCTCGTCGATCGAGCACCCCATGAGCTCGGCCATGCGACGGTTGGCGTAGCGGGTCCTGCCTTCCCGGGAGACCCAGATGCCCTGGTCGGCAGCCTGCATGACCTGCTGCAGCAGGAACGCCTCACCCTCGCCGCCGGAGAGCGCGCCGGTCCCGGCTGCGACCACCCGGTTGACCGCGGCGGAGAGCGTGAGCCCCTCTGCCACCAGCCGCGAGACGGCCGCAACCCGCTCCACGTCAGCTTCGGTGTAGAGCCGCTGCCCGCTCGTCGACCGCTCCGGCTCCAGCAGGCCGAACCGCTGCTCCCAGGCGCGCAGGGTGCTGACGCCGACGCCCGTGCGGCGTGACAGCTCGCCCACCCTCATGGCCACGCCGCGACCTTAGGGCACTCCTGCACAAGAAATGCAGGGATCCCTGCACAAAGCCACCGGACATCCCTTGAGACCCCTGCAGCCACCGTCGATGATTCCTCGCAGGCGCGTCAAGCAGCGGCAGCCGGCCACGGGGGACGTCGTACACCGGTCTGGAGCAGGCATGCCCGCGCTCGGTCATGGGACCAGGTCGTGAGCTCGCGCGCGGCGCGAAGCGGGCCGGTGGCCGCGGTGGTGTCCCGCAGAGAGATCCTGCGCGCGCTGGAGGCGGACGAGTTCGTTCTGCACTTCCAGCCGATCGTCGAGCTGCAGAGCGGGCAGCCACGCGGGGCCGAGGCACTGATCCGCTGGGACCACCCCTCACGCGGGCTGTTGGCACCCGACCAGTTCCTGCCCGCGATCGCGCAGACACCCGTCATCTCGGCGATAACGGACTGGGTGCTCCAGGCGGCATGCGCCGCAGCCGTGCGGTGGCCGGACTGGACGTTGTCGGTGAACGTCACGGCGCGCGACGTGGCCGGGGACGCCTTCGCCGAGCAGGTCCTGGCCGCCCTCCAGGCCGCGACACTGCCTGCCGACCGCCTTGTCCTCGAGCTGACGGAGACCGCGCTGGTCCAGGACCTCCCTCGCGCGGCGCGAACGCTGGGTGAGCTGCGGCAGCACGGCGTCGGCGTCGCCCTCGACGACTTCGGCACCGGTTACTCCTCGATGCTCTACCTCCGCGAGCTTCCCGTGACCAGCGTCAAGATCGACCGGGTCTTCACCTCGGGACTGCGGCAGGGCAGCGATGACCTCGCCATCGTCAGCAGCCTGCTCACCCTCGCCAGGACCGTCGGCCTCACCGCCGTCGCAGAAGGCGTCGAGACCGAACCGCAGGCGAACCTGCTCGCGTCGCTCGGCTGCCCACTGGGGCAGGGCTACCTGTGGAGCAAAGCGGTCCCGGTGGACAAGGCGGATGCTCTGCACCGCGACGGGTTCGCGCTGACCGTCGACGGCACTGCGCGGGTACGAACCCGGCACAGCAGGCAGATCGACGTCGACAGCGTCGTGGTGGCCCGCGTGCACGAGCTGCTGGCCCGCGGCGCTTCCCTGAACACCATCGCGGCGGCACTGAACTCGGCCGGCGAGCGCACCGCGACCGGGAGCCGCTGGCACCCAGCCACCGTGGCGCGACTGATCAACCGGAGCGCAGCCGACGAGTGAGCGCTCCGCGCCAGTCCTCGAGCGTTGCGTTGTGGCTGCCGAGCGCTGCCTCGAGCAGCTCGAGGTCGGCGGGGGCCGCACCCAGCATCAGCCCGGTCAGACGCAGCGAGGTCCGCTCGACGGGAGCACCGACTCGGGGGGTGTAGCGGACACCTAGCGTGCGTCCGCGTCGTCTGCGGTCCCGCTGCAGTCGCCGCTGCAGGCACGCCGACCCGCGTCGACCCGCGCTGAGGGCATACGCGACGGTCAACGCCTGTGCACCGGGATCGTCGGAGGTCGCCTCCATCTGCAGCGCCAGCGACGTGAGCCGCAGGCAGGCCAGCACCTCATGCCAGATGGCGCGGCTGAGCGGATCGTTCGTCGCATGGCGCGCCGCCGCGTGCCGCAGCTCGTCGTACGAGAACGGCGGCCGGGTGGCGAGGCTTGGCGCTGGCAGGACGACGAGCAGTTCGTTGACGTCGTCGCTGTCAGGCAGACGGGCAAAGGTGGTGGTCATCTCGGCTCCTTGTCGTGGTCACCGCACCAACCTCAACCTCGAGGCTGAGAGTCGCCTGGACGGATCCTGGCAACCGCCGGACAGTCAGAGGAGCTTCGTCTTGCGCAGCCGCTGACCCATCCAGAGACCGACCGGCAAGGGCAGCCAGTAGGTGATGGCACGGAAGATGAGTACGGCGACGAGGGCCGATCCCGAGCTGTAGCCGGCGAGCACGAGCGCACCGACGAGCGCCGCCTCGGTCACGACGAAGAACGACGGCAGCGGCGTAGCACCTCCCGCAGCCGCGGCGACCAGGTAGACGGCCACGAGTGCGCCGGGCTGAAGAGGCGTCGCCGCATGCCCCCAGACCTCGACGGCAAGGACGAACCCGGCACTCACGGCAACCGTCGTCGCCGCCGAGGCAAGGCCGGCGGCACCCAGCCGGCCGGGGTGGCAGAGGAGGTCCCGTGCATGACTGAACGCCTGTCGGACGCCGTTCGCGAACCGGGCGGCGCCATGGCGGAAGCTCCGCACCAGGACGACAACGGACAGCGCTGCGATCGCTGCGACGAGGACGACGAGGTGCTGCTGCCCTGCCTGCACGCCGCCGGCCGTCAAGGTTTGCAGCTCACCTGCGGCGCCAGGCAACCCGAGCGCAGGACCGAGCGCGGTCACGGCTGCGACGTAGCCGGCGTCGGTCACGCCGCCGACCAGGGCCAGAGCCGCCAGCCCCGTGGCAGCTGCACCAGGTGATACACCGGCACGAAGCAGGTAGCGCAGGTTGAGACCGGCACCGCCGATCCCATTGGGCACGATGCGGTTCGTCGCAGCGGCAGCGACCTGCGCGAAGGTCGTCGGTCGTAGCGACAGCCGACGGCCGCTCACCGCGCGCAGTGCGAAAGCCGCGGACACGAAGTGGACGGTGGCAAGGAGCAGGAGTACGCCGACCGCACTGATCGGCAGCCACG
>JAVXVI010000429.1:0-20794 GCA_032230005.1 Actinomycetota bacterium | reverse complement strand
GCCTCGACCATGATGTCGTCGACCGTCTCGCCGTCGGCGAGCCGCTGCTTGAAGGTGTCGGTCTCGGCACGCAGCTCGGCGTCGGTGAGCGCCTTGATGTCGTCCTCGATGGCGTTGACGGCATCGGCGATCGACTTGAGCCGGCGGACGATCTTGCCCTCGCCGGCGCGAAGCAGCTTCTGCAGGACCACGCGTGCAACTCCAATGCCTCGGGACAACCGCTCGCCACTCTAGGCGCTCACGCCTGTCCCAACGCTCTCGTGCACCTCAACGCCTCCACCTCGCGGGGGAGCACCGCCGCGAAGGGAGATCCACGCGGGTCGGGGTCTCGCAGCCGCTGCAGGTGGAGGCGTTGAGGTGCAAGGCCGGGGCGGGTACGGCGGGGCGGGATGATCTGCGCCGTGGAGCCGGTGGAGATCCGTACGGCGCGGCTGCTGCTGCGCGCCTTCGACCTGGGAGACCTCGAGACGCTGCTCGCCGAGGTCCAGGACCCGGAGGTGCCGCGCTGGACCCGGATGCCGTCGCCCTACACCGAGCAGGACGGGCGGGAGTGGCTCGGCACGACCGCCCCCGGCCAGTGGGCGGCGGGCACCGGGACGCCGTTCGCAGTGGTGGAGCTGGCCTCCGGCCGGCTGGTCGGCTCGATCGGCCTGCACGACATCACCGGCGGCTCGGCCGAGATCGGCTACTGGTGCGCGAGGGACGCCCGCGGTCAGGGCCTGATGACGGAGGCCGTGACGGCCGTGTCGGCCTGGGGCTTCGAGACCCTCGGCCTGGAGCGGATCGCGTGGTACGCCGGGGTGGGCAACTGGGCCTCCCGGCGGCTGGCCGAGCGCTGCGGCTACACGATCGAGGGCGTACTGCCGCTCGGCATGGAGCAACGGGGCGAGCACATCGACTGCTGGTTCGGCCGCCGGCTGGCGACCGACCCGCCGGTCAGGTGATCTCGAGCAGCTTCTCGCGGACGGCGTAGACCACGGCCTCCATCCGGGAGTGCAGCTGCAGCTTCTCCAGGATGTTGCGGATGTGGTTCTTCACGGTGTTCTCGCTGATGAACAGCTGCTTGGCGATGTCGCGGTTGTTCAGGCCCTTGGCGACGAGCTTGAGGACCTCCATCTCGCGGTCCGTGAGCCGCGGCGTGGGCACCTGCTGGCGATCGTCGGTCCGCTTGATCATGGAGGCGAACTCGGTGAGCAGCTTGCTCGCCATCGACGGGCTGATCAGGGACTGCCCTCCGTGGACCGCGCGGATCGCGCTCGCGACCTCCTCGATGGAGATCTCCTTGAGGAGGTAACCCATCGCGCCGGCCTTGATGGCGTCGTACAGATCCGCCTCTTCGTCCGAGATCGTCAGCATGATGATCTTCGTGGAAGGCACGGTCTCGTGGATGGCCGTGCAGGCGTCGATGCCGCCCCGCTTGGGCATCCGGACGTCCATCAGGACGATGTCGGGAAGCGTGTCGGCCGCCTTCTGGACGGCTTCGCTGCCGTCGCTGGCCTCGCCGACGACCTCGATGTCGGGCTCCTGCTCGAGGACCATCTGCAGCCCGCGCCGGAACAGGGCGTGGTCGTCGACGACCAGGACGCGGATCGGCTCGACCTGCAGTCCACCGGGACCCGGGGCGGGTGGAACCGCCTGGGGCTGGTCGGTCACAGCGACCTCCTGGTAGAGAGCGTGGGCACGACTGCCACGTACCAGCCCAGATCATGGCACGCCCGGCCGTCACCCATCTCAGGGACCGCAGAAGTGGATCAACGTGTCGAGAGGCGGATGACTCCGTAGTCGTAGCCGTGCCGGCGGTAGACGACGCTCGGCAGGTCGAGCTCGCCGTCGTGGAACAGGTAGAAGTCGTGCCCGACGAGCTCCATCTCGTGCAGCGCCTGAGCGGTTGTCATGGCCGCGGCGGCGTGCGTCTTGTCGCGGACCACCAGTTCGATGGTGTCGTCGGCCGCCCCCTCAGCGCGGTCGAGAACCGCGACGCTCTCGTAGGCCGTCTCGGCCGAGTGGCCGTTGCGGGAGACGGGGACGTCGAGCTCGGAGGGAAGCGCGGCGGTGGCCTCGGCGACCGACGGCGGGTTCTTGCTGCCGTGGTGCACCCGGCGCCGGTCGTGCGCCTTGCGGAGCCGCGCCTCGAGCTTCAGGACAGCGGCATCGAGAGCGGCGTAGAAGTCGGCGGCGCACGCCTCGGCGCGGATCACCGGACCCTTGCTGTGGCAGGTGATCTCGACCCGTTGGCACTGCGAGGACTGGCGGGGGTTTCGCTCGTGCGCGAGCTCGACGTCGAGGCGGAAGACGCGACCGTCGAGACGTTCGGAGGGGGCGAGCTTCTCCGCTACGTGTGCCCGGAAGTGATCCGGTACCTCGACGTTCCGGCCCTTGACGACGATGTCCACGCAGGTCTCCTCGGTTCGACGGCTGGTCCACCGGCGCGACCACGACGTGGCCTCTCGCGTTGTGTGTGCTCCCCCTGTCGTCGAGACCTAAGCGCCGGCGGGGGCCCACGGTGCGGCGCCCTTATCGGACGGGAGCCCCAGGATCGCCCCCTGGACAGAGCCCATTGGCACTCAGTGCGACACCATTTGTGACCGGCCTGCGCTGCGTCGCCGCGACCGTCGCGGCGCCGTGCACCTGGGCGCCGGCCGCGGCCAGCGCACGGGCCGCCTCCACCAGCGTCGCCCCGGTGGTGACCAGGTCGTCGACGATCACGACGACCAGGCCTGAGAGGCTGCGTACGGCGGCGAGGGCCCCGGCCAGGTTGGCAGCTCGGCCGGCGCTGCCCAGACCGGCCTGATCCGAGACCGCCCTGGCTGAACGGAGCAGAGGGAGCGCTGTGGCGGGCCGGCCGGCCGCCGTCAGCTCCGCAGCGGCGGCACGGGCGAGGCGTCGCGCGTGGTCGTGCCCCCGCGCGCGGACGGCCGCCCGCGCCGACGGGACCGGCACCAGGACAACGCCCACCGGCGGGTCGAGCCGGATGACGGCGGCAGCGAGCGCCTGACCGAGGGGACGGACGAGACCGAGCCGGCCGCGCTCCTTGTGGGCGACGAGCGCGGCGCGGGCGACACCGTCGTAGGTCGCGGCCGTCGCCGCGAGCGGGAACCCGGCCGGCACGGGTGACGGCGTCGTGCGCCCCAGGGGCCTGTCGGCGATGCCCGCCAGAGCCGTGGCGCAGGACGTGCACAGCCGGCATCCCGAAAGGCCGCAGCCGGCGCACGACTGCGGGACGACGAGGTCGAGCAGGGCAGCCACGAGATCCACGGCTTGAAGGGTGCTGCCGCGCTCAGCGTTGTGCCCAGGTGTCGGCCGGATCTGTGGATCTCAGCCGGGGTAGAAGGGCGCGTAGCCAGGGCCCTCGCCGGCGTAGAACTGACCGTTGTCGCGGAACAGCGCAGGCTGCTGGCCGACGAGCGGCGGCTGTCGGTCGACGAGTGCGCCCACGACAAGCGGCCGGCCGGGGGCGGCCGCGATGGACTGGAGTGCCGCGCCCACCAGGGTGACCCGGACGACGAGCGCAACCGAGGATCCGTCGACGGCCACCCGGATCGCCGCCGCGAGCTTGGCCTGCGTGCCGAGGACGACCAGCGAGGTCGCGCTGTCCCACGCGAGGTCAAGGACGGCGTGGACGTCGGGGGCGACGGGGCGGAGCCCGACGATGCGCGGGGCGCCCCGGTCGAACGTGATGCGGCCTACCAGCAGGCTGGCGCTGCTGCCGGTGCCGGCGATCAGGCCGACGCGGGCCCCGTCGCGGGACACGCGCAGGCCGGTGATGGGTCCGAAGCGGGCGCCGTTCTCGACCGGTACCTCGTGCGGCGGCCCGGCGTCCGGCGCCAGCATCACGCGGTTGCCCATGAGGAACCACACGCCCTGCTCGCCGCTGCCCCAGCTGAGGAAGGACAGCTGCGGTCCGCGCTGGCGCAGGGTGAAGGCCTCGCCGTCGATCGCGCCGGTGCGCAGCTCGGCACCGGTCGCAGTACGGGTGACGACCGCGAGCCGCTGCCCGTCCGGGCTGGCGGCAGCGAGGTCGATCGGCGGGCGGGCGATGCGGCCGGACTTCGGGACACCGGCTGCGTCCTCGTCGAGGCTGAGCAGCCGGCGGCCGGACAGGTAGTAGGCGGGGGCGCGGTCCGGGAGGCGGTCGGGGTTGTACGAGTCCCAGTCGTTGCGATCCTGCAGCGCGGCAGAGTCGGTGCTGCCGAGTGCGACGTCCTTGCCGCCGCTGCGCAGCCGCAGCTTGGAGAAGGTCGGGATGCCCTTCAACGTCCACACCAGCTGCGCGGAGATCCGCTCCTTGACCGACGGCGGCGCCGACCGCACCTGGTCCGACAGGTCGACGGTGACCAGACCGGAGGCGGCAGAGTCGACCGGCTTCTCCAGAGTGGTGCGGGCGGGGAAGGCGGTGGACACCGAGTTGCCCAGCAGGCTCGACGGACCGGCGAGCAGCCGCCGGACGAGTGCATCGGCCGGATCAGCGGTGACGGGCACGAACACGGGATCGGCGACGAGGTGGCTCGGTGCGGGCGGCTGCCCGGTCGGCGCCGCCAGGAAGTAGACGTTGCGGGGCCGGAACGAGCGGTCGCGGTCTGCGGTGGACAGCAGCAGGCCGTCCGGCACGGAGGTGAGCACCCAGCGCCCGGTGGAGGTGCGCGTCGCGCGGACGGTGGCGGCGAACGGCACGCGGTCCAGCCGGTAGGAGCCGTCGTTGCCGATGCGTCCGACGACGTCCGCCGAGACCTGGACGATCCCGGGGCCCGAGCCGGGTTTCACCCGAAGGTCGTTGGAGAACACGCTGACGGGGCTGGTGTCGTCCCAGGTCTGCTGCAGCCCCGGGGCGAGGAACGCCCGCGCGCTGGCGTGCCGGTCGTCCGGGCTGCTCTGCGCGCCGAAGAAGTCCCGGACCTCCTGGACCGCCGAGGCCTTGTCGCGCGGCCCAGGGGGGAGCACCCGGATGTCACGCGGCTTCTGCTGCACGCCCACCACGCCGCCGCGCGTCTTGACTCCGCCCGGCAGCGGCAACCCGCACCCGGCCAGCGCGAGCAGGCAGGCGATCGCCACGAGGCGCTTCACTGCTCGTCCGCCGGGCCCAGGGGCAGCGGGCTGGTGTCGAGCGGCGCGCCGGCGGTGCGCGGCAGCGTGATCCGGAACACCGCACCGGCCCCTGGTTCCCCCCATGCCTGCAGCCAGCCACCGTGCAACCGCACGTCCTCCAGCGCGATGGCCAGGCCGAGGCCGGTGCCGCCGGTGGTGCGGGCCCGCGACGGGTCGCCCCGCCAGAAGCGGATGAACACGAGCCCTGCCTCGCCGGGCTTCAAGCCGATGCCGCGGTCCCTGATGACGATCGCGACGGCGGCGTCGTCGGCGGCGAGGGAGACCTCGATCGGCCGGCCCTCGCCGTGCTCGATGGCGTTGACGACGAGGTTGCGCAGGACCCGCTCGATCCGGAGCGAGTCGACGTCGGCGACCACAGGACCCGCGGGCACCCCCGAGACGTCGATCTCGCTGCCCTTGCGCTCGGCGAGGGGCCGCGACTCGTCGACCGAACGGAGCACGATCGGCACCAGGTCGGCCGCCTCCGCCTCCAAGGAAGCGGCGCCGGCGTCGTACCTGCTGATCTCCAGCAGGTCGACGAGCAGCTCCTCGAACCGGTTCAGCTCGGCATGCATCAGCTCCGTCGCCCGCGCGGCCGAGGGGCCGTAGGCGGCGCGGCCCTCGTGCAGCACGTCGGCGGCCATGCGGACGGTGGCCAGCGGTGTGCGCAGCTCGTGGGACACGTCGGAGACGAACCGGCGCTGCACCCGCGAGAGGTCTTCCAGCTGCCGGATCTGCCGCTGCAGCGCCTCGGCCATGGCGTTGAAGGTCGTCGCGAGACGGGCCAGCTCGTCCTCGCCGCGCACCTTCATGCGCTCCTCGAGCCGGCCGCCGGCGAGCCGCTCGGCGATCTGCGCGGCGAGGCGCACCGGCGACACGACCTGACGCGTCACCAGCAGGGCGATGAGGGCGAGGAGCAGCACCAGCAAGAGGCCGGCCACGGCCGCCGTACGGCGGACCAGGTCGAGCGTGCGGGCCTCGGAGCTGAGCGGGAACACGTGGTAGAGCCGGTAGGGACCGACGAGCGGTGCGAACACCACCGAGCCGATGATCAGCACCGGTGGGCCGTCAGGTGGATCGGTGTAGACGTAGGCCGATGACTTGCTGCCCGCCAGCGCGGTCTGCAACGAAGCAGGCACCACGTCGGGCCTCAGCCCCGGCGACGCATAGGCCTTGTTCTCGTCGGAGCCCACCAGCAGCACGCCGTACAGCGACCCTGTCGCGCCGCGGTTGGAGAGGTCCTGGACGAGGTCCTGCAGCTGGCCCTGCACGCAAGGGACGGTCGGACAGGCGCGGAACTCGAGCTGTGACTGCACCTGCGTGACGCCGAGCTGCGACTCGGCCAGCGCGGCGCGGGTCTTCGCGTCGACCAGACCGCGCCCGACCTGGTCGATCAGCAGCGAGGCGAGCAGCAGGACGACGATGCCGGAGGCGACCAGCGTCGTGGCGACAACGCGGATCTGCAGGGAGCGTCGCCACCTGACCCGGGCACTCGCCCACCACTGCGCGATCGACGTGGTCGTACGGCGGAGCAGTGCGCGTGCCGGCTCACCCGCTGCTCCGCCCCTGGACGCGACCTGCGTCGTCAGGGCGGCCCCGCCTTGTAGCCGACTCCTCGGACCGTCACGACGACCTGCGGGGTCTCCGGGTCACGCTCGACCTTCGCCCGCAACCGCTGCACGTGCACGTTGACCAGCCTGGTGTCGGCGGCGTGCCGGTAGTGCCAGACCTGCTCCAGCAGGACCTCGCGGGTGAACACCGTGCGGGGCTTGCGGGCGAGGGCGACGAGAAGGTCGAACTCCAGCGGCGTCAGGGAGATGTGGCCGTCCGCACGGGACACGACATGGCCGGGCACGTCGATCGTCACGAGATCGTCGGGCGGGCCGATCGTCAGGGTCTCGGGCGGGGCGTCCTCGCGCGACCGCAACCGGGCGCGGACCCGTGCGACCAGCTCCTTGGGCTTGAACGGCTTGATGACGTAGTCGTCGGCGCCGCTCTCGAGGCCCAGGACGATGTCGATCGTGTCGCTCTTGGCGGTCAGCATCACGATGGGCACGCCGCTCTCGGCCCGGATCTGCCGGCAGACCTCGATGCCGTCCGTGCCCGGCAGCATCAGGTCGAGCAGGACGACGTCCGGCTTCTCCCGCCGGAAGGCGCCCAGGGCCGCGTCACCGTCGGCGACGAACGACGGCTCCAGGCCCTCGCCCCGCAGAACGATGCCGAGCATCTCGGCCAGGGCCGGGTCGTCGTCGACGACCAGCACGCGACCTCTCATGACTGCTCACCTCTCACCCCCGCATGGTCGCACTCGGAGGGATCGCCTGCGTGCTTCATGCCACGATGCCCGCCATGAGCGAGTCGTCGCCGGCCTGGGCGTCACCCAGCGGCGAGCCCCCGGCACCTGCGCCCGCGCCTGGTCCGCCGATCGGGCCCGCGCCGGCGCCCGCCTGGCAGGCACCGCCCGGCTGGGGCGGCCCCCCGCCGTACGGAGGCTGGGGCCAGCCGCGGCCGCCCGAGCCCCAGCCTGGGGTCGTGCCGCTGCGGCCGCTGGGCCTCGGTGAGCTGCTGGACGGCGCCGTGGGACTGGTCCGTCGCTACCCGCGGCCGGTCCTCGGCCTGTCGGCGGTGCTGGCGATCCTGGCCACGGTCCTCAACGTGCTGCTCGCGCTCACGGCGTTCCAGTCGATCATCTCCTTCGACACGGAGACGCTCTCGAACGGCGGGTCGACCAGCACCGACCAGCTCGACGGCGCTCTGGGCGGCGCAGCCGTCGGCGGCCTGGGCAGCGGGATCGTGAGCGCCCTGGCCACGATCGTGCTGACCGGCATCATCACCGCGATCGCCGGACGCGGCATCCTCGGCCAGCCGATGACCCTCGGCGCCGCCTGGGCGCAGGTGCGGCCGGCGCTGCTGCGACTGATCGGCATCGCACTGCTGACCGGCCTGTTGGTCTACGGCGCCCTGGCGATCGGGATCGCCGCCGCCGTACTCCTCATCGCCGGTCTCGGCGCACCCGGCGCGCTCCTCGGCGTCCCCCTCGGCATCGGCGGCGGCTGCCTCGCGGTCTACCTGTACTGCCGACTCGCGCTCGCACCGGCCGCTGCCGTGCTGGAGCGGGCCGGTGTGCGGACCAGCCTTCGGCGGTCGGGCATCCTCGTCCGGCGCTCCTGGTGGCGGGTCTTCGGCGTTCTCCTGCTCGCGCTGATCGTCGCCTCCGTGGTGGGCCAGGTCGTCCAGGTGCCCTTCCTGATCTTCGGCATCGCGCCGCTCGGCTTCGGCGGTGGCAGCGGCGTCACCCAGAGCACCACCCGCGTGCTCGTCCTCAGCTACATCGGTGCGGGGATCGCGCAGACGGTCATCGCGCCCTTCACGGCAGGGGTCCGCGCCTTGCTCTACATCGACCGCCGGATGCGCGCGGAGGGCCTGGACGTGGCCCTCAACGCCGCAGTCGCCCGGCCGGCCGCGTGACGGTGCTGGCCGACGGTGCCGGTGACATCGGCCGGGACGCCGCCCGCCGTGCGGCGCAGCACGAGCTGCAGAACCGCAAGTACCGCGACGCGCAGCCGCCGCTGCTGGTGCGCCTCGTCGGCAAGCTGATCCGCAAGTTCCTCGAGCTGCTCGACCGGGCGGCGAGCGGTCTGCCTGGTGGGCGGATCGGCCTGCTGCTGCTGGCGTTGTTCATCGCTGCCGTCGTTGCGGTCGTGATCGTGCGGCTGCGCCCGCTCGGTGGGCGCGCCCGCGGTGCCGCGCTGTTCGGGACCGGCCGGGAGCTCAGTGCCGACGAGCACCGACGGCTCGCCGAGGAGGCCGCAGCCGCGGGCTTGTGGGCCGACGCGGTGCGCGAGCGGCTGCGGGCCATCGTCCGGGAGCTGGAGGCGCGCGGAGTTCTCGAGCCCCGTCCCGGTCGGACTGCCGGCGAGGTCGCGCGCGACGGTGGCGCGGCGGTCCCTGCGATCGCCGCCGACCTCGGCAGGGCGACGCGGACCTTCGACGAGATCTGGTACGGCGGCCGCAACGCGGACGCCGCGTCGTACGCCGTCCTCGTCACTGCCGACGGCGCGGTGGCAGCAGCCCGGCTGGTCGTCGCATGACACTGCTTGCGGAGACACCGACAGCGACCGGGCCGACGCTGCGCTCGACCGCCCGCAGCGCCCGCGGTCCCGTCGTCGTCGTGCTGGCACTGGTGCTGACCGGGATCGCGGTTGCTGCCTACTCCGCGACGGGACCCAAGGGCACCCTCGACCCGGCGGCGTACAACCCCGACGGCTCGCACGCGCTGGCCGCGTTGCTGCGCAACCGGGACGTCGCCGTACGACGGGTCGAGACCGTCGAGGCGGTCGAGAGCCGGGCGGACAGCACGGTGTTCGTGCCGATCGCCGCTGCGTTCACCCCCGACGAGCTCGGCCGTCTCGCCGACCTGCCGGGTCGGGTCGTCGTCGTCGGCGCAGCGGGTCCGAGCCTGGTCGCTCTCGGCGCGGCCGTCACCGACGCGCCCGTGGTGTCGGTCGAGCGACGGGCACCCGCGTGCGCCCTGCCCGTCGCTGCCCGCGCCGGCGACGTGCACATCGGCGGGATCACCTACCGGGCCACGGGGGCTGCGGAGGCGACCGAGTGCTACGCCAGCTCCGGCCGCCCGACGCTCGTGGACCTGCCCGTCGCGCGGCTGACGCTGCTCGGCTCGGCCGACCTGTTCACCAACGCGCGACTCGATGAACGAGGCAACGCCGCGCTCGCGATCGGACTGCTCGGGACCGGTCGTGATGTGCAGTGGCTGCTGCCGCGGCCGGGTGCGCGCGACGTCGCATCGGACCGGAGCCTGAACGACCTGATCTCCCCGTCCCTGAAGCTCGGCGCGCTGGAGCTGCTGGTCGCCCTCCTGGTCCTCGCCCTCTGGCGCGCCCGGGCCCTCGGCCCGGTCGTCACCGAGCCGCTCCCCGTCGTCGTACGCGCGGCCGAGGCAGTGGAGGGCCGCAGCCGCCTCTACCGCGCGGCCCGGGCCAGGGGCTCGGCGGCCGATGCCCTCCGGACCGGCGCGCGCGACCGCTTGGCCCGCCGCCTCGGGCTGGGACCTGACGCCACGCGAGCTGCGATGGTCGATGCCGTCGTCGCCCGCATCGGGCGCGACCCGGTCGGCGTCGACGCGCTCCTGTACGGTGCCGCTCCGAACGACGACGCGGCTCTGGTCCGCATCGCCGACGACCTCGACATCCTGATCCGGGAGGTGGCCGGCTCGTGACGGCACCCCGCAAGACCGCCGCGAAGAAGGCGCCCGTCCGCCGCCGGACGGCCGCATCTCCCGATGCCGCACGCGAGGCCCTCGTCGCCCTGAGGTCCGAGGTCGGCAAAGCGGTCATCGGTCAGGACGCCACGGTCACAGGTCTCGTGATCGCGCTGCTCTGCCGGGGGCACGTGCTGCTCGAAGGCGTGCCCGGCGTGGCGAAGACCCTGCTGGTGCGTGCGGTTGCCGCGTCTCTGCAGCTCGAGACGAAGCGCGTGCAGTTCACCCCCGACCTGATGCCGGGTGACATCACCGGATCACTCGTCTACGACGCCCGCACCGCGCGCTTCGACTTCCGGCCCGGCCCGGTGTTCACCAACCTGCTGCTCGCCGACGAGATCAACCGGACGCCACCGAAGACGCAGGCGTCGCTGCTGGAGGCGATGGAGGAGCGGCAGGTGTCCGTCGACGGGACCCCGCGGCCGCTGCCTGACCCGTTCGTGGTGTGCGCGACCCAGAACCCGGTCGAGTACGAAGGCACCTACCCGCTGCCCGAGGCGCAGCTGGACCGGTTCCTGTTGAAGCTGACCGTGCCGCTGCCCGGTCGGGACGACGAGGTGAAGGTGCTCGCCGCGCACGACGGCGGCTTCGACCCACGGGACCTGTCTGCGCTGCGACCGGTTGCGACGTCGGCCGACCTGGCCGCCGGCCGGGCGGGTGCACTGGCGGTGTCCGTCGCTCCCGAGGTGCTCGGTTACGTCGTCGACGTGTGCCGTGCGACGCGCAGCTCACCGTCGCTGTCTCTCGGGGTCTCACCCCGCGGCGCGACGGCACTGCTCGCGACGAGCAAGGCATGGGCATGGCTGTCCGGCCGCGACTACCTGACGCCGGACGACGTGAAGGCCCTGGCCCGACCGACGCTGCGGCACCGCGTCAGCGTCCGGCCGGAGGCCGAGCTCGAGGGCGTCACGGCAGACGGCGTCCTGGACGGCGTGCTCGCCACGGTGACAGTCCCGCGGTGACGGGGCGGGCTGCATGGCGCTGACCGGACGGGCGCCGCTGCTCGCCCTGCTGGCGATCCTCCCCGTTGCCCTGCTGCCGTCCGCATGGACGGTCCTCGCCGTCGTACTGATCCTGCTCGCGCTCTGCCTCGTCGATGTCGCGCTCGCGGCCCCGGTGTCGTCGCTGCGGTTGTCGCGGTCTGGTGCGACCGGCTGCCGGCTCGGCACCGAGGCGGAGGTCCACCTGTCGGTCGTGAACGGCGGGCGGCGTACGGCGCGAGGTGTCCTCCGCGATGCGTGGGTGCCGTCGGCGGGGGCTGCGCCGGCGACGCAGCCTCTGGCGATCCCGGCCGGTGAGCGACGGGTGCTGACCACGACGTTGCACCCGACCCGGCGGGGCGACCGCTACCCGTCGCGGGTGACGGTGCGCAGTGTCGGGCCGCTCGGCGTCGCGGCGCGCCAGGGCCGCCACGTCGTGCCGTGGCGGGTGCGCGTGCAGCCGCCTTTCACCTCGCGCAAGTTCCTGCCCGAGCGGCTCGCACGGCTGCGGCAGCTCGACGGTCTGGTCGCCGCGCGGGTGCGTGGTCAGGGCACCGAGTTCGACACGCTGCGGGACTACGTCGACGGTGACGACGTCCGCTCGATCGACTGGCGGGCCACGGCACGCCGCTCCGAGGTCGTCGTGCGCACCTGGCGTCCGGAGCGCGACCGCCGGCTCCTGCTTGTGCTCGACACGAGCCGCACGTCGGCCGGCCGCGTCGGCGACGTGCCGAGGCTGGACGCAGCCCTCGACGCCGCCCTGCTGCTGACGGCTCTCGCGACCCGCGCCGGCGACCACGTCGACCTGCTGGCCATCGACCGGGAGCTGCGCGCCTCCGTGCAGGACGTCGGCCGCAACGAGATCCTGCCCCGGATGGTCGAGGCGATGGCAGGGCTCGAACCGGCGCTCATCGAGAGCGACGGGCGCCGGGTCGTCTCGGAGGTGTTGCGCCGAGCGCGACGGCGGTCACTTGTCGTGCTGTTCACGACCCTGGACCGGGCGGCGCTCGATCAGGGCCTACTGCCCTCGCTGGGCTCCCTGACGAGCCGGCACACCGTCGTACTCGCCTCCGTCGGCGACCCTCGCGTCGAGGAGATGGCGCAGGCGCGCGGGGACGTCGAGGCGGTATACGACGCGGCGGCGGCCGAGCGGCACCACGACGAGCGCCGCCGGACGACGGCTCTGCTGCGCAAGCGCGGCGTGGAGGTCGTCGATGCGCCGCCGGAGTCCTTCGCTCCGGCCGTTGCCGACACCTATCTGAGCCTGAAGGCCGCCGGCCGGCTGTAGACCGTTACGGTCGTCGTGTGTCCGTCACTCCTGTAACTGCCGTCCGGCTGGCCGCCCTCGCCGCCCGGCTGCAGGTGGACGGCCGGCTGCCGTCGCTTGTGGCGGGTGTCGTGCGCGGCGGCGGGCTGACCTGGTGGTGCGGCCGAGGCAGTGTCGACGGCCGCGAGCCGACCGACGACGTGCAGTACCGCATCGGGTCCATCACCAAGTCCATCACCGCGGTCGCGGTGATGCGGCTGCGCGACGAGGGCCTGCTCGACCTCGACGACGCCGTTGACAAGCACGTGCCCGGGACGCCCTACGGACAGCGCACGATCGGGCAGCTGCTGGCGCACGGCGCCGGCCTCGCGGCGGAGAGCCCGACCGACTGGTGGGAGCGCACGCCGGGCGAGCCGTGGCAGGACTTCTCCGGCCGGCTGTCCGGGTCGGACGTGAAGCACCCGGCCGGCCGGCGCTTCCACTACTCCAACCTCGGCTACGCGGTCCTGGGCGAGGTCATCGCGCGCTGCCGGGGCAGGTCGTGGGAAGAGGTGATCCGGGACGAGGTGCTGCTGCCGCTCGGCATGACGCGGACGACGACCCGTCCGCAGGGCGCGGCGGCGCAGGGCTACGCCGTGCACCCTTGGGCCGACGTGCTGCTGCGTGAGCCCGAGCATGACGCGGGTGCCATGGCTCCCGCGGGCCAGCTGTGGGCAACGCTCGCCGACCTCGGCCGGTTCGCGGCGTTCCTGCTCGGTGACACGGGCGACGTGCTGGCGGCATCGACCCTCGAGGAGATGGGCGAGCCGTCGGGCGTCGACGCTGCCCACCCGGGGTGGTCGGCGTACGGCCTCGGGCTGCAGATCGTCCGCACCGACGGGCACAGCTTCCTCGGGCACGGCGGCTCGATGCCCGGCTTCCTCGCCGGGGTGTTCGTCGACCCGCTCGAGCAGACCGGTGCCGTGGTGCTGACCAACGCGACGAGCGGCCTGGCGTCCGGCGCGCTGCCGAGCTTCCTCGACGTCATGCGGCAGTGCGAGCCGCGCATCGTCGACGCGTGGCAGCCCCTGACGGAGGTCGACGAGGCCGACCTCGCGCTGACCGGTCAGTGGTACTGGGGCACCTCGTCGTACGCCGTGCGGCTCGCGTCCGACGGGATGCTGCACCTGCTCGGACTGCAGGGAGCTGGGCGTGAGAGCCGCTTCCGCCGTACCGGATCGGGGTGGCTCGGGCTCGACGGCTACCACGCCGGCGAGACGCTGCGGCCGGTCGTGCGTGACGGATCGGTGGTCGCGTTGGACTTGGGCAGCTTCATCTACAGCCGACAGCCCTACGACCCGGCAGCACCCATCCCCGGCGGCGTCGATCCCGCCGGGTGGGGCGGGGGCTGACCGCTCAGCTCGGTGCCTCGTCGCCACGCAGGTCGTCGCGCAGGTCACCGCTCACGCCGGCGAGGTGTGCCCGCCGGCCGAGGACGAACACCCAGGCGAGGAACAGCGCCTCGGCCAGCCCGCCGATCCCGATCCGCAACCAGGTCGGCAGCCCGCTGGGCGTCACGAAGCCCTCGAGGAAGCCACTCGTGAGCAGCACCACGGCGAGACCGATGGTGCCGACGACGAGGGCACGGCCCTCCTGCGCGAGAGCGCTGGACCGGGTACGGCCGCCGGGATCGACCACCGTCCAGCCGAGCTTCAGGCCCAGCCCGCAGGCGACGAAGACAGCTGTCAGCTCGAGCATGCCGTGCGGCAGGATCAGCCCGAAGAACTGCCCCGTGCGACCGTTGGCCGCCATCAGGCCGCCGGCGACGCCGACGTTGAGGGCGTTCTGGTAGAGCACGTAGAGGACCGGCAGCACGAAGATGCCGAGCAGGATCACCAGCGCCGCGACGTACAGGTTGTTCGTGAAGACCTTGGACGTGAAGTCCTGCGCCGGCGCCGACGAGTAGTAGTCGGCGAAGTCCCTCTCCACCAGCCGCTTGACGACGTCCGGAGGGGCGACCGCGAGCTGGGCAGCTGGTGAGTGCGCGATGAAGACGCCGTACGACGTGGCGACGACGACGAAGGCGGCCATGGCCCCCAGCCACCACCACCGGATCCGGTAGCAGACGGCCGGGAAGTCCTCGCGCAGGAACCGCGCGACGTCGCGCCACACAGCCTGCCGGCCACCGGCGACGACGCCCCGGGCGCGGGCGACCAGGGATGACAGCCGCGCCACCAGGGCCGGGTCGCGGCCGGCGCTCTGGATGACCGACAGCGACGTCGCCGTGCGCTGGTACAGGTCGTCGTGCTCGTCGACCTCTGCGCCGCTCAGCCGGCGCGGTGAACGGGCCCGGCCGAGCAGCTGGTCGAGGCGTTGCCACTCGAGTCGATGCGCGGCGACGTACGCATCGAGGTCCACGCGGGCAGACTAGGGCCGTGCAGCAGATCGTGACGGGTGAGGCAGTGGCGCTGGACCTGCGTCCGGCGGCGCTGCCGTCGCGCCTGGTGGCAGGGGTTGTCGACGCCGTGCTGCAGCTCGCGCTGCTGTTCGGGCTGCTGGCGCTGCTGACCGCTGTTGGCCCGTCCACGTCCGACGCCGCGAGCTCCGCGCTCGGGCTCGTCGTCCTCGTCCTGGTGGGGATCGGCTACCCCGTCATCTTCGAGTCGCTGCTGCGCGGCCGCACCCCGGGCAAGGCGGTGATGGGATTGCGCGTCGTTCGCGACGACGGCGGGCCCATCGGCTTCCGGCACGCGTTCGTCCGCGGACTGGCGGGCGCCTTCCTCGAGCGACCGGGGATCACCTTCTACGTCGCCGGTGTCCTCACCATGCTGCTGAACCCGCAGGGCAAGCGGATCGGCGACCTGCTCGCGGGGACCGTCGTCCTCCAGGAGCGGGTGACGGTCCGCGGCGGGCAGGTCGCGCTGATGCCCGAGCCGCTTGTCGCGTGGGCAGCGCAGACGGACCTGTCCGGCCTGTCGGACGAGCTGGCGCTGTCGGTGCGGCAGTTCCTGGCCCGCGCCGACGACCTGACGCCGCAGGCCCGCGAGGACCTCGGCGGCCGGCTGGTCGGCGCGGTGCTGTCGGTGATCACCCCGCCCCCGCCGCCGGGCACTCCTGGTTGGGCCGTCCTGTCTGCCGTGCTGGCCGAGCGGCGCCGCCGCGAGGAGGCCAGGCTGGCCTCCCCCGTCGCGCCACCGGTCTGGGGTCCGACGCCGTCGTACGGCCCGACCCCGCCTTCCGGGCCAACCCCTGCGTACGGCGCGTCCCCGGACGTCGGCGCCCTCCCGTGGGTCGGCGCCGGTCCGGCGGTGTCGGCACCGCCGCCGGTGCCGCCCATGGATGTCCCGCCTGAGAGACCGCCCGCAGTCGGCCCAGGCGGCTTCGTCGCGCCCACCTGACCTGACCTGCCCAGGCTTGATCAACGCCGGGAAAAAGCCAGTCTGGTACGCCGTTTCGGCGACGCTTCCCGGCGTTGATCATGATGATGCCGGCGGCACCTCAGGGTCTGGGCAACGTTCCGTGCTTCTCGAGGAAGGCGCGGTAGACGGCGACGATGGCCGGGTCGAGGCGGAGGTCGTTGTGGTACGTGTACGGGAACTGACGGTTGTCCGCGCCCTTCAGCGCAGGTGACTGCGCGTAGGTCGGTCCGACGTACGCCGGGTCACCCGCGCCGGTCCCGTCGTACACCGTCATCCACGCGGTCGGACCGTAGGTCTCGCCGAAGGCGTTCAGCCGCGCCAGCCATGGCGTCCCGGCGGCGATCTCGTCGCACGACACGACGTTGCCCTCCGAACCCGGCGGGCAGAACGTCGTGCCGTGGTTCGCCCCGGCGATGCCGACGAACGCAACGACGTTGCGCCGCACATCGGGGTGCAGCCGCATGGTCTCGCGCGCGAGGGTGACGCCGAGCGAGTGGCCGACGAGCATCACGCGGTCGGAGCCGGTGTAGCGCTGCACCGCCTTGATGAAGGCGTACAGATCAGAGACGTTGACGTCGTCCTCGGTGATGTACGTCGTGTGGTTGTCGCCGTTGTCGGCGTGCTCCTTGTCCCGCTCCGGGTTGGCGGTGTGCAGCGCGGTGCCGTTGGAGCCGCCGAAGCCGCCGTACGACACCGCCCACAGCTCCTGATCGGTCCAGCCGGCGGCCCGGAAGTCGTCGCGCACCGGGTACCAGTCCGCCGCGTCGACGTTGTTGCCGTGCACGAAGACGATCGGCACGTGCTTGCGCGGTGCACCTCGGTGCAGACCGCCGAAGCCACCGAGCCGCCAGCCCCACTCGCTGTCCTTCAGCGCCGGGAAGTCCTTCGCGAACTTCACGGCAGCTGGTCCCTGCGGCCGGGTGCGGGCCGGCTTGGTCGGAGCAGCATGGGCGGGTACGGCGAGCGCGACGCAGGCTGCAACGGCAACGCCGATCCGCACGCCTCTCATGGCAGGACGCGGTCCGCCAGTGACGCACGGATCGCCTTCTTGTCGTACTTGCCGACGCTGGTCTTCGCGACGTCATCGACGACGACGAGGTCGTCCGGCAGCCACCACTTCGCGACCCGGCCGGCGAGGAAGGACCGCAGGTCGTCCAGTGACAGTGACTGGCCGGTGTTCAGCGCGACGACGACCACCGGTCGCTCGTCCCACTTCTGGGAGGGCACTCCTACGACGGCGGCCTCACGGACCGCCGGGTGCGCGAGGCAGGCCCCCTCGAGCTCGACGGAGCTGATCCACTCGCCGCCGGACTTCACCAGGTCCTTGGACCGGTCGACGATGCGGAAGTAGCCGTCGCTCTCCATGCAGGCCATGTCGCCCGTGCGCAGCCAGCCGTCGTGGAACTTCTCCGGCATGCCGCCGTGATAGTCGGTCGCCACCCAGGGGCCGCGGCACTCGAGCTCCCCCACCGACTCGCCGTCCCACGGCAGCTCGTCGCCGGAGTCCGACACGATGCGCGCCTCGAGCCCGGGGAAGATGGTGCCGGTCTTCGCGCGGACGTCGCGCAGCTCCTCCTCCGACAGACCGCGGTGCCGGCGGCGCGGCCGCGACGAGGCGGCGACCGGCGAGGTCTCGGTCATCCCCCAGATCTGCAGGATCTCGACACCGAGGGCGTCATAGGCCTCGAGCAACGCGCGCGGCGTCGCGGACCCGCCGACACCGAGCGTCCGCAGGGATGACAGGTCCGCGTCTCCCGACTGCGCCAGCGGGAGCAGCCCCGTCCAGATCGTCGGCACGCCAGCGGCCCAGGTGACCTGCTCCGTCGCGATGATGCGCGCCAGCGCTTCGGGTGAGCAGTCCGCTCCCGCGAACACGAGGTCGGCGCCGGTCAGCGGCGCGGCATAGGGGAGCCCCCAGCCGCAGGCGTGGAACAGCGGCACCACCGGCAGGATCCGCTCGCGCTCGGAGATGGCAAGGCCGTCGACCATGCACATCGCCATCGCGTGCAGGTACGTCGACCGGTGCGAGTAGACGACCGCCTTGGGCATCCCCGTCGTACCCGACGTATGGCACATCCCGCACGCCATGTCCTCGGTGAGTTCTGGCAGCTCGCGGGCCGCTACGGCGGCGTCGATGAGGGACTCGCCCTCGAGGATCCCCTCGATGCCCGCCGTCTCACCCTTGCCCATGCGCACGAAGGCGCGGATCGACGGCATCTTCGCGGCGACGTCCCCGAGCCGTGGGACGAGGTCGTCGTCGACGAACATCACCGTGTCGTCGGCGTCGCGCACGACGTGCTCGAGCTGGTCGTCGTGCAGCCGGATGTTGACCATGTGCAGGACCGCGCCGGCGAGCGGCACGGCGTAGTACAGCTCCACGTGCCGCGAGCTGTTGTTGGCGAAGGTCCCCACCCGGTCGCCGGGCGCGACACCGAGGTCGCGCAGCACGGTGACCAGCCGCAGGATCCGCTCGGCCATCGCGCCGTACGTCGTCCTCCCTGCACCGGTAGCGAAGGCATCCACGACCTCGGCGTCGGAGTAGACCGTCCGCATCCGCTCGAAGATGGTGCCGACCGTCAGCGGCTGCGTCCCCATCAATCCCTGCACGTCAGACCTCCACACCCGCAGGAAGGCCGAGCCCGAGCACGAGCAGGGCCGAGTCTGCCGGCACCCTCGGGTCGAGCCCGGTGAGCTCGCGGACCCGGCCGAGCCGATAGGCCACCGTGTTGACATGAACGACTTCGCGGCGCGCGGTCTCGGGAATCGAGCCGGTGGCGAGGTAGGTCCGCAGGGTCCCGACGAGGACACCGGACCCGTCACGCGTCACGAGGATGTCGCCGACCCGACGGCGCAGCGCATCGGCGACCCGCTCGTTGCCGAGCAGCAGCTGCTCGACCAGCAGGTCGTCGGGTCCGAAAGACCCCTCGGTGTGCCCCTCGGCGATCGACGTGAGCAGCAGCATCTCGACCTGGCGGACCTCCTCGAGCAGCGCGCGTCCGCAGGCAGCAGGACGGCCCCATGCCGTGAGGGCGCCGGCGCGGCCGAGCGGCGCCTCCAGGCGGTTGGGCACCAGCAGCAGGACGCGCTCGCCTCTGTGTCCACCCAAGGTGCCCGCCGGTGCGGTCGCGAGCAGTGCGTCGATGTTCGCCACGGCGCCGGCGCCACCCACGAGCACGGGGACGTACGACGGCGACAGCACGGTCGAGAAGCGCAGCGACACCGCGGCGACCTCGCTCGGATCGGTCGCGGTCAGCAGCGCCTCGACCAGCTCACGACGACGCGCGTCGAGGTCGCGCAGGCGCTCGTGGCTCGCGGACAGGTACGCCCTCGCGAGGGCGCTCGACGTCCGGTCGACGATGTCGATCCACCGGGCGCCGAGGTCGGCGAGCAGCCCCTCCTCACCGGGCTGCACCGCTGCGCACAGAGCTGTCCACGCCGTACGCCCCGCGATGCGGTAGGCCCTCAGGACCGACTCCAGCGGCAGGCCCATGTCGAGCCGGTCACGACCCGACTGCTCGAAGACCCGCAGCTCGCGGGCGACCAGCGTCCGCTCCTGCACGACGCACTCGAGGAACACCTCGACGAGGCGGCGTGACACGGGCAGGACGTCGCGCACCATCGTCGCCTCGGTCATCGCGGCGTACTCAGGGATCTCGGCCTGGTAGGCAGCGCCCATCTCGGCCACGAGCCCGTCGATGTCAGCCAGGACGCGTTCGGCCAGCGCCCCGACGCCGCTCGACGCGACCGCCCGGAGTCGGGTCACGGGTTCCGGTCCAGCCAGTCCAGCAGCACCTTTCCGACCTGCTCGGGCTGGTCCGTCATCAGCACGTGGTTGGCATCCGGAACCAGCACGAGCTCGGCACCCGGGATGCGCTCCGCGATCGCCTCGCCGTTGGCAGGCGGGACGAGCCGGTCGATCTCGCCGTGCAGGACCAGGGTCGGTGCCGTGATCCCGGGAATCCGGTCGTAGCCGTCCCACTGCGCGGTGCCCACTGCCTGCGCCATGTAGCCCTCGTTGGTCGCCGCGAGGGGGAACCGGACCGCCCAGTCCTCCTCGATGCGCTCCCGTGGGGTCGACGGCGCGTAGTTGAACGGGACCGATGCCTCGGCCGCTTCAGCCGGCGTCATCTCGCCGCGCTTCATCAGCATCGCCATCGCCTCGGGATCGACGACGGCGTGCGCGATACCGGGGTGGGTGGCGGTGAGGCAGAGCGAGCGCACCCGCTCCGGTGCCGTCAGCGCGATCTCCTGAGCGATGAGGCCGCCCATGCTGATGCCGACGACGTGCGCCTGCTGCACACCGGCCGCGTCGAGGACCGCGAGGCAGTCCCCGGCCATGGTCTCGACGGTGTATGGCGCGCCGGGTACGTCACCTGTCAGCCCGGCACCGCGGTTGTCGACGCGGATGACGCGGTAGCGATCGGCAAGGGCCGGCACCAGCCGGAACCACATGGCGGCCGGGTAGGCGAGCCCCATGATGAGCAGCAGCGGCGGCGCAGTCTCTGGCCCATCCGCCTCCCAGGCGATGCGGGCTCCATCTTCACGCTGTACGACGGGCACGCGACTTCTCCTTCGGGGCGGGCGGGGCCTGGCGGGCGGCGAGGGCGGAACCGGCTGCGGCCTGAAGCACGCGGCCGATGCCGAGGTGGCGGGCCAGCGTGTCGTCGTCCAGCTCGCTGACCGGGCCGCTGTGCACGACGGTGCCGGTCTGCATCAGGTGGGCGGTGTCCACCAGCGACAGCCCGAACGCGATGTTCTGCTCGACGAGCACCATCGTGACGCCGGTGCG
>JAVXVI010000428.1:0-6805 GCA_032230005.1 Actinomycetota bacterium | reverse complement strand
GTCGCGGTTGTAGCGCATCGCCGTGTTGTAAGCGTTGGTGTCGTGCTTCCACGTCGTGACCGGGCGGCCGCCGGTCGCGACGTGATCGTGGGCGGTGGCCATGCCGACGCCGTGGGGGTAGTACGCGTGCAGGTTCGTGCAGTTGGCGTACTTCGTGGGGATGCTCGCGTGCGCTGCTGTCGGCGTGAGGGCAGCCGTGGCCAGGGTGACGCCGATGGCGAGGGCGCGAAGGTGTCGAGGCATGTTCGTGCGAGCTCCTGGGTGGCCGATGCTGCGAGGTCGCAGCATGCGATGCCACTCCTTGATCATGGGAGCAATTGGCGAAAAATGGCCCTTTCGGATCAGGGCAACCGAGGTGAGAGCAGCACGTCGCCGGGGTCGCGATACTTGGGGTTCGTCGCGCTGTCGGCGCCGCGCGTGATGACGGGATGGTGCCGTCGGCCGTGCGCGAGGTTCGCCCGAGAGAATGCCCGCTCGTCGTACGTGCACATGATCGTGACCGGCCAGGGCGCGAACACCAGGTTGACCAGGGACTCATACCGATTCCACGCCGCCAGCTTCTGGCCCGTGTCATTCGCCCAGCCGGCCTCGGCCACGACGCGTATCCAGGTCCCGCCCTGCTCGCACTTGTCCGTCACGTACTCCTGGTACCTGTCCAAGGCTGAGCGCGGTGAGCGGTACCACTCCGACCAGGTGACGAACTCGACGAGAGCCGCGCGTTCGCCGAGATGATGCCGAATGAGGTCGGCCTTGGCCGGGGAGGCGATCGCCAGCAGGCACTGGGACCGCTCGGCGCCGTCGGCCAGGAAGGGGACAGCGGCGGCGGCGAAGGCGGTGTCCGAGTCGTAGATGAGGGCGCGGTGCTCGAAGAGCTGGGTGGCGCAACCCGGCGCGCCTACCAGGTAGTCAAGACTGACGCCGAGCGCGTTGGCCAGGGCAACCAGGCTGCTGAGGTGGATGTCCTTGCGCCGGCCGGATTCGATCTGGGCTATCGCGGCCCAGCTGACGCCGGAATGGAAGGCGAGCGCTTCCCTGGTCCAGCCAAGGCGTATCCGAGCGGCACGAACGGATGCGCCGACGTCGGGGGGCGCCATGCGGCCCACTGTACGGACCAGTCGGCCCCGTACCTAGTACTTCGGGCCTCCAGTTGACAGTGTCAGGTGACTGTGTCACTTGACACCTTCGATGTCGGCAGCGACCATCGATCGCAGGACGACGAAGGACGCCATCACGCATGCCAGACGACCCGGGCCTCGACGCCGGCCGGCAGCTCCTCTGCATCGTCGACGCCACCAGCCGGTTGTCCGCCATCGGCGTCGGGGCAGCTGGACTGCTGGGCTGGCGATCCACGCGACTGGACACGCCACTCCAGGACGCTGTTCATCCGGGTGACGCCCCGCGACTGATGCTGGCGCTGCATCACAGCGCGGCCGACCGCCGGGAGCAGTTCCTCGAGCTCCGCCTGCGAGGTGTCGGCGGTGAGTGGGTCCCGGCCCTGTTTCAGGTCAGCCCGCTCGACGGGCGGGAGCCACTCCGCTACGCCGTAGCAATCAGACTCCCGGACCGGGAGACGCAGGCTGCGTGGGATCGCGTGTCACGGCTTGAGGGACACCTGTGGCGCGTTGCCCTGGAAGTCCAGGCCGCGCGCATCGGGAACCGGGCGAGCCTGCTGGAGGCGTGGTGGGACCTGCCGGAGGTGGCCGAGCTCAGCGAACGACAGGCCGAGATCCTGCGGCGCGTCGTCGTGGGGGAGAGGATCGGAGACATGGCCGAGGACCTGAGCGTCACGGAGAGCACGATTCGCAACCATCTCTCGAGCATCTATCTCAAGTTCGGTGTGCACTCGCAGGCGGAGCTGCTCTCGAGGCTGATGGGCCCGCGCGGAGCCTAGGCAGCCGCCTACGGATTCCCGCTGGGCGTCCCTGGCCCCTCCCGTCACGCGGGGGGAAGGTAGTAGTGAGAGAGAACGGCACACCTGCCCCGTCTGGGGACTTTCGCCGGGTCGTGCCGTCAATGTCGCGGCACACCCGCGTCGGGGGTGCGCCATTGCCGACCAGGAGCTGGAGGCCGCTCACCGTCTTCTCCTGATCCAAGCCGCCTTGCTGGCCGACATCGAGCAGGCGGTCATCGGCACGGACCGCGCCGGCCGCATCGTGCTGTTCAGCCCGGCTGCGGAGCGCCTGTTCGGCCGGCCGGCGCCGCAGGCGCTCGGCGAGCTGGTGGCGGAACTCGTGCCGCCTGAGACGACCGATGCCGCCGCGGCCGTGCGGGCGACCTTGCTGACCGAAACCGTGTGGGCCGGCCGGCTCATGCTCTGCCGCTTCGATGGCGCGCCCTTCCCGGCGACGGTGACGGTGCGGTCTGTCCGTGACGAGAACGGGACGTTCGTAGCCACGATCGTCATGGCCAGCGACCACACGGCGACGCAGGAGGCCCAAGAGAAAGCGCAACAGCTGTCTGCCATCGTGTCCTCGAGCGCCGACGCCATCTTCACGAAGGCACTCGACGGGAGCATCCTCACGTGGAACCGAGGCGCGGAGATCCTCTACTGCTTCACCGCTGATGACGTGGTGGGGCGGCATGTTGACCTGCTCGATCCGCATGAGACGGGAGCCGAGATCCAAGGGCTGCTCAGTGCTGTAGCCGCAGGCGAGACAGTCTCCGGGCTGGAGACCGTGCGACGGCATCGTGACGGCGCAATCCTCGACGTCTCACTCACGGTCTCGCCCGTCTTCGATGAGCGCGGTGCTGTGGTCTCGGCTTCCGTCATCGGGCGTGACATCAGCGACCGCCGCCGGCTCGAGCGCCAGCTGGTACGGCAGGCCACCCATGACGACGTCACCGGCCTGCCCAACCGGACGCTGCTCGAGGACCGCCTGGGTCGCGCCCTCGCTCGATCGGTGCGCCGCCGGCGACCGCTTGCCGTGCTCCTGGTGGACCTGGACCGCTTCAGCCTGGTGAACGCCGCCCACGGCTACGTCGTCGGTGACCAGGTGCTCGAAGCCACGGGACAGCTGCTTTCGGCCACGGCGAGCCCGGGGGACACCGTCGCACGCTTAGGGGGCGATGCCTTCGTCGTCCTGTGTGAAGAGACCGTGGCGAGCGATGCAGCGCAGCTGTCGAGTCGCATCGTCGCCGCGCTCCAGCCGCCGATCGACGCCTCGGGGGTCGCGGTGACTCTCTCGGCCAGCATCGGGATTGCCATCTCGCCACCCCTCCCGGCCAAGTCAGACACCCTGCTGCGGGATGCTCAGTCGGCGATGTACGAGGCCAAGGCCGCCGGCCGTGGCGGATGGCGGGTCCTTGACCGGTCGTCTCACTCGAAGTGGACCCAACGTTTCGAGCTCACGGAGCAGCTCCGTGAAGCCCTCGCGCGTGACCAGCTGGAGCTCCACTATCAACCGATCGTGCACCTGGCCACGGGCCGGCTGCTCGGGATAGAGGCGCTGCTCCGCTGGAACCACCCGACCCGCGGCTGGCTGCCTCCCTCCTTGTTCGTCCCGCTCGCGGAAGACAGCACCCTGATCGCCTCGCTGGACCAGTGGGTGCTCGAGCGGGCGGGCCGCGACGCGAGATGGCTGAGACGCGGCGGCGGACTGCCCGCGGACACGTATCTGGCCGTCAACGTCTCCGCCCGCAATGCCTGTGACCCGGCCCTCCTCGACTGGGTGCGCGCGGCCACCGAAGCCGTGGGACTTCCCGTGCAGAACCTCGAGCTGGAGGTGACCGAGACCGGCCTGATCGCGGATCGGCGGATGGCGGCGCGCGTACTGACCTCCTTGCGTGACCTCGGTGTCGGGATCGCACTGGACGACTTCGGTACCGGCTACTCGTCCCTGACCTTCCTTCGGCACCTGCCCATCAGCACGCTCAAGGTCGACCGGGAGTTCATCGATCAGATCGCCGTCCGCGGCGACGACTTCGCCATCACGGCGTCCGTGATCGATCTCGGCCGCGCGGTCGGGCTGCGGACTGTCGCCGAGGGAGTGGAGACCGTGGAGCAGCTGGCCGTGCTGCACCGGCTGGGGTGCTGGGGTGGACAGGGCTACCTCTGGAGTCCGGCGTTGCCACGCGATGCGCTGGCCGCCCTGCTGAGCGAGCACACGGACTTTCTCGCCGGCCCTTCGTGCGAGGCGGTTCTGCGGCCGCTTCGACGGGGCCCGCAGGCGGCGACCAACGAGCACGGTCTGCATCGCATCGCCCAGCTGCATCGAGAGGGAGCGTCGCTCGCCACCATCGCCGCCGGCCTGAACGCCGAGCACTTCTCGAGCCCGACGCATCAGCGGTGGCACGCGGCCAGCGTCGCGCGCGTGATCGCAGACATCACCGATGCGGCAGCAAAACGGCGAAGCCGCTCCGCGGTCCTCTAGGTGGCGCTACGGCCGTTGCGGCCGGGGCGGCTGCTGCGCGCTCTGCAGTCGGGCGAACTCCTCCTGAAGCCTTCTGTGGTCATCGATGTCTGTGGCCGTCGTGAGCCACTTGACGGGGTGGCCATCCGATCCGCGTATGGGCAGGCTCCGGCAGAGGTGCCACCTGTACTCACCGTCAGCGCGCCGGATCCGGCACTCCACCTCGAACGGCGCACCGGTCTCGATCGCGACCCGCCAGCCGTCGACGGTCAGCTCCTGATCCTCCGGGTGAACCACGGCGAGCCAATCCCATGGGTCATGTGTCACCCGCCGCAAGCCGGTGAAATCGACCACCTGCTCGTTGACGTACTCGGCGTTGCCGTCGGTATCCGCCACCCCGACAAGCTGCGGAAGCGACTCGGCGATCAGGCGGAACTCCGGGGCGGTGAGCGACAGGCCGGGTCGCCGATCCGGAACGTCACCTTGCTCCGGCGCGCCCTGCCCGAACGGACTGTTGATGATCGCCGACACGCGTTGGCGACTGATCCGCAGCAACGCCCCGATCTTGTCCATGCTCAGGCTGTCGGCGTACAGAGCCCTTGCTTCGGCACGCCGGAGTCGGCTGCCGGCGTCGAACAGTCCGTCGAGCAGCTCGGAGAGCACGTCCAGGACGATCGGATGGCGCGCGCCGGTGAGCAGCTCGGCGTAGCTGAGCCCGCGAGCCCGACCGGACTGGATCTCCGCCGTCCGGGCCGCGACGTCATCGATGCGATCCCTGGTGCGCTCGAGGAGCTCGCGCACCGCCGTCAGTGCCGCGAAGAGCTCTTCGTCGTAGGAGTTGGCATTGCTCACCGGACCCTCGCAGTTACGCGTGTCGTTGGTGTCACATCAGTGGTACGCGCGCCTTGGCCCGATCCCTCGGGTCTCCTCGGTGCCGGGCGGCGCCGTCGTACCGCCACTTTGGTCCTGATTTGCACTCGACTGAAGGGGTGAACTCTCCGCCTCTCGGTCTGGACTTTGAGTCAACGGGCAAACACGAAGAGTGACCGGCGTGATGTACATGTCTCTCGAGTGCGAAGCCTGCGACGTACGCGTCGGGATCGCGGTCCACGACCTGCCGGAGGGGCTCTCGCTGGGCGAGGTGCTGCAGGAGTTCATGGCGATGCACGACAACTGCAAGACGGTCGTCGACCTGACGGGGGACCGCCCGCGCCAGCGGTGACGTGTCGGTCAGCGCAGGCGGGTGTCAGCGCAGTCGGGTGTCAGCGCAGTCGGCGGGCGCGCAGGACGATGTCATCGGCGTGACCGGCGCCGGCACCGCTGTCGGGTGCGATGCGCTGCCGCTGCTCGTCGGCCTCGATCTCCCAGTCGTCGTCGAGCATCGCGGCCACCATCGATGGCCAGACGTAGTCGGCTGGGTCGAAGCCGTTGTGCACCGGCTTGGTGTCCATGCCGGCGTGGTGCACGAGCAGCAGTGTGCCGCCGGGAGCGACGGCTCCGAGCAAGGCCTTCTCGGCAGCGGCGTCGGGCGTGCGCAGCAGCGCCGGGTACTGCGCGGAGACGAGGTCGAAGGTCGGCAGCGTGGCTTCGGCCAGTCCGGCATGGACCCAGGTGATCGCGACGCCCGCGTGCTGTGCGTGCGCTGCCGCCCGCTCCAGGGCAACGCCGGAGATCTCGAGCGCGGTCACGTCCCAGCCGTTGCTCGCGAGCCAGATCGCGTCGGCACCCTCACCGCAGCCCACGTCGAGCACCCGCCCTGGGGTCAGCCCAGCGACCTCGGCGACGAGTGCGCCGTTCGGTTGGCCGCTCCACATGCGCTCCTGCTCGGCGTAGCGCCGGTCCCACTCCGCCTGCACGTCGTCGGTCACCGGCTCATCGTCTCTCGGCGGGCGCGGAAGGCGGCCATGTTGACGCGGTTGGAGCAGCCGACGCTGCAGTAGCGGCGGGCGCGGTTCTTGGACAGGTCGACGACGACGTCGTCGCAGTCGGCGGCGTCGCAGACCCGCAGTCGATCGAGCTCGCCGGAGCGGACGACGTCGACGATGGCCATCGCGGCCTCGACCATCATCCGGTCCGACAACGGCGCGTCGGGAGGGGTGGCGTGCAGGTGGTAGTCCCAGTCGTCGTGCGTCACCAGCTGGGGCAGCGCGTGGGCCTCGCGGAGCATGTCGTTGACCGCTTTGACGACGCCGTCGGTGTCGGCGTGCCAGAGGGCGCGGAGTCTCGGGCGGAGCGCTCTGACTCGCTCGAGCTCGGCCTTGTCGCCGCGGCGTGATCCGGTCCAGCCCCACTCCTTGACGAACAGGTCGAGGGCCTTCACGTCGGGCAGCTCGTCGTCGGTCTGGTCGGTGTTGACCAGGGCAGCGGCGGCCCTCAGCGCTACCTCGGTGTCATGGGCAAAAAGCATGTTGACCTCTTACGTGGTCCGCCACTACGGTGTCAGGAGCGTACTGCAC
>JAVXVI010000427.1:0-3896 GCA_032230005.1 Actinomycetota bacterium | reverse complement strand
CACGGGGCCGGGGCAGTCGCCCTTTCTGAGAGGAACGCATGTCCAAGATCCTGAGCTTCTCCGAGGACGCACGCCGCGCCCTCGAGCGCGGTGTCGACCAGCTGGCCGACGCTGTCAAGGTCACCCTCGGCCCGCGTGGCCGCAACGTCGTGATCAGCAAGGCGTACGGCGGTCCGACCATCACCAACGACGGCGTGACCATCGCGCGTGAGGTCGAGCTGACCGACCCGTACGAGAACATGGGCGCGCAGCTGGCCAAGGAGATCGCGACCAAGACCAACGACATCGCCGGTGACGGCACCACCACCGCGACCGTCCTCGGTCAGGCCATGGTCCACGAGGGCCTGCGCCACGTCGCAGCGGGCGCCAACCCGATGGGCCTGAAGGTCGGCATCGACGCCGCCGTCGAGGCCGTCAGCGAGGCACTGCTCAAGGCCGCCACCGAGGTCCAGACCCACGCCGAGATCGCCGCCGTCGCCGCCATCTCCGCGCAGGACGCCAAGGTCGGCGAGCTCATCGCCGAGGCCATGGACAAGGTCGGCAAGGACGGCGTGATCACCGTCGAGGAGTCCAACACCACCGGGCTCGAGCTCGAGCTGACCGAGGGCATGCAGTTCGACAAGGGCTACATCTCGCCGTACTTCGTCACCGACGCCGAGCGCATGGAGTCCGTTCTCGAGGACGCCTACGTCCTCATCGTCAACGGCAAGATCTCGTCGCTGTCGGACCTGCTGCCGGTGCTCGAGAAGGTCGTGCAGGCGCAGAAGCCGCTGCTCATCGTGGCCGAGGACGTCGACGGCGAGGCGCTGTCGACCCTGGTCGTCAACTCGATCCGCAAGACGCTGAAGGTCGCGGCCGTCAAGGCCCCCGGCTTCGGCGACCGCCGCAAGGCGATGTTGCAGGACATGGCCATCCTCAGCGGTGCGCAGGTCATCTCCGCCGAGGTCGGGCTCAAGCTCGACCAGGTCGGCCTCGAGGTGCTCGGCCACGCGCGGACCGTCACGGTGACCAAGGAGCTGACGACGATCGTCGACGGCGGCGGGTCGAGCGAGGAGGTCGCTGCGCGCGTCTCCCAGATCAAGCAGGAGATCGAGAACTCCGACTCCGACTGGGACAAGGAGAAGCTCCAGGAGCGGCTGGCCAAGCTGGCCGGCGGCGTCGGCGTCATCCAGGTCGGCGCGCACACCGAGACCGAGCTCAAGGAGCTCAAGCACCGCCTCGAGGACGCCATCTCGGCGACCCGCGCGGCGGTCGAGGAGGGCATCGTCTCCGGCGGTGGCGCAGCCCTGATCCACGCGAGCGCGGTCCTGCAGGACGGCCTCGGCAAGAAGGGCGACGAGCTGCTCGGCGTCCAGCTGGTCCGCAAGGCGCTCGACGAGCCGGCGTACTGGATCGCCGCCAACGCCGGTCTCGAGGGCCGGGTGGCCGTCAACCGGGCCCGTGAGCTCGGTGCCGGACAGGGCCTCAACGCCGCGACCGGGGAGTACGGCGACCTGGTCAAGCAGGGCATCGTCGACCCGGTCAAGGTGACCCGCTCCGCTGTCCGCAACGCCGCCTCGATCGCCAGCATGCTGCTGACGACCGAGACGATCGTGGCGGAGAAGCCGGAGCGGCAGGCCGAGGAGGCCGGGCACGGCCACGGTCACGGCGGCCACGGCCACAGCCACTAGCTCCACCGCACGTCCGACGGGCCCGGCGCCCTCCGCGAGGAGGCCGCCGGGCCCGTCGCCGTTCCCGCCACCCGCCGTTCCCGCCACCCGCCGTTCCCGCCACCCGCCGGCCGCCGTTCGCCGCCCGTCGCCGTTTGCTCATCGCGATCAGGTTGGAGAAGCTCGCCGCCGCGAAACCGGCCGCAGGTTCTCCAACCTGATCGGGAGGTGGCGAGCGCGGTTCACAGCAGCCACCGAGGTCGGGTTGACGGCCGAGCCGGCCGCGCTGTGAAAGCGTGACCGCGTGACGGTCGACGCTGTGGTCATCGGGGCCGGACCCAACGGCCTGGTCGCCGCGACGCTGCTCGCCCGGGCCGGCTGGAGTGTCGAGCTGCTCGAGCGGCGGCCGGTCGCAGGGGGTGCGGTCGGCAGCGTCCGCACCGACCGCGGCTACCTCCATGACTGGGGGTCGGCCTTCTACGGCGTCCTGCACGCGTTCCCCGTCCTGCGTCAGCTCGAGCTCGACCGGCGGGTGCAGTGGGCCCACACCGACATCCCGGTCGCCGCGACCTGGCAGCCCGGCACTGATGCCGCGGTCATGCGAAGGACTCCGGAGGACACCGCCGCCGGCCTCGGACCGGACGGCGCAGCGTGGCTCGACACGGTCGCCTGGTGGGAGCGCCTCGGGGTGCCGCTCTTCGACGCGCTGATGGGGCCGGTGGGGGCGCCGTTGCCGCTGGCGCGGTTCGCCTCGCGCAGCACCCCTCGGGAGCTGCTCGCGACGGCCCGCACTCTGCTCGAGCCGGTCGAGGACTGGGTTCGCCTGCGCTACGCGCAGGACCCGGCCCGCATGCTGTTCGCCTCCAACGCGACGCATGCCGACATCGGGGTCGACAGCGCCGGCTCGACGCCGGCCGCCATGTTGCTCGCGATGGCCGCGCAGACCCGCGGCATGCCGGTGCCGGTCGGCGGCGCGCAGGCACTGGCCGCCGCGATGGTCGAGGCCGCCGAGGAGGCCGGCGTCGTCGTACGCACCGGTGTCGACGTCACCCAGGTCGTCGTCCGTGCCGGTCGGGCCGTCGGGGTGCGCTGCGCAGACGGCACCGGCATCGGCGTGCGCCGGGCGGTCGTCGCCGACGTCGCACCGACCATCCTGGCCCGCGATCTCGTCGGCGAGGAGCACCTGCCGGCCGGCTGGCTCGAGCAGCTGCGCCGGCATCGCTACACGAGTGGCTACTTCCGGGTCGACGTCGACCTGTCGGCCCCCGCTCCCTGGGCGGATGACCGGCTGCGCGAGGCGATGGTGGTGCACGTCAGCGGCGACCTCGACGAGGTGGCGATGTCACAGGCGCAGGTACGACGGGGGCTGCTGCCCGAGCAGCCGCAGCTCATCCTGGGCCAGCAGGACAGGGCCGACCCGAGCAGGGTTCCAGCCGGCGCCGCTTCGCTCTGGGTCGAGTGTCACTGCCCCGCGACGCCGACGAACGCGAAGCGGGGGTGGGAGAAGCGCTTCACCGACCGGATGCTCGCGCGGATCGAGGCGCACGCACCGGGCGTGCGGGAGCTGGTGGTCGACACGACGGTGACCAGCCCGATGGACCTGCAGGGGATGGACCCGAACCTCATTGGCGGTGACGTCGGCGGTGGCTCGGCGTCGATCGACCAGATGGTGGTGTTCCGCCCGGTCGCCGGCTGGTCGTCGTACGCACTGCCGGTCGGTGGGCTCTACATGTGCGGCGCCGCTTCCCACCCGGGTGGCGGCGTGCACGGCATGTGCGGCCGCAACGCGGCGGGCAAGGTGCTGCGGGACGCCCGGGTCGGGCTGCCCTGGGTGCGGGCGCTACGAGCCCGGTGAGTCAGAGCCAGGTGACGTCAGGAGCCGGCTGAGCCGAGCAGCGCGCCGAGCTCGAAGTGCATCGGGTCGGTGTAGCTCCAGTCGCCGCCCCACCGGAAGCCCCAGCGCTTGAAGATGTCGACGACGCGCGGGTCCATGGTGCCCTTGATGCCGCGGTAGTTCGTGGCGGCATCGAGGTCGATCGCGATCCCCCAGGTGTGCAGCGAGATCGCGTGCTCGGGGTTGCTCTCGATGAAGCGCGGGACGTAGCAGCCGTCGTAGGATTGCAGCGACCCGGCGAGGCCGGCTGCCTGGATGTCAGCAAGGGCGCCGCGCAGCTGCGGGATCATCAGCCGGTGGCAGGTCACCCGCCCGAGGATCGGCACGGAGGCCGTGACGATGTTCTCCGCAAC
>JAVXVI010000426.1:0-22055 GCA_032230005.1 Actinomycetota bacterium | reverse complement strand
GGCGAACCGCCCGATGGCCGGCAGCCGAGCATGCGCAGCTCCACGTGGTTGAGGGGACCATCACCATCTGGTACCGGACGCCGCTCCCGCTATCGGACAGACGTCCTAGGACCATCGCCTCATGGTCATCTGCGGCATTTCGCGGCAGGCTGCGCCCCAAAGGAGGTGACTGTCATGCCCACAGTCATCAACGGCCTGCCGGCCCACGTCCTGCTGATCCACGCCGTCGTCGTACTCGTCCCCGTCGCGGCCCTCGTCCTCATCGCCCAGGCCTGGTCGCCGGCCGCCCGACGGTGGGCGGGTATCGGCGGCCCACTGCTCTGTCTTGCCGCCCTGATCATCGTGCCGATCACGACCCAGGCGGGCTACTGGCTCCGCGGCCACCTGCGGGTCACGACGCCGCTGATCCAGCGGCACGCCCACCTGGGCCGGCAGCTGCTCCCTTGGGTCGCCGCCATGTTCGTCCTGTCCGTCGCAGTGTGGCTGCTCGGGCGCCGTCCGGCCGAGGCCGAGAAACCGATCGTGCTGCAGCCCGCCGCCGTAGGGTCGGCCAAAGTGCAGCTCCTCGTCGCCGTCCTAGCGACCGTCGTCGCTGTTGGCTCGATGGTGCAGACCATCCGCATCGGCGACTCGGGTGCGCAAGCCGTGTGGAAGGGAACCGTGGTGACCAAGTGAGCAGTGCAGACGGGCTCGATCGGCGCAGCGTGCTGCAGGTCGCGTGCGGGAGCTGCGCCGCCTTGGCGCTGAGCGCCTGCGGCGGCGGCTCCAGCAGCAGCGGGACAGGTGGCGCCAGTACGACGGCACCGGACTCAGGTGGGTCTTCTCCCACCGCGGCTGCCGCGGCGGGGGCAACCGCGATCGCCCAGCTCGCCGACATCCCGGTCGGGTCGTCGATCTCGGCGAAGAGCGGTGACAAGCCGCTGCTGATCGCGCGGCCTACCGCGACGACGGTCGTCGCGTTCAGCGCGATCTGCACCCATCAGGGCTGCACGGTCGCGGCGGCCGGCAAGACCTTCGCCTGCCCGTGCCACGGGTCGAAGTACGACGCCTTCACCGGTGCGGTGATCAATGGCCCGGCACCCGCACCGCTGCACCCCTTCGCGGTCACGGTGAAGGACGGGGCTGTCGTCGCCGCCTAGCCGCAGCCGGCGTGGGTGATCGACGGGTTCTGCAGCTGGATCAGCTGGCAGTACGTCTTCTTCGAGACCTTCCACGACGTGCCGACCTGCACGGCCTCGCCGACCGCCCCCGTCAGCAGCGCCGCCCCGCCTTGGCCGAGCAGGTTGTAGGTCACCGCCGCCGTCGGCGGGGTCACGACGACGTTCGTGACCTTCGCCGAGAGCCCCGCGTTGGCCGGGTCCTTCTGCGACGCGGTGATCTCGGCGCGGAACTTCTCGCCGTCCTCCAGGAGCGCGATGTGGTCGTCGGCGGTGCCGCTGCCGCCCTTGTAGAACGCCTCCCACGCCGTTGTGATCTCGGCCTTCGCAGCAGTGTCGTCAGCGGGCGTCGGCGATGCGCTCGGCGACGCTGGAGGAGCACTCGTGCTGCCGCCGCTGGATCCGCCGCAGCCCGCGGCGAGCAGCGACAGGGCGAGAACGACGACTCCGCGGCGCATCTGCATGTATGTCCCCTTGGTAGGGGTGCAGCGTGCCGTGTCCGCGGGTGCCCTCGTCAAGATCCTTTAAGGGCACCCGCGCCTAGTGCGATCAGACCAGCCGGCTCCGTCGTCTGCGACGGCGCAGCTCGACGGCTCCGAGCAGCCCACCCGCCACCAGCGGAAGCAGCGCGGCGTAGGGCACCTCGGGAACGATCGGTCCGGCCGCGACCGTGTAGACGCAGGCGCCCGATGTCGCGGAGTCGGCGGTGGCCGTGACGACCCCGGCGACGCGCTGGGTCAGGACGGACATGGTCGAGATGACGGACCCCAAGCCAAGCGGCGGCTGGGTGGGCTGGGCGGCGGCGTAGGCGGCCGCCGGCAGCGCAACCGTGATGGCGCTTTTCGCGTCGTCGAAGGTGCCCACGAGGCTGCCGAGCGACGTGGCGCCCAGACCTGGCTGCGACCAGCTGAAGGACGTCGCGCCGGTGTTGTCACGCTTCGCCGTGATCTCGTAGGTGATGTTGTTGAGCTTGAAGTCGAAGCGCAGGTACTCCGAGGAACCGGGAGCTGCCGCGAGATCCGACACGTGCACGAGGGCGACCAGCTCGCCGGTCGCGTCGCTCCACGCCAGGTTGCCGTCGCGGATGTCGAGGTCCTTCTGGTTCACCGTCGACTGGCCCGTGTCGGCCACGATGACCTGCGTGGCGTCACCCTCGGCGTCGGTGATCGCAGGAGTAGGACAGGCGGGTACGACGGCGCCGCCGGTCGTGCCCCCACCGCCCGCGCCCCCGCCGGTGCTGCAGGGCGCGTCGGCCAGGGCCACACCGGTGAGGCTGGTACCGCCGCACTGCCGGGTGTAGGTCACGTCGGCGGTGTCCAGCTGCCGCATGTCGCTGACGTAGACGAGGTTGGTCCGCCCGGCACTGTCCAGGGCGACGTCGAAGAAGTCGAGCATGGTGCGGGTGCCGGTCGCGCACGACAGGCCCTTGTTGCAGATCGGCCCCTTGTGAACGGTGCCTGAGACGTCCGTGACGGTCCACGTGGGGCTGCTCGTGTTGCCGTCGCTGCTCTGCGCGTAGGCGACGTGCCACACGTTGAGGCAGTTGTCGCTCACCGAGGTGCCGTTGCCGGCCGCCCCCGCACCGGGACAGGTCGTGCCGGCCAACGTCGAGGCGTACCAGGCGACGCCGACGTTGCCGTCCGACCCGGCGACCAGCCAGGGGAAGACGTTGGCATTGCCCGTACCGGGGTCGACGGCCTGCGGCGGGGCCCACGTCGCCGCGGAGTGCTTCAGGGTCGAGTGCAGGACGAAGATCCGACTCTTGCTGAACTCGTCACCGGCGTTCGACGTCGCAGGGTTCGTCACAGCGCCCGTGAACGCGGCGTAGAGCGTGCCGTCCGAGCCCATCGTGAGGGCCGGGAAGTCGTTGGAGAGGTTGTCCGCGACGGGGGCATCGAAGGCCTTGTAGGTCGTCCACGAGATGGGCGAGGGAGTCCCGGCCGGCGTCGTGCACGCGCCGCTGGGACACGGGTCCCCCTCGGAGATGTAGAGGGTGTTCTCGTTGAACCCGGTCGTCCCCTCGAGCGGGGCGAGGAACGGGATGTACAGGTGATGGTTGGTCGGGTCCACCACGAGCGCACCGAAGTGGTTGCTGCCGTCGACGACACTGATGCTCACGCCGGACGACAGCGCCTTGCGGTTCTTGGTCGGGTCGATGGCGAAGGTGTTCTGGATGTACTGGTAGCCCCCGTCCGTGGAGACGCTCACCTGGATGTTCGCGGTGCCGTCATGCACGGTGAGGTAGTGCCGGCCGAGGGTCGGGTCAGCTGCCTGCCACTGGCGGTCGACGACGAACGCCTGCTGACTCACCGGGTTGGCGACGGTGCTGAACGTCGCCCCGCCGTCGGTCGTGACGTTGGACGTGAGGTTGGCCAGGGACAGGCTGGTCACCGATACGTTGTCGTACGCCGCCCCAGGCGTCGTGCTCGGCGTACTCGAGATGTCGCAGTCACCGCCACCGACGGAGGCGTGGTCGGTGTCGATGGTGCCGCGGTAGTCGTAGCCGGCCGCGTCCTTGTGCACCGTCCAGAACGGACAGCCGCCGGTCGGGACGCCGGCGGGGGCGCTGACGTAGACGTTGTCCTTGCTGTCGACGTGGATCGACGGTTCCGACCCGTTGGTCGAGGCCCCGGCCTTGTCGTAGAGCGGGAGCGGCGCTGTGAACGCCGGCGGTGAGGGCGTCGCTGCGGCGGCGGTGGTGACCCCCATCAGCAGCATCGGCGCGGAGGAGAGCGCCAAGACGAGCAGGGGCACAGCAAGACGACGAGCACGCATGGGTGAAGGGCTCCGGTCACAGAGTTCGCTTGGGTTGCGCGAAGCATGACCGATTCACCCCCTTTGAGATAGGGAGGTGTCACACCGAGATCCGGACATACGTGACGCCGTGCCGGGTCAGCGGATGCGGTCCCGCTTCCAGACACTGCGCAGCACCAGCGGCGCAACGAACAGGAACCAGATGCCCATGAAGAAGATGTCGCCGCTGAACACGGCGAAGGCGGCGATGAGTACGACGGCGACCGTCCACGAGATCCGGCCTACCGGGCCGAGCGAGGTCGGACCGCCACGCCAGCGGCTGTAGACGGGCTGCACCGCCGGGCCGGCCGGCGCGGGCACCAGGCGGCCTGGCTGCCGCGGCGCCTCGAAGGCGGTGTGGCACTGCCCGCACCAGGACGCGTCAGGTCGGGCCGCAGCACCACAGCCGGGACAGCTCACCCCGGTGTCATCGGCACCTGCGGATCACACCTCAACTCCAGCGATGACCGGCGAAGCCGCGACGCCTGCTGGACGATGCGCGCGTGACCGACCTGCCTGCCGGCTTCGAGCTCGTCCGCACCCTCGGTGCGGGCGGCTTCGGCGAGGTCGTGCTGGCCCGGCAGACCGGCTTGGACCGGCTGGTGGCGGTGAAGCGCATCCACGCGCACGCCCTCGCCGGAGCCGACGCGCTGGAGCGGTTCCGTCGCGAGGGCACGGTCCTGGCCCGCCTGACGCACCCGGCGATCGTCCGCGTGCACGACTTCCGTCGCGAGGGCGCCGACGCGCTGCTGGTCATGGAGTACGTCGACGGTGCCTCGCTGGCCGACCTGCTGGACCAGGGACCGCTCCCCGTCCACCTCGCGCTGACCGCTCTAGGCGACGTCGCCGACGCGCTCGCAGCAGCTGCGGCACAGGGCATAGCCCATCGCGACGTCAAGCCCGGCAACGTCTTCGTCCTCCCCGACGGGCACGCCAAGCTCGGCGACTTCGGTCTCGCGAGGGTCGTCGCCGACGCGTCGGTCTTCCGTACGTCCGACGGCACCGCGACCGGCACCCCGGCGTACTTCCCACCCGAGACCGGACAGGGTCTGAGCGAGCCGGACGAGAGGTCGGACGCGTACAGCTTCGCGGTCATGGCCTACGAGGTGCTCACGGGTCGGTTGCCGTACGACGGCGAGGGCGCGATCGCGATGATCGCCGCGCACTGGATGCGCGAGCCGCCGGCGCCGGCCGACGTCGTACCCGGCTTCCCTGAGAACGCGAACGACGCACTGCTGGCGGGACTTTCCAAGGACCCGGCCGCCCGGCCACTCCCCTGCGCTCTCGTGGCCCGCTTGCGCTCGGTGCCCGTGGCGGACTGGCCGGCGCTGCCGGCCTCGACGGGGGGCTCCCGCCCGACGGTGCGCGTCCCAGCGACCGCCCCGCCCGCCGCCGCGGTGCCGACGCGCCCGCGACGCCGAGTGACGCGACGACAGCTGGTGCTGGCCGCGGTCGCCTTGGTCGCGCTGGGCCTCGCCGCGGCGCACTGGTTGACGAGCGAGGCTGCGCCCGCCCTCGCGGTCAGCAGCGCAGCGGTGACAGTGACCCCGTCGAGCGGCCGCTGTCCCGCCGCGGAGTTCGCGGCGACCGCCCGCTTCGCGACCAACAACGGGTCGGGACGCTTCCGGGTGCAGTGGACCCAACCCGACGGCGCCGTCCTCCCCGCCACCGAGGTGGCGGTCAGCAAGGGCACTGGCACGACGACCGTCCTGCGGTTCCGGATCACGGGAGAGCGCTCCCTCACCGGCCGCGTGCGCATCCAGGTGCTCTCGCCGAACTCAGCACTGGCCGTCTCCCCCGAGATCAGCTACCGCTGCTGACCGGCCTTTCGGATTTGCCCTCCGCCGGGTGCTGCCCGTCGCTACTGTCGCCCCACGCCGAGGCTGGGGGGCCAGATGCGGAACTTCGGCCCTTACGAAGCACTCGAGCAGGTCGCCGTCGGCGCGACCGGCACGCTGTACCGCGCCCGGCACACCGAGATCGACCGCGTCGTCGCCGTGAAGGAGCTGTCGCCGGCACTGCACGCCGTACCCGGCCTGCTGGAGCGCTTCCGCGGCGAGGCGCGCGTCCTCGCCACCCTCGACGACCCGCACGTCGTCGCTGTCTACGACTACGTCGAGGAGCCCGACCGCGCCTGGATCGCCGAGGAATGGGTCCCCGGCGCCTCGCTGCGCGAGATCCTCGCCGCCCGGCACCGGCTGGCACCGGAGCAGGCGCTCGGCGCTGTCCGCGGTGCGCTGATGGGTCTCGCGCACGCGCACGGCCGCGGTCTGCTGCACCGGGACATCTCCACTGGCAACGTGCTGGCCGACCTGGCCGGCGAGTCCAAGCTGGTCGACTTCGGGCTGGCGGCGCCCTCGGGCGAGACGGGCGTCCTCGGCACCCCTGCGTTCGTCAGCCCGGAGGCGATCCGTGGCGAGGCCCTCGGCACGCAGAGCGATGTCTACTCGGCCGGCGCAGTCCTGCACCTGCTGCTCTCGGGCCAGCCGCCGTTCCCCGCGACCACTCCGGTCGAGGCGCTGCGACGCCACCTGGAGGACGCCCCACCGCACCTGACGGGGCACGGCCGAGAGCTGGGCGCTGTGATCACGCGCTGCCTGGCCAAGGATCCTGCCGATCGACCGGCCGATGCTGCCGCGCTGCTGGCCGAGCTCGAAGAGGCGGCCGAGCGGCGGTACGGCGCCGCCTGGACCACGAGGGCGTCCATCGCAGCCCTGGTCGTTGCCACGATGGAGGCGAAGCCCGCCGGCAGCCCGACGACGCACCAGGAGCCCACCGAGACCACCGGTGCCATCGACACCGGCCGCGCCACCCGGGTCATCCGCACGCCTCCGCGAGCCGCCAAGCCGGTCGCCGGCGCCACCGTCGCCGCTGCGAGCGCACCGGTCGCCCCAGCGCCCGTCCGGCAGCCGGAGCACCAGCCCCACCACAAGCGAAGAGCGCGCCGGGTCAGCCCGCTCGTCGTGGCGGCTGCGGCTCTCGTCGTGCTCGCCGGTGCTGCGACGGCGGCCACCGTCGCGCTGACCGGCGGCGACACCGCCTCGTCGACGCCCTCGCCCGTGTCGGAGGTGTCACCGGCGGCGAGTCCGAGTCCCTCGGTGGAGCCCTCGCCCACGCCGGAGGCCTCGCCGTCCACGTCACCCTCGCCGGCACCCCTGCTGGCCGCCGCCGCGCCGCAGGGCACCTTCACGATCGCGGTGACCGTGGTTAAGAGCACGAACGCATTCGAACCGGCGGGCACCGTCCTGCGCGCGACCTGGACGGTGGTGACCACGTGCGCGAGGACAGCCCACGCGACCATCAACGGTCTCAGGCCTCCCGTGTTCACCTTCGGCTCACCATGCACGGGCACCGTCACCTCCACCACCGGCGCGCGCTACACCTCGACCTGGGACGGCACGACCATCGTGACCAAGGGCACCCGCGAGAGCCCCTGCCTCAACCGCAGCAGCGGCACGCCCGTCCCCGGGACGGCGGGTGCCTACCACGAGGTGATCGTCAACACCCTGACGGTCACGAAGCGCACCGCTGACGGCCGGCCGGCCGAACTGCGCGGCACCGGCCAGCAGACCCAGACCCTGACCAAGGGCTTCCCGACCTGCGTGGCCGGCACGACCGCGGAGAGCCGCACACTGGTCGTCGTCCTGCAGTAGAGGGGTCTACTCCCACTCAATCGTGCCCGGGGGCTTGCTGGTCACGTCGAGGACGACGCGGTTGACCTCGCGCACCTCGTTGGTGATGCGCGTCGAGATCGTCGACAGCACGTCGTATGGCACCCTCGCCCAGTCGGCCGTCATCGCGTCCTCGGAGGCGACCGGACGGAGTACGACGGGGTGACCGTAGGTCCGGCCGTCGCCCTGCACGCCGACCGAGCGGACGTCGGCGAGCAGCACGACCGGGCACTGCCAGATGTCGCGATCGAGGCCGGCCTTCGTGAGCTCCTCGCGCGCGATGGCGTCGGCCTCGCGGAGCAGGTCGAGGCGGTCCTGCGTCACCTCGCCGATGATGCGGATCCCCAGGCCTGGCCCAGGAAACGGCTGGCGCCACACGATCGCCTCGGGCAGGCCGAGCTCGAGACCGACCCGGCGGACCTCGTCCTTGAACAGCGCGCGGAGCGGTTCGATCAGTGCGAACTGCAGGTCGTCGGGCAGGCCGCCGACGTTGTGGTGGCTCTTGATGTTGGCGGTGCCCTCACCACCACCGGACTCGACGACGTCGGGGTAGAGGGTGCCCTGCACCAGGAAGTCGATCGACTCATGCGCCGACACCTCCCGAGCTGCCTCCTCGAAGACGCGGATGAACTCGCGGCCGATCGCCTTGCGCTTGGCCTCCGGGTCGGTCACTCCCGCGAGCGCGTCAAGGAAGCGCTTCGCGGCATCGGCCACGTGCAGCTGCACGCCGGTCGAGGCGACGAAGTCCTGCTCGACCTGCTCGGCCTCGCCCTTGCGGAGCAGGCCGTGGTCGACGAAGACGCAGGTGAGCTGGTCGCCGACGGCGCGCTGGACGAGCGCGGCGGCGACCGCGGAGTCGACGCCACCGGACAGGCCGCAGAGGACGCGCTTGTCGCCCACCTGGGCGCGGATCCGCTCGACCTGCTCGTCGACGATGTTCGTCATCGTCCAGGTGGGGCGGCAGCCGGCGGCTTCGATGAGGAACTTCCGCAGCACCTCCTGCCCGTGCTCGGTGTGCATCACCTCGGGATGGAACTGCACTCCGTAGAGACCACGACCTGGGTCTTCGAACGCCGCGACCGGCGTCGCCGGGGTGCTCGCTGTGACCAGGAAGCCGTCGGGCGCCTCGGCCACGGCATCGCCGTGCGACATCCACACCGACAGGGCCGCCGGCAGCCCGGCGAACAGCGTGCCGGCGCTGGTGACTGCGAGCGCGGTGCGGCCGTACTCGGCGGTGCCGGTCTGGGCGACCCGCCCGCCGAGGGCGAGCGCCATCGCCTGGTGCCCGTAGCAGATGCCGAACGTCGGTACGCCGGTCTCGAAGAACCCGGCCGGGACCTGCGGAGCGCCGTCGGCGTAGACCGACGACGGGCCCCCGGACAGGATCACGGCCTTCGGTGCCCGCGCGCGGATCTCGTCAGCGGTGATCGTGTGCGGAACGATCTCGGAGTAGACGTTGCACTCTCGGACGCGGCGCGCGATGAGCTGCGCGTACTGCGCCCCGAAGTCGACGACGAGGACGGTGTCCTGCTCGGGTGTCACCCGGGACAGGGTATTACGCCGGGCGGCCCGGACCGGCCGAGGACATGCCCGGCCGGGCCGGGAACCTCAGGCCTTGGTGGATCCGGCCGTGGCGGAGTACATCCCGGCCGCACCGGCATAGGTGACCTTCACGGTCGTTCCGGGTGCGAACCCGGCAACCTTGGCCACCCCCTTGGCGTCGGTCTTGACGGTGGCCTTCTTGCTGCCGGCCGTGAAGGTGACCGGCTGGCCGGCGACCGGCTTCTTGTCGTCGTCGGACAGCGTCGCGGCGACAGTGCCTTTGGCGCCGGTGACCCTCAGCGCCGTCTTCTCGACGAGCACGGTGAACGGCACAGTGGTCGACGCTCCCTCGCCGGTGACCTTCAGCGAGCGCTTGCCGGCCTTGTCCGTGACCGTCAGTGCGGCCTTCGCAACGCCGTCGGCGGCGGTCACGCCGGTCGCCTTCGAGGCACCCAGTGCGAACGTGAGGGTCTTGCCGGCCAGCGGGGCTCCGGCAGCATCGACCAGCTTGGCAGCAACCGCGGCGACGTCGCCGTACTGCGCCTTCACTGCCCCGACACTGGTCAGCGGAGATGCCGCGGCGGCGAAGCACGCGTTGTCCCCGACGTTGTAGGTCAGCTTGCCGGGAGCGGTGGATCCGGCCCCGTCGGGGATGCTGTCGACCACGAGGGCCGTGGCGAAGTTGTCTGCGTTGGCGCTCGCGTAGACGCCGGTCAGCACGGCACCGGCGGCGGGCGCCTTGCCGTACTTCTCCAGGTCGGTCAGCGGCAGGCTGGCAATGGCGTAGCTGTTCTTCAGGTCGAAGGTGTACTTCAGACCGGAGTCGACGAAGCCGGGGCCGGCTCCGGTGAAGCGCTCAGGGTCGATCGCGGAGCTGACCCCGTCGACGGCCAGCTGCGTCGTGGCAGCGACCTGACCGGTCTGGCTCGCCCCGTCGCGGATCGCCTCCTCACCGTTCTTGAACGAGGAGCCCGCCATCGTGAAGTTGTGCTTGTTGAAGGTGAAGCTCACGTAGAAGCGGTGGCCTTCGGTGACCATAGGTCCGCTCGCGAGAGCATCCACCTTGACGAAGGCCTTGAGGTTCTTGCCGTCGGTGCCGAGCGTCAGTGACGTCACGTCGAGGTCGGGGTCGTTGGGCAGGCCCGGGGCGCCGCCGACCGGTGACAGCTGCGCGTCGCCCTTGGGGTCCTTCGCCAGCGCACAGCCGGCGGTCGGCAGTCCGGCGGCCGCAGGGGCCCCTCCGGCGGGGGCGCCGGATGCCGTGGGTGACGGGCTCGCGCTCGCGTCAGGGGAGGCCGACGGCGACGGGCTGGCGCTCGCGTCCGGGGACGCGCTCGGCGCGACGGCCACCGGCGCCACACCGGCACCACCGCAGTCCGCGCCGACGGTGAACGTGCCCTTGCTCGCAGCGTCGTCGTAGACGAACCCGCCGACCTGCGGGATGTAGTCCTGGGTCTCAGCCACGATCGCGGTGGCGACCTTGCCGGTCGCGTCCGAGCCGAGGGCCTTGCTGAGCTCGGCCACCGTGCCGGTGATCGTCACGGTGTTGGCCTTGGTGTCGTACTTCGCCGTGGCCTCGCCGGAGGTGCCGTCGGTGATGCTCGTGAAGCCGGCACCGAAGCCCACCGGAGACGTCAAGGGATCCCCCGCGCTGCCGCCACGGTCGGCGTAGGCCTGCAGCTCCTTGCCGCCGATCGTGAAGTTGATGTGGAACTCGTCGCCGAAGTCCGACGCCGTGTCGCCCAGCTTCACGTCGCCGATGGTGGCCACGACGTTGGCCCCGTCGTTGGCGAGCGACGCGCTGATGATGTCCATCTGGTCGTCGGTGAACGTGCCGGTCGGCTCCTGACCCGTGGTCGCGTCACCGGCCGGGTCGGTCCAGGACGGGCAGGCGCCAGCGGGGGCGTCGTCGGCGAAGGCTGCGATCAGGCCGCCGCCGACGAGGCTGACGGCGAGGGCGGCACCGACGATGGCGCGGCGAGGAAGGTGGCTCGTGGTCACGACGACTCCTGGCCGGGGTCTCCGGCGGCGAAGGGCATTGGGTGAGCAGGAGTTTCGACAGCGGCGGCAGAACTCCTGCCGGCAGCTAGCCGACGGTGTAGACGGCGTCCGTCGCTGCGGTGTCCTCGATCGCGGGGCCACCGAGGCCGTAGGAGCCGATGATGCCGGTGACAGGGTCGACCAAGTCCGTGAGGGCGTTGAGGCCGGAGAAGCTGGAGCCGACCTTCACGTTGCCCGGCAGCGACTTGAGCGGCAGCGTCCAGATGATGCTGTTGCCCTTCACCTCCGGTGACGCCTCGAAGGAGGTGCCACTGCCCGTCGGGTCGGACGGGTCGCCGCCGCAGTCGGCGTAGTTGAACGTGTCGCCGAGGCTGGCTCCTGGCATGTAGTTGACGTAGAAGTCACCGCAGCCGGCGAGGGTGCCGTCCACGGCGTACAGCGTCGTCCCGTCCGCCGTCGGGGGCGCGGCCAGCGTCAAGGTGAGGACGAGGGACTTCGCGACGTACTTCTTGCCGGTGCCGGTCCCCGCCGTCGTCCAGGTGACACCGGTGATGTCGGAGCCCGCACCCGGCGAGACGTTGTCGCCGGCCGGGTCGCTGAACGTCACCGTCTTCGGTCCGCTGGAAGCGGCCAAAGCGCTGCTGCTCAAGGCGATCGCGACCACACCGGCGGCGGCGAGCAGGGGACGGACGTGACGCATCGGGGCTCCTTGGCGGGCGCGGTTTCCTAAGGGTTCGCGGCCGGCGGGGAGTCTCCTGCCTAGCGCATGCCCATTCCGAGGCCTTGGGCATGCTGCAGCGCCTTGCCCTCTGTCCGCACAGCGGGCGCGACCATGACCTCGACCTTCTGGAACTCCTTGATCGACGAGTAGCCGGTCATGGCCATGGCCCGGCGCAGCCCGCCGAACAGGTTGGTCGAGCCGTCGTCGGTGCACGCGGGTCCGAGCAGCACCTCGTGCAGCGAGCCCACCTGCTCTACCTGGAGGCGGGTGCCGCGGGGCAGGACGGGGTGGTGGGAGGCATGACCCCAGTGCCAGCCGCGGCCGGGTGCCTCGGTGGCCCGCGCCAGCGGGCTGCCCATCATCACGGCGTCCGCACCGCAGGCGATCGCCTTCGCGATGTCACCGCCGGTGCGCATGCCGCCGTCGGCAATGACGTGCACGTAGCGACCACCGGACTCGTCGAGGTAGTCGCGCCGCGCACCCGCCGCATCGGCGATGGAGGTCGCCATGGGAACACCGAGGCCGAGCACCGCCCGGGTGGTGTTGGCCTGTCCAGCGCCGACCCCGACAAGGATCCCGGCCGCACCGGTGCGCATCAGGTGCAGCGCCGACTGGTAGGTCGCGCAGCCCCCGACGATGACGGGCACGTCGAGCTCGGCGATGAAGCGCTTGAGGTTGAGCGGCTCGGTCTTGGACGACACGTGCTCGGCCGACACGACCGTGCCCTGGATGACGAAGATGTCGACGCCCGAGTCGATGACCGTCTGCGCGAACTGCACCGTGCGCTGCGGCGTCAGCGATGCGGCGACGGTGATGCCCGCGTCGCGCATCTGCGAGATGCGCTCCTTGATGAGCGCACCCTCGATCGGCTTGGAGTAGATCTCCCGCATGCGCTCGGTTGCGTCATCCACCCCGAGGCCGGCGATCTCCCCCAGCAGGGGCTCCGGGTCGTCGTACCGCGTCCAAAGCCCTTCCAGGTCAAGGACTCCCAGCCCGCCGAGCCGACCGAGCGCGATCGCGGTGTCGGGCGACATGACGCCGTCCATCGGCGACGCCACCAGCGGCAGCTCGAAGCGGTAGGCGTCGATCTCCCACGCCAGCGACACGTCCTCGGGGTCGCGGGTGCGGCGCGACGGGACGATCGCGAGGTCGTCGAAGCCGTAGGCCCGGCGGCCGGACTTGCCGATCCCGATCTCGACATCGGCCACGTCAGCGGCCGCCGGAGTAGTTGGGCGCCTCGACGGTCATCTGGATGTCGTGCGGGTGGCTCTCCTTCAGCCCGGCTGCGGTGATGCGCACGAACTGTCCGCGCTCCTTCAGCTCCGGGATCGTCCGCGCCCCGACGTAGAACATCGACTGGTGCAGACCACCGACGAGCTGGTGTACGACGGCGGACAGCGGGCCGCGGTAGGGCACCTGTCCCTCGATGCCCTCGGGCACGATCTTGTCGTCGGAGGTCACGTCGGCCTGGAAGTAGCGGTCCTTGGAGTAGGAGCGCTTGCCGCGGGAGGCCATCGCGCCGACCGAGCCCATGCCGCGATAGGCCTTGTACTGCTTGCCGCTCACGAAGATCAGGTCACCGGGGCTCTCGTCGCAGCCGGCGAACAGCGACCCGATCATGACGCTGTCGGCGCCCGCCACGAGGGCCTTCGCGATGTCGCCGGAGTACTGCAGGCCGCCGTCACCGACGACGGGCACACCAGCTGGCTGGCAGGCCCGGGCCACCTCGAAGATCGCCGTCACCTGCGGCACCCCGACCCCAGCGACAACGCGAGTTGTACAAATTGATCCAGGTCCCACGCCGGCCTTCACCCCGTCGGCACCGGCGTCGACCAGGGCCTGGGCGCCGGCGCGGGTCGCGACGTTGCCGGCGAGGACCTGCACGTGCCGGGTCGCCGGGTCCTTCTTCAGCCGCCGGATCATGTCCAGCATCAGCCGGGCGTGACCGTTGGCGACGTCGGGGACGAGCACGTCGACGCCGGCCTCGACGAGGGTCGTCGCCCGCTCCCACGCGTCGCCGAAGTAGCCGACCGCCGCGCCGACCAGCAGCCGGCCGTGGTCGTCCTTGGAGGCGTCCGGGAACTGCTCGGACTTGACGAAGTCCTTCACGGTGATCAGGCCGGCCAGCCGGCCCTGCGCGTCGACGAGCGGGAGGCGCTCGCGCTTGTGCTTGCGCAGGATGGCGGACGCGTCCTCCCGGCCGATGCCGATCGGGGCTGTCACGAGGGGCATCGGTGTCATGACGTCGGCGACGTGAGTGGTCGACCACTCCGCGACCGGGACGAAGCGCAGGTCGCGGTTGGTGATGATGCCGAGCAGGGTCTGGTCCTCGTCGACGACCGGCAGGCCGGAGACGCGGTACTGCCCGCAGCGCTGGTCGAGGTCCTCCAGGGTCGCCTTGGGACCGATGGTGACCGGGTTGCTGATCATCCCCGTCTGGGTCCGCTTCACGAGGTCGACCTGGTACGCCTGGTCAGCGATCGCAAGGTTGCGGTGCAGGATCCCGATGCCACCCTCGCGGGCCATGGCGATGGCCATGCGGGACTCGGTGACGGTGTCCATGGCGCTCGTCACCAGCGGCATCCGCACCGAGATCTCGCGGGTCAGGCGGGTCGTGGTGTCGACCTCGCTCGGGATGACGTCGGTCTCGGCCGGCAGCAGGAGGACGTCGTCGAACGTCAGGCCGAGGAGCGGGAACTTCGCTGCGTAGTCGCTCGCCGCCGCTACGTCGTCCTCGAAGGGGTTCATGGCACCTTCCCGGCGGCCGGATTCGGGGGACTTCGGGGAAACAGCCATCCTACGTCCAGTCCTGTGTACGACGGCCGCGCGACGCACCGGCTCCCCTAGGCTGACAGCGATGACGCCACCCACCGACCCCGTCGACCCCTTCAACGGCGACCCGGACGATCCCGCCCGGGAGCTCGCCGCTCTCGATGACGAGTCCGACGAGGCCCTGCCGCCGCTGTCGCCTCAGGAGCGGGAGGACGTCCTCGAGGACCTCGAGGACCTCGAGGTGTTCGAGGCCCTGCTGCAGCCCAGGGGCGTCAAGGGCCTGGTCGTCGACTGCGAGGACTGTCGCGAGGCCCATTACTTCGCCTGGGACCTGCTGCGGGGCAACCTGCGTCACCTGCTGGACCAGGGGACGACCCGGGTCCATGAGCCGGCCTTCTCACCGGATCCTGCCGACTACGTCAGCTGGGAGTACGCGCGCGGCTTCGCCGACGCGGCTCTCGACGGCTAACCGTCGCCGTTCGAGTGGCCCGTGGGTGTCGCGCCGTCGGTGCCGACCGGGTCGGTCTCGCTGCTGCCACGTAGGTGCGTGCTCCCACTGCCGGAGGACTTCTCCGGCCGTGGGGAGGCGGACGCCTCGCGACCGCGCCCCGAGGAGCCACTGCCGCTCTGGCCGCTCGAGTCGCCGACGGTGTCGTCCTTGCCGCTGCCGCTCTTGTTGCTGTTGCCCTCGGTGCTGGTGTCGTCCTTGCCGGAGCCGGACGTCCCGTGCTCGCTCGTGGTCGCGTCGTCCTTGCCCGATCCGTCCTGGCCCTTGCCCGACTGGCTCCCGGCGAGCCGGGCGTTGAGCGCGGCGAGGCGAGCGGCCAGCGGTGCGCGGACCGCGGGGTCGGTGACGCGGGCGAGCGCCCGGGTGGCGCGGTCGAGCTGCTCCTGCGCGGCCGTCGTCTGGCCGCGATCGAGCAGCCGCTGGGCGCTGTCGAGTGCCTTGGTCACGTCGGTTGCTGCCGAGCGAGCCGCCTCGCTGCCCGGAGAGGCCTTCGGGCTGGCGGCGGGCGACGGCGAGCGGTGCGCCGTGGCAGTGGTCGGACCGACGGGGGCCGACGGGGTGATCGCATCCACGACATGCGTGACGGCCGACTCGACCGCGGTGCGCACGCCGGACAGCGGGCGCCCCGGCTGGGCGGCCGCGACACCGGCGATCGACAGGACGCCGGCGGTGACAGCGGCGACGGCCGCGCCACGGCCGAAGCCGCGACGCCGGCCGACGAGCGAGGTGACCTCGCGAGGCAGGATCGAGGGCAGCTGGGGCAGGTCGGCCGCGACGTCGCGCTGGAGACCACGCAGCAGAGCGAACGCAGGGTCGTCGATGTCCTCGTCGTCGTCCCACACCACGGCGGCGTCCGGGCTCATCGACCGGCGCAGCTGCTCGACCATGACGTCGTCAGCCGAGACCGCGGTCATGTCGAGCGGCTCCTCGTCGGGAGTGACGTCGTACTGGCTCATGATGTTGCGCCTTCAGAGGAGAGGACTCGCAGCCGGGCGAGCGCGCGGTGCTGCGCGACGCGCACGGCACCAGGGGTCATGCCGAGGGCGGCGCCGGTCTCCTCAGCGCTGAGACCGGCAACGACGCGGAGCAGCAGCAGCTCGCGGTGGGCCGGGGGAAGTCGGTCGAGAAGGGCAGCTGCGGCAGCCGCTTCGGCGGCGGCGACGGCCGTCTCCTCCGGTCCGGGGCCCTCGTCGGCGCGCTCGGGCAGGGAGTCGGTCACGTCGCTGCGGTCGCGGAAGCCCGCGCGCTGCGCGTCGGCCACCTTGTGACCAGCGATGCCGTAGACGAAGGCAGCGAACGGACGGCCCTGGTCGACGTAGCGCGGCAGGGCGGTGAGGACCGCCATGCACACCTCCTGGGCCACGTCGTCAGCAGACCCGTATGAGCCGGCCATACGACCCAGTCGTGCGCGGCAGTACCGCAGAACTCCGGGTCGCAGACGCGCGAGCAGCTCCTCGAGTGCCGCCCGCTCCCCGGATTGGGCACGAGCGACGAGAGGACCCATCTCGTCCGTCATAGGCGTCATCGTCGCTGACGCCCGTTGCGTTACAAGGCCCGTTCGCACAGAACTAGCTGACCAGGCCCCGACGGAAGCCGAGGGCCACCGCCTGCGCCCGGTCATTGACCCCGAGCTTGCGGAAGAGGCGGCGCGCGTGCGTCTTGACGGTGTCCTCCGACAGGTAGAGGTCGCGACCGATCTGGTTGTTCGACTTGCCCTGACTCATCCCGGTAAGCACCTGCAGCTCTCGCTCGGTGAGCTGGGTGCCCGGGGGGACGCTGCGTACCGACTGCTGGCCGGCGAGCGCGCGGCGCAGGGACGGCTCGACGAGGTCCTCGCCCTGCAGCGCGTGCGCGACGGCGGCGCACAGCTCCTCGTGGCTGACGTCCTTGAGCAGGTAGCCCCGCGCGCCGTGGGACACGGCCGCTGCTACCTGGTCCCTGTCATCGGCGGCGGTCAGCATGATGACCTTCGCGTCCGGGTGGTCGGCGACAAGCCGCCGGGTGGCCTCGAGGCCGCCGAGGCCGGGCATGCGCACGTCCATCAGCACGAGGTCGGGCTTCTCGTGCGGGTAGCGCGCGAGCACCTCCTCGCCGCTGGCGGCGGTCTCGACCTTGTCGACGCCAGGGACACCGGCGACGAACTGCCGCAGCCCCTCCCGCACGATGCGGTGGTCGTCGCAGATGAGCACGGTGGTCGTCACGATGTCGCCTTCGTCCTGGGTGCAGAGGGGGGTGCGGAAGGGGTGGAGAGAGGTACGGCGAGGCGGGTACGGCCCTCGCTGGTCATGAGCGAGCCACCGAGGGCGCGCGCCTTGTTGGCCCAGCGGTCGGGGTCGGGCAGCGGCGCCCCGCCCTCGACGTCGAGCACGATCGCCCCGCCCTCACGGCGCAGGGCGACGCGGACCGGGTCGGCTCCATCGGGCAGAGCCATGGCCTGCACCATCCGGTAGGCCGTTGACACGACAGCACCGGGCAGGGCGGCGGCGAGCAGCTCGTCCAGGACGAAGCCCAGCGGCGGCCGGCCCGCCTCCTCGAGGCGTGCGGACAACGCGCCCAGCGCGCCGGGGAGCCCGCCGTCGGCGGGGCCGCGCGGCCGCAGGTGCCACAGCGACCGGCGCAGTTCCACGAGCGCAGCCTGGACAGCCTCCCGGGCCAGCACGGGGTCGCCGCCACGGGCGGCCGCCTCAGCGGCGTAGTGCGCGACAACGAGTGCCTGCACCGGTCCGTCGTGGAGCAGGTCCGCAGCGGCGTCGGCCTCGGCGTCGGCTGCGGCCACCAGGTCGGCAGCTGCTTGGGCGGGGGCGCTGCGAACCGGGCGGGACAGCGCCAGGCCGAGGACGGCGGCGGCGGCGCGCAGGACGGGGAGCTGGGAGGGCCGGGCGCCGACGACGGTCAGGACCCCAGCGTCCCGGCCGCCGGCGCGGACCGACAGCTCGACGGTTGCGCCAGAGGCCTCCGTTGCCGGGACCACGCGCATCGAGGGCACGGCGTGCACGGCCTCGCCGGACACCGCACGAAGGGGACCGGCGCCACGCGTTGCGGCACCGTCGCGGCCGGCGGGAACGAGGTCACGCAGCACCGCGCTGCGCAGGCCGAGCTCGGTGACGAGCAGGTCCAGGGCCTCACCCAGACCGGCCTCGCCGTGGTCGGCGAGCAGCTCGGCGAGGCGGCCGGGAAGGACGGGGTCGGCGACCTGGGGCGGAGCACTCCTCGCCACGGCACACCTCCCGACTGCTTCGGGGCACGCCGACGGCGCACGCTTTCACCCAGAGCATCGGCACACGGAGCCCGTGACGTGAGCCGAACGGCGCCTTCTGACCCGTCCTGACCAGATCGCGTCACCCACCCGGGCGGGTTATCGCGCTCACCCGGGCGGGTGACAGATGTCAGCCTTCGAGCAAAGCGGCGATATCGGGGCGATTCAGCCACTCGGCCCGCACGCCGGGCGGCAGGTCGCCGGCGATGCTCAGGACAGCCGATCGGGCCGCCGCCAGGCTGCGATCGCTCTCGGAGCGATCGTCCTCGGCCTGCAGCGCGCCGAGCAGCGCGCGGGCCGGCCAGACGAGCGGCACGGTCCCGAGTGACTCGGCCAGGGTCGCCGCCCGCCGCAGCGTCTGGACCGCATCAGGGTCATCCCCGCTGACCTGGGCGATCCCGAGGTACAGCAGGCCCTTCGCGACGTGCCGGGGAGCGCGGGCATTCTCGGCGCGGTCGACGGCCGCGCTGGCGACTGCGGCGGCCTCGGACGCCCGGCCCTCGAGCAGGGCGATGTCGGCCTGCACCCAGCCGAGCCGCACGCGCTGCCGCCACCACTCGTCCGCCCGTTCGGGGATGAGCCGCTCGGCGGACGTGGCCCGCTCGATCGCCTCGTCGAGCTCCTCCAGCCCCACAGCGTCGGCCGCCAGACCCAGGTGGGCGTCGAAGGCGGCCTCCCCCGTGCCGTCGGTCAGGTCGAGCGCCGCCTGGTCCGCGTCACGGGCAACGGAGTGCCGGCCGAGCTGTCGGTGGACGCTGGCGATGGTGGCGCTCGACAGCGAGGCGAACAGCCGGTGCTCCGGCGGCGACCCCGGCGCACGACCGGACTCGACCAGCGGCGACAGGACCGTCAACGCGGCGCCGTACCGCCCACCGGCCCCGAGCGCCACGCCCAGCAGCCACGCGGCTGCGGCCATCTCGGCCGAGCGCCCCTGCGACTGGGCGAGCACGACGGCCTGCTCGAGGACACCGACGGCAGCGGCCGGCTTGCCGTGGAAGGCGGCATGCTCCCCGCTCGCCAGCAGGGTGGCGAGATCAGCCGATCCTGGAGCCGTCACGCGGGCACCGTACCGGCCGCCATTGCGAAAGCCCGGCTACCGCCCGAGTGCCTGCTCGACCAGATCGAGACCCGTGCCCAGCGCCGGGGCGACGTTGACCCTGCTCGGCAGCCGTCGGCGGTCCCAGCCGGGCCCACCGACGACGATCGCCGTGGGTGGCCGGGTCGTCGGCAGCCCCTGCAGGTTGATCGGGTTGCCGGTTGCGGGAAGCTGCGACCAGACGAAGAGCACCGCAGGTCCGGTGCGGCGTACGGCGGCTTCGAGCGCGTCCACCGGCAGCGCGGCACCCAGCGTCCGGGCGCCGACCCCGCGCTCGGCCAGTCCGGCAGCGAGCGCGTGCAGCGGCAGCGAGTGAAGCTCGTCCGGGGCGCACGCCAGCAGCACCGGCCGGCCGCCGAGCGGTTCGTGGGCCCGCTCGGCGACCTCGCGCAGCCCCACTTCGATGCACTCCGCCAGCAGGTGCTCCACCTCCACGCCCTCGCCGGTCGCTGCCCACCGATCGCCCACGGCCGTCAGCACCGGCAGCAGGACCTGCCCCCAGGTCGGAAGCACCCCGTGGGCGGCCAGCTGCTCACGGACGATCGTCGTGGCGGTCCGTGAGTCGAGCGCCATGGCGGCCCGGCCGAGGCCGCGCGCAACCTCGTCAGCGCCCGGCAGCGCGAGGACGCGTCCACCCGGACCGCCCGGCCGGCGCCGCAGGCGGCCGTCCCGGTCCGGCATCGGGCTGGCGGACAGACCTGCGTCGGCGACACCGGCGAGCGCGATCTGCGCCGCGTCGGCGGGGGGCAGCCCCTCCAGCGAGAGCCGGCGCATCGTCTCGAGGCGCGCGAGGTCCTCCGAGGTGTAGCGCCGGTGCGCCCCCGCCTCGTGAGCGGTCGGCCCGAGCCCGTACCGCCGCGCCCAGGTGCGCAGCGTCGCCGGCGCCACGCCGAGCCGCCGCGCGACGGCAGCGACGGGGAGGCCCGGCTGCCCCGGCGCAGTGTCCACCTGGGCAGGATGCGGCCGCATCCGGCGGCCCGCAACGTGAACCAGCAGCTCCTGCGCTGCGAACGACCTCAGGGACGAGACCCTGCTGGCTCCAGGACTTGAACAACTCATGACCCGGTTATAGGGTTCTGGCGCACCTCCAGATCGCCCTGACCCGCGACTCGACAGGACGCCGCATGACCGACATCTCCCGCCTGCCCGGGCCCATCTCCGACCTCTGGGACTGGCAGCTCGCCGGTGCCTGCCGCGGACGTGACACCGAGCTGTTCTTCCACCCCGAGGGCGAGCGTGGGCCGCGCCGCAGCCGCCGGGAGGCCGCCGCGAAGGCGGTCTGCGCCGCCTGCCCCGTGCTGCTGCGCTGCCGCGAGGCCGCCCTGCTCGCCCGCGAGCCGTACGGCGTCTGGGGCGGGTTGTCCGAGCACGAGCGCGAGGACATCTACGGGCCGCCGCGGCACTCCGCTGCCAGCTGACACTGCGTCCCCGACATAGCCGGGCAGGCTCGGGCACCCCTCGCGAAGCGGACACCGATCACGTAACCTCGGTGCCTTCCGGTCGTTGATCCACTGACGGACCCTCAGCCTTCGACCCAGCGGGAGTACGACGCGGTGCTAGCTGTCCCCGTGCGCCGGTACGCCGCCGCACTCCTCGGCCTCCTGGCCGCCACAGCCGTCGCGGGCTGCGGCGCCGGACCGAAGAAGGCGACCCACGACGCAGCGTCGCCCGCTCTGCAGGCGGCCGTGTCCGACCCCGCCGAGCCCACGGACCACGCGACAGCTGCCCAGCCGCTGAACCGCCCGGGGCTGCCGGTGACCGTCGCGCCGCTGTCGACGCGGCTGCGCCCCGACGTGCTCGTCACGGGCACCCACACCTTCTCCGCGGCCGCCATCCGTCGCCTGTCCGCGCTGTCGCCCGCCCACGGCGCCGTCGTCTTCCGCGCCGGCCGGGTGAAGGTCGCCGGCCACGTCGTACGCGCCGTCGCTGTCGACGCCTCCACCTTCCGCCGCTTCACGGCGCAAGGCACGGCAGAGACCACGCCGGTCTGGCTGAGCGTCGCGCGCGGCGAGGCCGTGGTGTCCCACGCCCTCGCCAAGGGGCTGAAGCTCAGCCTCGGTGGGGACGCACCGGTCGCCGCCCTGCACGGCAAGGCCGCCGCCCTGCGGGTCGGCGCCTTTGCCACGACCAGCATCCCGGGCACCGACCTCATCGTGGACGACGAGGTCGGCCGCAGCCTCGGCCTGCCCACCGCGACCGGGATGCTGCTCACCGCCGGCAAGGGCGTCGACCCCGTCAACCTGGCCGGCAAGGTCCGCACCCTGACCGGCAAGGGCGGCGAGGTCGACCTGCTCACCCCTCCGGCTGCCAACCCCGTGGCGTTCCTGACCGGCAGCCGCGCGGCGAAGGCCTTCGGCGCCTTCTCCTACCGCTACTTCGCGGACGGCACCATCCAGCCCGACTCGCGATGGGTTGCGGAGAACATCGTCACGGCCTCCGTGCCGATCCTCGGGCGGGTGACCTGCCACCGGCTGATGATCCCGCAGCTGCGCGGCGCCCTTGCTGACATCCAGGCAGCCGGCCTCGCCGGGTCGCTGC
>JAVXVI010000425.1:0-27856 GCA_032230005.1 Actinomycetota bacterium | reverse complement strand
TGGCCAAGCCACCACCCCGCAAGCTGAAGAAGAAGGTCTGCCAGTTCTGCAAGGACAAGGTGACCTACGTCGACTACAAGGACACCGGCCTTCTTCGCAAGTACATCTCCGACCGCGGCAAGATCCGTGCGCGGCGGGTCAGCGGCAACTGCTCGCAGCACCAGCGTGACGTCGCCGTCGCCGTGAAGAACAGCCGTGAGATGGCGCTGCTCCCCTACACGTCGACGGCGCGCTGATCATGAAGCTGATCCTCAACCAGGAGGTCACCGGTCTCGGTGCCCCCGGCGACGTCGTGGAGGTCAAGGACGGCTACGGCCGCAACTTCCTCGTCCCCCGCGGGTTCGCCCAGCTCTGGACCAAGGGAGCCGACAAGCAGATCGCGACGATCCGCCGGGCCCGCGAGGTCCGCGAGGTCCGCGACACCGCGCAGGCCAGCGAGATCGCGTCGCAGCTCGCCTCGCTGACCGTCAAGCTGCCCGCGCGGTCCGGTGAGGGCGGCCGGCTGTTCGGCTCCGTGACCGCCGCCGACGTCGTGGACGCCGTGAGCAAGGCGGGCGGCCCGAAGCTCGACCGTCGCCTCGTGCAGCTGACGGCCCCGATCAAGTCGCTCGGCCAGCACACGGTCACCGTCAAGGTGCACCCAGAGGTCGAGGCCAACCTGACGATCGAGGTCGTCAAGGGCTAGGAACTTCCGTACGACGACAAAGGCCCGGTCCCCTCAGCGGGGCCGGGCTTTTGTCGCGTCCGGAGCTGCGGTGACGGGCCGGTCGGTGGCTGTCGGTCATCCTCGGGACGCGCGTAGTGCCCACTTTCTTTCTCCACAGGCCGTGCACAGCTGCAGCGGCTGGTCACAGGCGCATTCTCGCGTGTCGCGAGGCCGGCTGTCCCCAGGTCGGTCCCCAGGCCTCCACAGCGACGCGCCGCGTCCTCCACACTGCCTCCCCAGGCCCCTCCACAGGGCGCGCGGACTTCTCGGGCCGACACGCGCGGAACTGTCGGGGGACGCCGGTACAACTTCACCTGGGCGCCGATCGGCGTCGTCGCGGCAGCACATCGACGGAGGACTGCGGGTGACCGACGGGGTCGTCGAGCTGCGCGATCGGCAGGGCGGGGGCGCCCCCGGCTTCGAGCGCACGCCGCCACAGGACATCGCCGCCGAGCAGTCGGTCCTGGGCGGCATGCTGCTCAGCAAGGACGCCATCGCCGATGTCGTCGAAGTCGTGCGATCCACCGACTTCTACCGGCCGGCGCATCAGACCATCTTCGACATCGTCGTCGACCTCTACGGCAAGGGGGAGCCGGCCGACGCGATCACGGTGTCCGCTGAGCTGACCCGCCTCGGCGAGATCGCCCGCATCGGCGGAGCGCCGTACCTCCACACCCTCATGTCCAGCGTCCCGACCGCGGCCAACGCGGGCTACTACGCGCGCATCGTCGTGGAGCAGGCGATCCTGCGCCGGCTCGTCGAGGCCGGCACCCGCATCGTGCAGCTGGGCTACGCGACCGGCATGGGCGACGTCGACGACGTCGTCGACCGTGCGCAGCAGGCCATCTACGACGTCACCGAGAAGCGCACCAGCGAGGACTACGCGCTGCTCGAGGACCTGATGCAGCCGACGATGGACGAGCTCGAGGCCATCGGCAGCCGCGGCGGCTCGATGACCGGTGTACCAACGGGTTTCGCCGACCTCGACACCCTGACCAACGGCCTGCACCCCGGCCAACTCGTCATCATCGCGGCACGTCCGGGTCTCGGGAAGGCGCTCGCGCTCGACACACCGCTGCCCACCCCGACCGGCTGGACGACGATGGGCGAGGTCGCCGTCGGCGATCAGCTCGTGGGCGCCGACGGCCGCCCGACAACCGTGCTCGCCGCCACAGATGTGATGGTGGGTCGACCTTGCTACCGCGTGACGTTCTCCGACGGCACCACGGTTGTCGCTGACGCGCAGCACGAGTGGTTCACGAGCACGCGCGCGGAGCGGCGCGCTGCCGCGGGGCCGCACGGCTCGGTGAAGACGACGGAAACGATTGCCGAGACGGTCCGCTGCCGCACTGCCGACCAGCGCGCCAACCACGCCGTCCCGGTCGCCGCACCCCTTGAGCTGCCTGACGCGGAGCTGCTGCTCCCGCCGTACGTCCTGGGCGTCTGGCTCGGTGACGGTCACTCGGCAGGAGCGCGGATCACCACGATCGATCACGAGATCCTGATGTGGATCGAGGGCGACGGCATCGATGTCGTCCCGCAGTCGAACCCGTTGCTGTTCGGCCTGGCCCTGCCGCCGCGCGCGGTGGTTGAAGAGCGAGCGTGTGTCGTATGCGGAAGGGCGTTCGTGCCGCACACGAGTCAGGTGCGCACGTGCGGCAAGTCCTGTGGCGGTCGCGCCCGCTTGGTCTCCAAGCCGGTGCCGGCTCCGACGTGCCCGGACTGCGGTTCGCCTTCCTCCGGGATGCTGCTGTGCCAGTCCTGCCGCGACGACCACGGCACGGTGCCAGCGCTGTTGCGGAAGCTGGGCGTTCGGGGCAACAAGCACATCCCATCGACGTACCTCCGCGGCTCCGAGGCTCAGCGCCGCGCCCTCCTCGCAGGGCTCATGGACACGGACGGCACCGTCGCCCCCGACGGCAACCTCCAGTTCGCCGTGACCTCCGAGCGGCTGGCTCGAGACGCCCACGAGCTGATCCTGAGCCTGGGATACCGCTGCACGATCGCGACGAAGGCAGTTCGTGGCCGGACCGCCGAGTCATCCACCTGCTACACGCTCAACTTCTCCACTGGAGACGTGATCTTCCGCTTGAGCTCCAAGCGACTCCTGCACAAGGAGCGCTGCAAGGGCGGGCACAACGCGCGTCAGCGATTCGTGACGGCAGTCGAGCGCGTTCCGTCGGTGCCGGTCCGCTGCGTCGAGGTCGACAACCGCGACCACCTGTACCTCGCGACGCGTTCCATGATCCCGACGCACAACTCGACGCTAGGACTCGACGTCGCTCGGTCGTGCTCGGTGAAGAACGGGATGGCCAGCGTCATCTTCTCGCTGGAGATGACCAAGACCGAGATCACAATGCGCCTGCTCTCCGCGGAAGCGCGGGTACCGCTGCACCACATGCGCGCCGGCACGATGACCGATGACGACTGGGCCCGTTTGGCTCGTCGCATGGGTGAGGTCGCCGACGCGCCGCTGTTCATCGACGACTCGCCCAACCTCACGATGATGGAGATCCGGGCCAAGGCCCGTCGCCTCAAGCAGCGGCACAACCTCAAGCTCGTCGTCGTCGACTACCTCCAGCTCATGCAGGGCAACAAGAAGGCCGAGTCACGCCAGCAGGAGGTCTCGGAGCTGTCGCGGTCGCTCAAGCTGCTGGCCAAGGAGCTCGAGTGCCCGGTCATCGCGATGAGCCAGCTCAACCGCGGACCCGAGCAGCGCCAGGACAAGAAGCCGATGCTGTCCGACCTTCGCGAGTCCGGCTCGATCGAACAAGATGCGGACATGGTGGTGCTGCTGCACCGCGAGGATGCCTATGAGAAGGAGAGCCCGCGCGCCGGGGAGGCCGACTTCATCGTCGCCAAGCACCGCAACGGCCCGACCGCGACGATCACGGTGGCCTTCCAGGGCCACTACTCCCGGTTCGTCGACATGAACCCGAGCTAGTGCTGCGCGACTAGGCCGGCAGGTTGCGGGCGAGCAGCCCCAGCAGCGCGTCCCAGTGCCGCTGCTCCGCAGCGGCGTCGTACACCGCCATGTCGCTCATCGTGAAGCCGTGCGAGGCACCGGCGTAGAGCTCGGCAGTGTGCTGCACGCCCGCCGCTTCCAGCGCAGCTGCCAGCCGCTGCTGCTGCTCCGGCGGTGCGGACGCGTCGTTGTCGGCGTGGGCGACGTAGACCTCCGCGCGGATCCGCGGCGCGAGTTGGTGCACCCCGGCCGGGTCGTCGGGTGCGAGGTTGCCGCCGTGAAAGCTCGCAGCCGCGGTGACCCGCTCCTGCAGCTGCGCAGCCGCGCGCAAGGACAGCGCGCCACCCATGCAGTAGCCCGTGGTCCCGAGCGGTCCGACCTGGACACCCGCCTGCTGGTCGAGGAAGTCCACGTAGGCCTGCGTGTCGCGGGCAGCCACCTCGGGCGTGAGCGCACTCATCAGTGGCCGCAGCTCGGCCATCACGCTGCCGCGGTCCTCCGTCCGCAGTCGCGAGGCCAGGTCGGGTACGACGGGGGCCCGGCCGGCTCGGTAGAACAGGTTCGGCACGAGGACCGCATAGCCGTGCGCCGCGATCCGGTCGGCCATCTCCTCGAGTCGCGGTCGCAACCCGATCCCGTCCATGAACAGCAGGACGGCAGGGCGCGGCGCCTCGTCCGAGCGGCGGACGAAGTAGGCGTCCGCGGTGCCGTCCGGTGTGGGCACGTCCACGGTCTCGCCATGCAAAAGGGGCAGCTCAGGCATCTGCTGAACCTACGTCGCGGGCACCGCGAGCGTGTTGAGGGCATCGACCGCGAGCTGCACGTCCCGCTCGTCGTTGTAGAGGTGGAACGACGCGCGCACCCGGCCGACGCGGACAGCGGTCCTCACGCCCGCGGCGGCCAACGCCTCGGTCGCCCCCGACGCCTCGAAGGTGACGATCGCCGAGCGCTGAGGGGGTTGGCCGATGCCGGCGAGGAAGCTGTCGGCGAGCCCCACGTTGTGAGCACGCACCTGCTCGCGGTCGATGCCGGCGAGCAGCTCGAGCGACGTGGCCGCGCCGACCCAGCAGAACCACGCCGGTGACGTGTCGAAGCGCCGCGCATCTGTGGCCAGTCGCAGCGGGGAGCCGTAGATCGAGGTCCACGGCTCGTCGCCGGCGTACCAGCCGGCCGCGATCGGCCGCAGGTCCGCCATCGCCTCGGGGCTGACGGACAGGAACGACGTGCCGCGTGGGCAGAGCAGCCACTTGTAGGAGCCGCAGACGACGTAGTCCAGCGTCGACCCGTCCAGCGGCAACCAGCCGGCGGACTGCGTCGTGTCGACGAGGACCCGTGCCCCCGCCTCGCGGGCGGCCCGCTCGATGGCGCCCATGTCCGCGACTCGGCCGTCCGAGGACTGGACCGCGCTCACGGCCACGAGGTTCGCCGGGCCGGAGAAGCCGGCCAGCTCTTCCAGTGGCAGCTCGTCGACGACGACCCCGCGATCGGCCTGTGCCAGGAACGGGAACAGCAGTGACGTGAACTCGCCCTCCGCCACGACGACCCGCGCACCGTCGGGCAAGGCGGCCGCGATGAGGCCCACGAGCTCGGACACGGTTGCGCCGATGGCCACCTGGCCGACGTCCACGCCGGTGATCGAGGCCCACGCGATCCGGGCCCGGCGCACGTAGGCGTCGAAGTCCGGTGGCGACAGCTGCCCTCGCTGCCAGGCGGCGAGCACCTCGGAAACGGCAGCCACCGTCGCGATGGGGGGCACCCCGAGGGAGGCGGTGTTCAGGTAGCCCGGGTCCGGGGCGAAAGCGGCAGCGATCCGGGTGGCGTCCACCAGCGGACCCTACGGCGTGCCGGGTCGCTCCGGGCCGTCATAGGGTCCGGCAGTGAGCACCGGCGCGAAGACCAAGGCCTGGCACGAGCTGCCGATCCTCGTCGTCGTCGCCATCGTCCTCGCGGTGCTGGTCAAGACCTTCCTCGTTCAGGCGTTCTTCATCCCCTCCGGATCGATGGAGCAGACGCTGCACGGCTGCACCGGTTGCCGAGGCGACCGCGTGCTCGTCAACAAGGTGCTCTACAAGGTCCGTGACATCCATCGCGGTGAGATCGTGGTGTTCAACGGCGTCGACAGCTTCGATACCGAGACCCCGGCCCCGCCACCGGCCAACGGCGTGCAGCGCGCCGTACGCGCCTTCACTCGGTTGGTCGGTCTCGGCGCACCCGGCGAGAAGGACTACATCAAGCGCGTCATCGGCCTTCCGGGTGACCGGGTGGCCTGCTGCAGCAACGGCCACGTCACCGTGCAGGCCAAGGGAAGCCGGACGGCCGTCGAGCTGCACGAGCCCTACCTGTACCAGGACGACAAGCAGGTGTTCTGCGCCGCCGGCACCGATGCGCAGTGCGGACCCGGTGCCCCCGGGGTGCTGGTGCCGACCGGCCGGCTGTGGGTGATGGGCGACCACCGCGGTGCCTCGAGCGACTCCCGCGCCAACGGCACCATCCCGATCGACCGCGTCATCGGCAGGGCATTCGTGGTGGTCTGGCCGTTCACGCGCGTCAAGACCCTGCCGGTGCCCTCGACCTTCCGCTGACAGCTGCTACTGCACCTGCAGGTGCGTCAGCAGGATCTTCTGGTGCTCCAGCTCCACCTCGATCACGCCTGGCTTGTCGGCGACGAACTCGATCGAACCTGGGCTGTTCGCGCCGATCTCCTGCATCAGGTCGTAGACGTGCACGTGGATCTCTTCGGCGGTGTCGGACAGGACCGTGATGCGCAGCCTCGTGCCGAGCTTGACCTTCACCCGGCCCGTGTCACCGGTGACCTTCTTCTTCGCCACGGTGAAGCTGATCGTCTGCTGCGCCGTGTCACTCGCAACGGCTGAGGCGACGGCGGTGGGTCCGGATCCGGCGTCGCCAGTCGCCGACGCGGACGCCGCTGTGGAGGCCGGCGGCTCGGCCACCGTCGAGGGGTCACTCGTTGCGCACGCGGCGAGCCACGGCACCAACAGCAGCGAAACGAGCAGGCGACGCACTGTCATGACCTCGATCCTGACATGGTCCTGTCAACACAGACATGTCGCCTCCGCGGCGGCTGCGACGGGGCTAGCGTGCCGCCATGAACGGCTCGGACCGACCCACCGTGACGCGCAGCATCGACGTCGACGCCCCGCCGGACACGGTCTGGGAGCTGGTCAGCGACCTGCCGCGGATGGGTGAGCTCAGTCCCGAGAACCGCGGCGGCAGCTGGCTGCGCGGTGCGACCGGGCCCGCCCTCGGCGCCCGGTTCCGCGGCGCCAACCGGCGCGGCTGGCGCCGCTGGAGCACCACGGTGAAGGTGACGGCGTGCGATCCGGGCCGCACGTTCGCCTTCGACGTGAGCAGTCTGGGCCTGGCCGTTTCCCGATGGACGTACGACGTCACTCCCCGCGGTGCGGGCGGATGCACCGTCACCGAGACCTGGCAGGACCGTCGCGGCCGGCTCATGGATGGGATCGGGCTCGCGGCTACCGGCGTCGGCGATCGGCACGCTTACACGGGTCGCAGCATCGAGCACACGCTGGCGCGGGTGAAGGAACGTGCCGAGAGCGGCGGCTGAGCCGCCGGACGCGGGCGCCGGAGCAGGAATCGGCGCTTTCCGGGCGAACTTGCCGCATTGCATCGGACAAATCGCCACCCAGCGTGATTGGCTGGACACGTTCCGTGGCATACTGTGGGCAGTGCTCGAGCAGTCGGGTCGCTCGGCGGAGGAGGTGCGATGACAGCGCGTCCCCGTCGCATCACCACCCTCGTCGGCCCCAACCGCCTGGTCCTGGTCGCCGCGACCGGCGGCCTGATCGCCCTTGCCTCGGCCGGCACGGCGTTCCTGGTCGTCTCCGGGACCTCCGCCGTCGCGCCGTCGCCGGCCTCCGTGCCGCCGCTGCCGACCTCGCCGCCGCTGGCGGCGGCCCCCGGCGTCGTCGTCCTTTCTCCGCCCCGCCCGTTGCGGAGCGCCGGCCCGGCCCGGCCTGTTCCGCGGACCGACCGGACCGCCAGCTCGCCGTTGCGCCTGCTGCACGTCGTACCGGCCCTCGGAGCTCCGGTGACCGCCCCAGCGGTCCCCGCAGCGCTGCCGGTGGCTGTGCCCTTCACGCCGCCGGTCACCGCTCCGGTGCCGCCGACCGTCGTGGTCACGCCGCCGGCGCTGCGCCGGGACGCGAACGAGGCCGCCAGCGAGGACGCCAGCGACGTGCGGCAGGCCGACAAGGCCGAGCGCAAGGCCGTCAAGGCTGCGCTGAAGGCAGCCGACGTCTCGAACAGAGCGGCGAAGAAGGCAGCCGAGGCCGCGCAGAAGGCGGCCAAGCACGAGGCGCACGCGACCAAGCAGGCGAACCAGCACGCAACCAAGCACGCGACCAAGAAGGCGACCAAGCACCACGCCAAGGCCGGGGCCAAGCGCACCGGCAAGCAGCACGGCGGCGCCCGGCACTCCCACTCCTGACGGGCCGCGCTCCCGTCGTACGGAAATCTGCCTGAGACGCAGGTCACCAGCCGGGCCGGACGTCTGACACCATGGAACCGCTCCGGTCGCCCCGGTGCGTCCCGCACACCCCGCGGGCGCCGGTGCGCCGGCCCGCCCCCGTGCAGCAACCGGTGACCCCGGAGGCTGCGCCCGAGCGCACGAGGAGAACACCCGTGTCCGTCAAGGACAGCCCGCTAGCGCCGACGACCGAGACCACGCCGGTCGCCTCGAGCACGACGGCGGGGCCTGAGCTCGTCCAGCTGCTGACCCCTGAGGGCGAACGCGTCTCCCACCCCGACTACGACATCGACCTGACGGACGAGGAGTACCGCGGCTTCTACCGCGACCTGGTGCTCGTCCGCCGCATCGACGTCGAGGCGACCGCGTTGCAGCGGCAGGGCGAGCTGGGCATCTGGGCCGCCCTGCTGGGCCAGGAGGCGGCGCAGGTCGGGTCCGGCCGGGCGCTGCGCGATCGCGACTTCGCCTTCCCGACCTACCGCGAGCACGGCGTCGCGTGGTGCCGCGGCGTCGACCCGCTGCGGCTGCTGGGGCTGTTCCGCGGCGTGGACAACGGCGGCTGGGACCCGCACGAGAAGCGCTTCCAGCTCTACACGATCGTCATCGGCTCACAGACGCTTCACGCGACCGGCTACGCCATGGGCATCATCAAGGACGGCGCCATGGGCGACGCGGACACCGGCGAGGCGTGCATCGCCTACTTCGGGGACGGCGCGTCCAGCCAGGGTGACGTCAACGAGGCCTTCGTCTGGGCGAGCGTCTACAACGCGCCGCTCGTCTTCTTCTGCCAGAACAACCAGTGGGGCATCAGCACCCCGACGGCCAACCAGACGCGCATCCCGCTCTACCAGCGCGCCCGGGGCTTCGGCTTCCCAGGCGTCCGCGTCGACGGCAACGACGTCCTCGCGACCTACGCGGTCACCCGCAAGGCACTCGACGACGCCCGGACCGGTCAGGGCCCGACGCTGGTGGAGGCCTTCACCTACCGCATGGGAGCGCACACCACGTCCGACGACCCGACGCGCTACCGGCTTGCCACTGAGCTCGAGGCATGGAAGCTGAAGGACCCGCTCGAGCGGATGAAGGCGTTCCTCTACAAGCAGCAGATCGTCGACGCGTCGTTCTTCGAGGGGATCGAGGCCGAGGCCGACGAGCTCGCCGCCAGGATCCGCAGGGAGTGCCTGGCGATGCCCGATCCTGATGCGTCCGCGATGTTCGACATCGTGTACGCCGAGCAGACGCCGTTGCTCCAGCAGCAGCAGGACGCGTTCCGCACCTACCTGGCCGGCTTCTCCGAGGGAGCGCACGCCTGATGGCGCAGATGACGATGGCCAAGGCCCTCAACGAGGGCCTGCGGCTGGCCATGGAGGCCGACCCGAAGGTCGTCCTGATGGGCGAGGACATCGGCAAGCTCGGCGGCGTCTTCCGGGTCACCGACGGCCTGCAGAAGGACTTCGGCGAGGACCGCGTCTTCGACACGCCGCTGGCGGAGTCCGGGATCATCGGCACGGCCATCGGCCTGGCGATCCGCGGCTACCGGCCGGTCTGCGAGATCCAGTTCGACGGCTTCGTCTACCCGGCGTACGACCAGATCGTCAGCCAGCTGGCCAAGATGCACTCCCGCTCGCGCGGTGCCTTGAAGATGCCCGTCGTCATCCGCATCCCGTTCGGTGGCGGCATCGGCGCGGTGGAGCACCACAGCGAGTCGCCCGAGGCGTACTTCGCGCACACGGCCGGGTTGAAGGTCGTCAGCTGCTCCAACCCGGTCGACGCCTTCTTCATGATCCAGCAGGCCATCGCCAGCGATGACCCGATCATCTTCTTCGAGCCCAAGCGGCGCTACTGGGAGAAGGCTGAGGTCGACCCGACCATGGCGCCCGACGCGTTGTGGGGGGCGCGCGTCGTGCGGCCCGGCACCGACGCGACGCTGGTCGCGTACGGCCCGATGGTGAAGACCTGCATGGACGCCGCGACTGCGGCGGAGGAGGACGGCCGCTCCCTCGAGGTCGTCGACCTGCGCTCGCTGTCGCCGCTGGACTTCCCGACGGTGCTGGAGTCCGTACGCCGGACCAAGCGGCTCGTCATCGTGCACGAGGCGCCGTCGTTCGTCGGGCTCGGCGCCGAGATCGCGGCGCGGGTCAGCGAGGAGCTCTACTACGAGATGGAGGCGCCGGTGCTGCGCGTGACCGGTTACGACATCCCCTACCCGCCGTCCCGGGTCGAGGAGGAGTACCTCCCTGACCTCGACCGCGTCCTGCACGTCGTCGACCGCAGCTTGGGGTACTGAGCGATGTCGCGACTGAAGCAGTTCAGGCTGCCCGACCTCGGTGAGGGACTGACCGAGGGCGAGATCCTGCAGTGGATGGTCAAGCCCGGCGACGAGGTCAAGCTCAACCAGCCCATCGTCGAGGTGGAGACCGCCAAGGCCGCCGTCGAGGTGCCGTCGCCGTACGCCGGTGTCGTGCACGAGATCCACCACGCCGCCGGCGAGACCGTCGACGTCGGCGCTCCGATCATCACCTTCGACACCGAGCCCGGTGCCGGCCCGCTCGACCCGGTCGGGACGGCATCGGTTGATGCAGAGCACCCAGAGATCGGCGACATGGTGCCCAAGCCGCCGGCGGAAGGCTTCGTCGAGCCGGGCCTGCACGCTGCTGCGACGAGTGACGAGTCGGGGCCGTTGGGCGCTCTCATCGGTGAGGTCGGACCGGGCGGGCGTACGGCGACGCTCGTCGGCTACGGCCCGAAGTCGGTCACGGCCAAGCGCCGGGCCCGCAGCGACAGCAGTCATGCCACGCACGTGACCCCCGTCGTACCGGCCGCACCTCCGCCGCCGCCCGCCACGGCAGCACGCGTGTCCGCGGCCGCAGTGGGACAAGCCGCCGCGGCCACCCTCGGCCGCCGGGCGGGTGCGGTGACGGTCCTGGCCAAGCCACCCGTGCGCAAGCTGGCGAAGGACCTCGGCGTCGACCTGGCAACCGTCGTGCCGACAGGACGCAACGGCAGCGTCACCCGCGGCGACGTGGAGACGGCCGCTGCCCAGTCCGGCGGCCCGCAGGCCGCGGAAGCGACGGTGGTGGCGCCACTGCGTGCGATCCCGGCCTACGACCCGGCGACCCGTGAGCAGCGCATCCCCATCAAGGGCGTCCGCAAGATGACGGCAGCTGCCATGGTCGGCAGCGCGTTCACCGCGCCCCACGTCACCGAGTTCATCACCCTCGACATGACGCCGACGATGGAGCTGCGCACGAAGCTGCAGGCCCTGCCGGAGTTCGCCGGGGTCAAGGTGACACCGCTGGTGCTGGTGGCCAAGGCGCTGCTGCTCGCGGTGAAGCGCAACCCGGAGATCAACGCGACCTGGGACGAGACGGCACAGGAGATCGTCGTCAAGGAGTACGTCAACCTGGGCATCGCGGCCGCGACGCCGCGTGGGCTGCTCGTGCCCAACATCAAGGATGCCGACCAGCTCTCGCTGCCCGAGCTCGCGCAGTCGCTGCAGCAGCTGACGGCGACGGCGCGGGAGGGCAAGACCTCCCCGGCCGACATGGCGCGCGGCACCATCACGATCACCAACGTCGGGACGTTCGGCGTCGACAACGGCACGCCGATCCTCAACCCGGGTGAGTCCGCGATCCTGTGCTTCGGTGCCGTGCGCCCGACGCCGTGGGTCGTGGACGGCGAGATTGCGGTGCGGCAGGTGACGCAGCTCGCGCTGTCGTTCGACCACCGCAACGTCGACGGGCAGCTCGGGTCCCAGTTCCTGTCCGACATCGCGCGCGTGCTCTCCGACCCCGCGACGGCGCTGGCCTGGTCTTAACGGCGGGGTGACGCAACAGACACCGCCCGTCGGCATGGCAGTGGTCTGGACGTCGTTGTACGTGGTGGAAACACATCGGACACGACGAAGGAGCCGACCATGAGTCGGATGCGCACCCTGATGCACCGCCAGAGCCAAGACCGTGCTGCCCGCGTGACGCGCCGCGCCCTCGAGCGCGCGTTCTACCGGGCCGTGACGCCGGAGTCGCGGCACGAGCTCATCGTGCTGGCGGGCACCCGAAGCTAGGACGAGCAGGACATTGCGGGCACCCGTCGAAGAGGGCGGGGACGTCGACCCGTGAGGTGCCTGTGCGTGCACGACCCAGCTCGATCCGCTTGCTTCTTGTCGTCACCGTCCTCGCAGCGGCCGGGCTGACGGCGGCGCTCCAGCCGGCAACAGCGGCCGCCGGTCCGAAGCCGGTGCGGGGTGGCGCCGTGCAGGCCTACCAGGCGGCCTACTACCGGCCGGCCGCCCCGGTGAAGATCCCCTCGGTGCAGTACTGGTTCACGGGCGGGAGCAACGACGACATCGGCCGGGTCAGCGGCTCGCCGACGGCAAGCTTCGGCAGGACCAAGCCGACGGCCGCCAGCGACAGCAGCCAGACGACCAGCCCGGTCGTCCTGACGGGCAACCAGGGCGACGCCACGTGGGCGGCGTCCTACACGGGCAAGATCCAGGGCCGCATCGCCCTCGACTGGTGGTGGGCAACGCTGGACGCCGCCTCCGGCCTGGGTGGTGCCAACGCCACGGTCAGCGTGATCGCGGATCCCGGCACCAAGGCCGAGAAGGTCATCGGCACCAACGGCGTCGAGATCGCCGCCTTCGGCAATGCGCCGCAGCTGATCCACTCCGTGGTCGACGTCAAGGGCGCGGTCAGCAAGAAGCTGCTCATCCAGGTCGACCCGACCTACGTCGACGCATCGCAGGACCTGCGGGTCTACTACGGCTCGGCCGCGCACCCCTCCGGCTTCACGATCCCGATCGGTGCGGCGCCGCCGGTGAAGGTCCCTTCCACCAAGGCCGTTCGCGACACCGACCCGCTGGTGCTGGCTGCGACGTACATCGGCCGCAGGGCAGCCGAGCCGACGCTGGGCGTCACCAAGCAGGGCAACGCGTTCATGGTCGCGGCCGACTTCGACGGCCTGTCACCGGCAACGCCGCAGACGCGCATCTACGCGTCGTACGACGGCGACAAGAGCTGGAAGGACGTCAGCCCCATCGTGGCCGGCCTCACGTTCCCGCCGACGACCCTCGACCCGTACATGTACGTCGACAACGAGACCGGGCGCGTCTTCAGCGACGACCTCACCGTCGGCTGCTCGGTGCTGCAGTGGTCCGACGACCAGGGCAAGACGTGGAGTCGCGGCAACCCGTTCGCGTGCGAGATGCCGGTCGACGACCACCAGACGATCGTGGCGGGCAACCCGCCGCCCGGGATCACGACCAACGGCTACCCCAACGTCCTCTACTACTGCGTCAACAAGGTAGGCGACTCCCAGTGCGCCCGCAGCACCGATGGCGGCACCACGTTCACGGCGACCGGCACGCCGGCGTTCGCCGGCGTGCAGGAGGCGCAGGACGGCTCCAGCAGCGGCGCCCCCGGCTTCTGCGGCGGCCTGCACGGCCACATCGTCACCGACCCGGCCGGCCGGCTGTACCTGCCGCGTGGCTGGTGCGGCAAGCCGTGGCTCGCGGTGTCCGAGGACGGTGGCACGACCTGGCGGCAGTCCCAGGTCAGCCGGGTCGGCATCGCCGGGAACCAGGCCTCGGTCGCCTCTGACAGCGCCGGCAACATCTACTACCTGTGGTGGTCGGCCGACACCCAGCTGCCGTACATGGCCGTCTCCCGCAACCACGGCAAGTCCTTCGGCCCAGCGATGCTCGTCTCACCGCCCGGGATGCGCGCCGTCAACTTCCCGAGCATCGACGCCAGCAATCCGGGGCACGTCGCGATCACCTTCCCCGGGACGACGGACCCCGACTCCGCGAAGGCGTCCCGGCCCTGGAACTACTACGTCGCCGTCAGCGACAACGCCCTCGCCGACCAGCCGATCTTCCACTCGGCGACGGCCAACGCGCTGAAGGACCCGGTGCACCGTGGGGTCTGCCTCAACCGCTGCGCGGGGATGTTCGACTTCCTCGACGTCGTGATCGCCCCCAGCGGTCAGGCCTGGGCCACAGAGGTGGACACCTGCACCAAGGGCTGCATCACCGCTGACGGACGCACGCTGTCGAAGGGTCAGGCCGCGTCCGACGCGCAAGGCGTCGCGGTCCGCCAGCTCGCCGGCCCCGGCCTCCGCCGCTAGGCCGTCGGCTACTTCTGCCTGGCGAAGAAGATGTCGGTGTTGAGGCCCTCGGCGATGAGGTCGGTGTTCTGCGAGGTCCACACGACGTTGAGCTTGTTGTCCGGGCCGAAGGCGATCTGGAAGAAGTCACCGAACGCCGAGCCGTAGTCCTTGCTCGCGATCTTCTCCTGGCTCACCTTCGAGGCGATGAACGCCTTGCCGGGCTTGGCGGTCGCGGCGTAGACGTACCAGTCGCTCGCGGTGTTGGGCCGGTAGTAGTAGGCGATGCCGAGGGTGCCGTCGGAGGCGACGTCGACCCAGCTGTAGCGGATGATGCCCTTCGCGGGGGTGACCTCGCGGTCGGTCCAGGTCTTCCCGCCGTCCTTGCTGGTGTACAGGTGCAGGTGCGAGTCGACCGGGTCGTCGATCGTCGTCTCCGGCACCTCGGCGCCCGGGATCACCTGCGTGTGCTGGGTCGTCGAGTGGTTGTAGAGCGCGTAGATGGTGCCGTCCTTGGCGATGGTCACTGACGGGTACGTCGAGATCTTGTCGGCAGCGTCGTAGCCGCCCATCCGGAACCGCTGCCAGGTCTTCCCGTCGTCCTTGCTGACGTAGCTCCACAGCGTGCCCTTGGCGTAGCCAGGGTCGCCGGCGTTGGTCGTCGTGTCGTCGGCACCGCCGTCGTTGGTGCACAGGACGTAGAGCAGCTTGCTGCCCTTGCGGTGGTCGGCCGCCGGCCGGCACCAGCCGGAGTCGGCGAGGGTGATGCCGAGCGGGTCGAACGTGTTGCCTGCGTCGTACGACATGTAGACCGTGTAGCGGCCCGGGCCGTAGGCGTCACCGTCGCCGCCCTGCAGCGTGCCGCCCGGGTAGCTGACCTTGTCGCCCTGGTTGCCGATGTACATCACGACGCCGTTGCCGTGCGCAGCGATCCACGGGCGGTCGTCCACCGGCTCACCGAAGGGTCCGATCGGGCGGGTCGTCTCCAGGGCGAGCTGGCCGTTGCCGGTGGCCTTGTAGCGGCTGAAGGAGTTGTCGGTGACGTTGGTGTCGACGAAGTAGATGTGTCCGGCCTCGTCTGCGGCGAGGTCGCCCTCGTCGCCGAACTCCATGTTCTGCTCCTGCAGCGGCGTGAGGCCGGGCAGGTCGGTGAACGTCTTGCCGTCCTTGGAGGTCCAGAGCCAGGACTGACTGCGTACGCCGGCGACGGCGCGGCTGTCGGGGGACGCGACGAGGGTGTGGTTCTGCTTGTGCGCCGTGACGACGACGTTGTTGAACCGGTCGATCGTGATACTCGGCTCGTAGCCCCCGGCGTACTTGTCGATGGTGAGCTGCACGGGCGCACCGAAGCGCGGGCCGGCCGGAGCGGCCGAGGATGTCTGGGCGATGAGCGTCACCACGGCTGCCGAGCAGAGGACACCGACGACGGCCTTGCGCATGAACGGCTCCTGAGGCGAGGGGACTGCTGTCTTCTTCGCCGTACAACGAGCCTGTCCTGCCCCAGACACGCCTCAGGCCCGGCTTCGGGGGGAAGCCGGGCCCGGGGGGCCGAGGGGGGGGTCTAGTAGACGTCGCGCTCGCGGGTGACCACGCGGTCCTCGACGACGCCGGCACCGACGCGGTCGCGGCGGCCGAACACGAGCATGGTCATGGCCAGGCCGATGGCGCCGCAGACCATGAGGATCACACCGATGGTGTTGATGTCGAGGCCGTTGACCGTGGCGTGGACCGCGAAGGCGAGGATCGCGCCGAGCGCGAGCAGGAAGACGCTGACGCCGATGCCCATGGGAGTTCCTCCGTTGCCGTGCGCGACCCGTTGTCGCGCTCGCCGAGAGATCTACCCTCCGTCACCACGGCAACACACGGCCATCCGGGTGAGCCGGGCAAGACGTCCTGCCTGTCCCTTTTCTCGGCTAGAAAGCTGCCTCGTCGAGGTCCATGAGCGACAGGTCGGTGGCCTCGGCGATCGCGCGCTTCGCGGTGAGCTCCGGGAAGACGGTGGCGGCGAACCAGCGGGCTGATGCGACCTTGCCCTCGTAGAACGCCTTGTCCTTGCCGGTCGCGCCATCGAGCTTGTCGAGCGCGACAGCCGCCTGGCGCAGCAGCAGCCAGCCGACGACGACGTCGCCGAGCGCCATCAGCGCCCGCGTCGTGTTGAGGCCGACCTTGTAGACGTTGCGGGTCTCGTCGACCGAGCCCATGAGGTCGTTGACCATGTGGTTGACGATGCCCTGGACGTCTTCGAGCGCCTTGGCGAGCAGCTCGCGCTCCTTGACGAGCGCGCCGTTGCCGGCGTCGCCCTTGGCGAAGTCCTGGATGTCCGCAGCCAGCTTGCCCAGAGCCTGCCCCTTGTCCCGCACGATCTTGCGGAAGAACAGGTCCATGCCCTGGATGGTGGTGGTGCCCTCGTAGAGGGTGTCGATCTTCGCGTCGCGGATGTACTGCTCGATCGGGTAGTCCTGGGTGAAGCCGGAGCCGCCGAAGATCTGCAGCGACGTCGCGAGCAGCTCGTAGGCCTTCTCCGAGCCGTAGCCCTTCACGATCGGCAGCAGCAGGTCGTTGAGGCGTACGGCGAGGTCGTCGACCAGGCCGGCGTGCGCCGACAGCTCCACCTGGTCCTGGACGGTCGCGGTGTAGAGCACCAGCGCGCGCATGCCCTCGGCCCAGGCCTTCTGGCGCATGAGCATCAGGCGCACGTCCGGGTGGCTGGTGATCGTCACCCGCGGCGCGGTCTTGTCGGTCATCTGCGTCATGTCGGCGCCCTGCACGCGCTGCTTGGCGTAGTCGAGGGCGTTGAGGTAGCCGGTCGACAGGGTCGAGATCGCCTTGGTGCCGACCATCATCCGGGCGTACTCGATCACCTGGAACATCTGCGCGATGCCGTCGTGGACGTCGCCGACGAGGGTGCCGATGGCGGGGTGCTTCTCGCCGAAGGTCAGCTCGCAGGTCGTGGAGACCTTCAGGCCCATCTTCTTCTCGACGTTGGTGACGTAGACGCCGTTGCGCTCGCCGATGCTGCCGTCCTCGTTAACGAGGAACTTCGGAACGAGGAACAGCGAAAGCCCCTTGGTGCCAGGGCCTCCCGCACCGGGAACGCCCTCGGGGCGGGCGAGGACCAGGTGGAAGATGTTCTCCGGCCAGTCCCACTCGGCGCTGGTGATGAAGCGCTTCACGCCCTCGATGTGCCAGCTGCCGTCGGCCTGCTGGATCGCCTTGGCCCGCCCGGCGCCGACGTCGGAACCGGCGTCTGGCTCGGTCAGGACCATGGTGGCGCCCCAGCCGCGCTCGATCGCCAGCTCGGCGAAGCGCTTCTGGTCAGCGGTGCCGTTGCTGTGCAGGATCTGCGCGAAGGCCGGCCCGCTGGAGTACATGTAGATCGCCGGGTTGGCGCCGAGGATCATCTCGCTCACCGCCCACAGCAGCGACGGGGGAGCGCCCAGCCCGCCGAGCGCCTCGCTCAGCGGGAACCGGTCCCAGCCGCCCTCGCGGTAGGTCGCGTAGCTCCGGATGAAGCTCGGCGGAAGCGTGACCTCGCCGGTGTCCTTGTCGAAGACGGGGGGGACGCGGTCGCCCTCGACGAAGCTGGCCGCGAGGTCGTTCTCGCTCAGGCGCTGGATCTCCCTGAGGATGTCGCCGGCCGAGTCCTTGTCGAGGTTGCTGTAGGGGCCCTGCCCCAGCGTCTTGTCCGCGCCGAAGACCTCGAACAGGTTGAACTCGATGTCGCGAAGGTTGCTCTTGTAGTGACCCATGGGTGCTCGGGCTCTCCTGTCGGGCGAGGATGCAGGGCTGCGGGCGAAACGGCGGACCGGGGACGGAATACCCGCCAGTAACAACGAGGATGCTACCCACCGGTAACTTTTGCAAGCACTGCTTCACCCGTCTGCCGCGCAGGGACGCCGCGGGTGCTGTCGAACCCCCCGCAGGTGAACCGGATCCGGTTGGCCGCGGGCGTGGCCGTCCTTGCGGTGCTGACCTCGGTGGTCTCCGCATCCGCCGCTCCGTCGGCCGAGCTGCTGGTCTCGGGCCGCGGTGGGCAGTCGGTCACGATCACCGTCGGCAGTGGCGGTCTGGACGTCGCCTACCCCTTCTTCGCCGAACCGCGGGTGCCCGGCCCGGACGGTGCGGTCGGCGGGGTCGCCATTCAGCGTCTGCCCGGCGGCCGTGTCGTCGGCGGTGTGCTGCTGCAGAACGCGCCCGGTTTCGACCATGCCCTCGACGTCGAGCTGGCCGACTTCGGTCACAGCAAGCTGCCGGCCGGCCGCTACCGACTCACCCTCCTCGGCACCGGGCGCCAGTCGGTGCACCTGCAGGTCCTGGGCGCGACGCACGCGCGCCGCCTGCGCACGGCGGGTCCGGTCCATCCGGTGACGCGGACGATGGCCGGGGGCGCGCAGGTCTTCGACAGCTGGTCCGGGCCGCTGGGCACGGTGCGGCGCACGGACCTCGTCGTGATCGGCGGGGGCAGCGGCGGCGACCTGCAGCAGGCGGAGGAAGCCGAGCTGTGCCTGCAGACCGGTCCGGCGGCGGACGAGCCCTGCCTGTCCGGCGGGGGTGACAGCTTCACCTCCCCCGGCGTGGGCGCCTCCGCCGGCTGGTCGAGCATGCTCTACCCGCCTGGCTCGCTCGCGCCTGGCAGCTACGTCTTCAGCGGCCATGTCGTGGGGGTGGGACCGGCCAGCCGTACCGGTCACGCGGGGGTCGTGATCTCCCTGCGCCCGTAGCCCACCGGGCCGGCGTGCAGCAGGCCGTCGTACGGCGGCGTTGCCCGTCAGGCGGACGTGCGCTCGTCTGAGTGCACGCGCTGCGCCGGGATCGTTCCCGTCGCGTGAACGGCACGACCGCCACCGGCCCGCTTGCCGTCGTACAGCGCCGCGTCCGCGCGCGAAACCAAGGCCGCGCCGGTCTCCGTGCCGTCCCACTCGGCGATGCCTGCGGTGCAGGACGCACCGGGCGGCAGCCCCTGCAGCAGTGCCTCTGCCACCCGGAGCGCAGTGGTCTCGTCGCAACCCGGAAGCAGGGCGGCGAACTCGTCACCGCCGAAGCGAGCGAGCACGTCCGTCGGCCGCAGTCGCGACTCCCAGGCCCGCGCCGCGGCGGCGATGAGCGCATCGCCGGCCTGGTGGCCGTGGGTGTCGTTGAAGGCCTTGAGCCCGTCCAGGTCGAGCATCAGCATCGACAGCGGCGCGCGGCTCCGCTTGGCGCGCGACATCTCGGCCTGCAGGGTCTCCTCCCAGCCGCGCCGGTTGACCAGCCCGGTGAGGGGATCGCGCCGGGCCTGGTCGACGAGCAGGACGGCCGCGTCAGCTCGGGCGATGGCGACCGCGGCCTCCTCCGCCATGACATCGAGAGCGAGGGCGACACGGTTTGGAAGCTCGCGCAGCTCGTGGTTGAAGGCGAGGACCAGCACGCCGATCGGGCGGTCGTCCCGCAGGACGGGCACGAACGTCGTCGACGTCACCGAGGCGACCGGGAAGTCCGCCGTCTCGGCCACCGCCTTCGGCAGTCTGGCGACGCGCCGGTGGACGCGGGTCCTGGTCCGGAAAGCCTCGACGGTGCCGCTGATCGGGTCGTCGAAGACCAGCACCGGCAGCGCCTCCAACGGGCAGCCGGCGACGGCGGTGCCACGGAGGCCGTCCTTGGTGGGCTCGTAGAGCATCACGACCTCGGCGCCGCTGAGCTCTGCCACCGCTTGGCAGACGTCGAGCCTCGCTTCCGGTCCGGCCGCGATGGCCCTGCTGACCCGGCCGATCAGGCGCAGGTCGTCGTACTGCTCGGCCAGCGCGATCTCGCTGCGGCGGTGCCGCTCCACTGCAGCCTCGAGCTGTGACGCCAGCTGCCCGGCGACGACGGCGACGACACCCACCACGAGGGCGCGGAAGATGATCGAGCCGGCGTCCAGGGGGGCGGTCGTCGGGAAGACCTGCGCCGCGTGGATCTGGATGCCTGCGTAGACCAGCCCGGTGGCGGCCCAGGTCGTGATGGCGCCGCGCAGGCTCTCCCGGAAGGCGCCTTCCAGGACGACGATGACGAGGACCGTCCAGATCGAGGAGAACTGGTCGAAGGCGAACACGTTCAGGATGGCGAGGGCGACCACCGCGTCTGCGGCGAGCTCGACGCGGCCCCAGCGCATGAGCGCCACCGGGTCGGAGGACCGGCGGTGCACGGCAGCGGACAGCGCGACGATGAACAGGACCGCCGGTACGAGCAGCAGGGACGTCTCGACCGGGTGCAGTGCTGAGGCCACCCGGGGCGGGGCGACGTAGAGCGACATCTCGATCGGGATCAGCACAGCGATCAGGACCCGGATGCGCCGCATGATGCGGGCCCGGCGGCGCAGCTCGTTGATGGCGGGGGTCATGGCGTCTCACTCCGGGGAAGGGGGACGCCGGCGGCGTTGGCACGAAGGAAGGCCGTCAGCTCCTCCGGGGGCAGCGGCCTGGCGAACAGGAAGCCCTGGGCGAACGGGCAGCCGGCCCGCTGAAGGACCGCGACCTGCGCTGCCGTCTCGACGCCCTCGGCGACGACGTGCAGCCCGAGCTGGGCGCCGAGCTGGACGAGGGCGCCTGGGAGCTTCGCGCCGCGACTGGTGCCGCCGATCTCCCACACGAAGTGCCGGTCGATCTTGATGCCGTCGACCGGGAAGCGCATCAGGTGCGACAGGGAGGAGTAGCCGGTGCCGAAGTCGTCCATCGTCACGTTGCAGCCCAGTGCGTGGATGTCGTGCAGCACCCGCTCGTGGCCTGACCCAGGCCGGCTCAGCACTGTCTCGGTCACCTCGATGACGAGGGCGTCGCAGGGCAGGCCTGCCTCCGCGCAGACCCGGTCGATGAAGGTCGCCAGCGCCGGGTCGGCCAGCCCGACGACGGAGACGTTGACGCCCACGCTGAACGGCCGGCCCGGCATCGACGCGCGCCACTCGACCGCCAGGGGGACGGCGAGCTCGAGGACCATGCGGTCGATCCGGGCGATGCGTCCGGTCGCCTCAGCCAACGGGATGAACGTGTCAGGAGCGCGGAGCTCACCTGTCTCGCGGTCGCGGAGCCGGGCGAGCGCCTCGGCGGCGACGACCTGCCCGGTGACGAGCGACAGCACCGGCTGGTAGGCGACCTCCAGCAGGCCAGCGTCCAGCGCCGCGTCCAGATCGGACGCGGTACGAAGACTGCGGGGCACGCTGGCAACCCGGACGCGTTCCGCCACGTTGTCTGGTCTCGACCGGTGCGACCGCATCTCAGGTCACCCGTATGGGTGATCCTCGGGGGGTACGACGGGGTAGCGCGGTCATGGGTGGCGGGCGGTTACCTTCGGCTCTCGCTGCTACCTGTGGAGCTCGTGATGCGCCGACCGCTGCTGCTCACCGCCGGATGTGCCTTCGCAACAGCGCTTGTGCTGGCGGCGCCGACCGCGAACTCGGCGGCCGCCGGGGCCTCGGTGCGTGTCGTGAACGTGTCGCAGTCGAGCCCGTCCGGCGACGTGCTCTCGCAGAACGAGACACCTCTAGCGGTGAACCCGACGAACCCGAAGAACATGATCACCGGGGCCAACGACTGGAACTACAACGACGGGTGTGCGGTGAATGCCAGCTTCGATGGCGGCCGCACCTGGACGGCGACGCTGCCGAACGGGTTCCTGCCAGGCATCACGAAGTACACCAACGACCCGAACGTCCCCGGTACCGGCGCGTACGACGCCGGAGGCGACCCGGCCATCGCGTTCAGCCCGGACGGCAAGACGGCCTACTTCGTCTGCCAGGCGTTCAACTTCACGCCGCCGTTCCAGATGGCGATGCTGCTCAACCGCTCGTACGACGGAGGCCGGACCTGGCAGCACAGCGGACTGACGCAGGTCTCGACCGGCACCGGCAACGGTCCGTCGAAGGGGTCCAACGGCCAGTTCGCCGACCACGAGTCCATCACCGTCGACCCGACCAACGGCACGGTCTACGTGACGTGGGCGCAGTTCAACGGCAACGGCACGCACTCGCCGGTCAACGTCGCCGTCAGCACCAACGGCGGCAACTCGTTCACGGTCTCGCAGGTCACGAGCGGCTCGGTGCGCAACGACCAGGACCAGCAGATCGTGACCGACCCGGCCGGCAACGCCTACCTGACGTTTGACAACGGCATCCAGGGCGGCAAGGGCACGGCGCTGTACGTCAGCAAGCTCGCGGCCGGCACTGCCACCTGGTCCACCCCGCAGCAGTTCGCGCTGTTCACCAACCCGGTCTGCCTGTTCCCGCCGTCGTGCTTCAACATCAGCGGCGGGGCGTTCCGGGCCGGCGGCAGCTATCCCGTCCCGGCATTCGACGCGGCCAACAACCGGCTCTACGTCCTGTACGCCGACATCAAGGGCCCGCTCGCGCAGGTCTACCTCCAGTCCGCGGCGGCCGGCGACCTGGCCCACTGGTCGGCTCCGGCCGTCGTCGCGGCCTCGATGGGCGACCAGTTCCAGGCGCAGCTGAGCAGCGCCGCGTCCGGCCGGCTCGACGTGTCGTTCTACGACCGCGGCTACAGCAGCAACAAGCTGGTCGATCTCACCTATGCCGGCAGCACCGATGGCGGGAAGACGTGGAAGAGCGCCCGCGTGAGCCCGACCGGCTTCGATCCGTCGGCGTGGGGCGTCCCCAGCGGTTCGAGCTTCCGGCCCTTCGTCGGGGACTACAACGGCATCGCTTCGCTCGCGAACAGCGCCCAGCTGACATGGACAGGCGTGTCGAGCCCCGCGCCGTACAACCTCGACATCATGAGCGCGACCGTCACACCCTGACCCGTCCGCTTACCGCGCAGCGAGAGGCCGGGAAAGGTCAGAACCGAAGATGAACAGCGCGGCAGCTAGGCCCGCGGCGGTGAACCCCGAGATGAGCAAGGGCAAGGTCCCGTCGCCATGCCAAGCCAGGCCGGCCCAGAGCCCCGCGGCGAGGATCGCTCCACCCGATAGCGACTGGTAGAGCCCTTGCGCGCCGCCCTGACGGTCCGGCTCGGCGAGGCTGGACACCCAAGCCTTGCCCACGCCGTCCGTGCAGGCGGCGAACCCGCCATAGAGCGGAAGGACGATGAAGACCAGCCAGGGAGTACGGATCATGCCGAGGCCGAGATAACCGACGGCGAAGAAGACCAGTCCCAGGGCGAAGATCCGGTGACGCGGCAGCCGATCAGACAGAGCTCCGGCCGGATACGCGCCTATTGCGTACACGGCGTTGTACGCGATGTACGCAGCAATGACGCCAGCGGTCGAAAGGCCGAGGTCATGGGCGCGAAGAAGCAACAGGGCGTCGGGGAAGTTGACGAGCCCGAACACCGTCAAGACCATCAGCAACCGACGCAGGCCAGGGCCCAGCTGCACCGGTGAGGCGATGTCCGGCTTCGCAGTCCCGGTCTCCGGTCGGTGAGGGGATGTGGCTCCTTCCCGCACGACCGCAACAAGCAGCACGGACAGAACTGCGGGCACGACGGCGATGATCAACAGTGGACGAAGCCGGTGACCGAGAAGCTCGTACAGGCCAAGGCCCAGCGCTGGCCCGACGACGGCGCCGGCGGTATCGGCTGCGCGGTGGAAGCCGAAGACCCGTCCTCGCTTGTTGACTGGGACGTCGACCATCAGCAAGGCGTCTCGTGGAGCGCCGCGAATCCCCTTGCCGACGCGGTCAACGCCACGTCCGGCCAGCACGACCGGCCACGCGTTGGCGAGAGCTATCAGCACCTTGCCGCCAGCAGCGAGGCCGTAGCCGACAGCGATCAGGGGCTTGCGTCTGCGCCGGTCGGCGAGACGCCCGGACATCAGCTTGGTGAGCGAGGCGACACCCTCTGCAATGCCTTCGACCAGGCCTACAACAGCCGCGGGCGCACCGAGGGTGACCGTGAGAAAGATCGGCAGCACCGGGTAGAGCATCTCGCTCGCGGCGTCCTGGAGGAAGCTGACGCCAGACAATGTCCGAACGTTCGGCGTCAGCCAACCTGAGCCGGTGTTGTCCTCAGCCACGACTGGCGTCGGCCGTTACAGCCAGGCAGATGACTTGGCCGCGGACGCTGACGGTGATCGTGACGGTCCCTGTTCCGTGTTTGGCCGCGTTGTCGACGAGGAGGTCGAGTTGGTGCCCATATGGAATGGAGCGGGCGACGAGAATCGAACTCGCGTTCTCAGCTTGGGAAGCTGATGTTCTGCCGCTGAACTACGCCCGCGTGGTGCTCGGACGAGATGTTACTAGCCGGGCACCCGCCGCCGTACCGGATCGATAGGGTCCCCGCATGCTGCTGAGCGACCGCGACCTCAAGGCTGCCCTCGCCTCGGGACGGATGGGCCTGGCGCCGTACGACGAGGCCATGGTCCAGCCGTCCAGCGTCGACGTCCGGCTGGACCGGTACTTCCGGGTCTTCGCCAACCACCGCTACACGCACATCGACCCGGCGGTCGCGCAGGACGACCTGACCGAGCTGCTCGAGCCGGACGGGGAGGAGCCGTTCATCCTGCACCCGGGCGAGTTCGTCCTCGGCTCGACCCTCGAGGTCATCACCCTCGGCCACGACCTCGCCGCGCGATTGGAGGGGAAGGCGCTGGCCGTCGACACGGAGGTGCCGACGCCCTGGGGCTGGACGACGATGGAGCACCTCGAGGTGGGGGACGAGGTCTTCGACGAGAACGGGAACCCGACGGCGGTGGTGGCTGCCACCGACGTCATGACGGACCGGCCTTGTTACGAGGTGCTGCTGTCGGACGGCAGCCGCTTCGTTGCTGACGCGGCGCACCTGTGGGTGACGCGGACGAAAGGCGAGCGCGTCCGCGGACTTTCCGGATCGGCGCGTACGACGGAGCAGCTCGCCGCCACCTTGCGGACCGGCCGCGAGTGGAACCATGAGATAGAGATGTCGGGAGGCCACGCGTGCCTCTTACCGGACCTCGTACGTCATGAGCGTGTTGCGTTGAGCGTGGGGGCCGCCGTTGGCGGTCCGGTAAGAGGCGGGCTGCACGCCGCCGACGCTCCTGTCGGGGCGGTGACGGTGGCGCTGCCGGCGTCGTCGCGAGCTGTCGTCGCCGTACGGCCGATCTCGACGGTGCCCGTCCGGTGCATCCAGGTTGCGGCGTCGAGCGGGATGTTCCTGGTCGGGCGCACCTTCGTGCCGACGCACAACAGCTCGCTCGGGCGGTTGGGGCTGCTGACGCACTCGACGGCGGGGTTCATCGACCCGGGCTTCTCGGGGCACGTGACCCTCGAGCTGTCGAACGTCGCGAACCTGCCGATCAAGCTCTACCCCGGCATGAAGATCGGGCAGATCTGCGTGCTGCCGCTGACGTCGCCGGCTGAGCATCCGTATGGCTCGTCGATCTACGGCTCGCGCTACCAGGACCAGCGCGGTCCCACCCCGTCGCGCTCCCACCTGCGCTTCAGCCGCACCCCGACCCAGCCCTGACGCCAGCCGAGCCCGCCTGACCTGCTGATCTCGGAGTGACCGGGCGGACGCGCCGGCGCGTCCGCCCGCTGAGTCCGAGATCAGAAGATCGATTCCCTGCCCGATGAGGTGGGCGCCCGAGCAGCTACGGCGTCGGCGGCGTCGGCTCGTTGTCGCCGGGCTCCTCCTGAGCCAGCTGCACCTCGTCGGCACCGGCGGTCTCGGCCGGTGTGGCCTCGACCGGTCCCGGCGCCTCCTCAGTGACGTCCGAGGTGATCTCCGCCGCGCTGGGCTCGGCGGAGGGGGTGGCGGCGGGCTCCGGTGTCGCAGCCGGCTCCGCAGCGGATGACGGCTCCGGTGTCGCCGCCTCGGCGGGCTCGGCAGTCGCAGTCGGCTCGGGGGCCGGCTCTGGCTCGGGGGTCGCTGTTGGAGCCTCGGTCGCGGTCGGCTCCGCGGTCGGCTCCGCGGTCGGCTCCGCGGTCGCCTCGGGGGTCGGCGGGGAGACGGGGGCGTCGGTGGTCGTCACGTGGCCGCCGCCGGCCATCGCCGGCACCTTCTTCGGGGCGAGTGACCGGGCCAGGATCTGCGAGACGTCGAGGACCTGGACGCTCTCCTTCGCCGACCCGTCCTGCTTCTTCGCGGTGACCGCGTCGGACAGCATCACGATGCAGAACGGGCACGCCGTCGAGATCAGGTCGGCATCGGTCGCCAGCGCCTCGTCGGTGCGCTCGACGTTGATGCGCTTGCCGATCTTCTCCTCCATCCACATCCGCGCGCCGCCGGCACCGCAGCAGAAGCCGCGCTCCTTGCAGCGCGTCATCTCCGCGGTCTGGAAGCCCGGGATGGCGTTGAGGATCTCGCGCGGCGGCGTGTAGACGCGGTTGTGCCGACCGAGGTAGCACGGGTCGTGGTAGGTCACCTTCTCGTCGACCGGCGTGACCGGCACGAGGTGGCCGTCCTCGACCAGCTTGCCGAGCAGCTGGGTGTGGTGCACGACGTCGTAGTGGCCGCCCACCTGCGGGTACTCGTTGGCGAGGGTGTTGAAGCAGTGCGGGCAGGTCGCCACGATCTTAACGTCGTTCTCGCGGCCGGCACCGACGCCGTTGAGCACCTCGACGTTCTGCTGCGCGAGCATCTGGAAGACGAACTCGTTGCCGAGCCGGCGGGCGGGGTCACCGGTGCACGACTCACCTGCTCCGAGTACGGCGAACTCCACGCCCGCGGTGTGCAGCAGCTCCGCGAAGGCGCGAGTCACCTTCTTCGCGCGGTCCTCGAGGGCACCGGCGCAGCCGACCCAGAAGAGATACTCCACGTCGTCCGGGATCGAGTCGGTGACGACCCGCACCTCGAAGGGCAGGCCCTCCATCCACTCGGTGCGCGAGGAGTTGTTCATCCCCCACGGGTTGCCCTTGTTCTCGAGGTTGCGCAGCATCACGCCGGCCTCGCTGGGGAACGCGGACTCGATCAGCACCTGGTAGCGGCGCATGTCGACGATGTGGTCGACGTGCTCGATGTCGACAGGGCACTGCTCGACGCACGCGCCACACGTCGTACACGACCAGAGCACGTCGGGGTCGATGACGCCGCCCTGCTCCAGCGTCCCCACGAGGGGCCGGACCGCCTGCTCGGGGGTGCTGCCCTTGACCCGCGCGTAGCCGTCCTCGGGGACGTCGTGACCGGAGTCGGTGCCGGCGTCGTGGAAGTTGGGGACGTGGTCCTCGGGGGCGGTCTTGGAGCCGAGGATGTACGGCGCCTTCGCGAACAGGTGGTCGCGGAGGTTCATGATCACGAGCTTCGGGCTGAGCGGCTTCCCGGTGTTCCAGGCCGGGCACTGGCTCTGGCAGCGGCCGCACTCGGTGCAGGTCGCCATGTCGAGCATGGCCTTCCAGCCGAAGTCCTCGACCTTGCCGACGCCGAACGTGTCGGTCTCGGGATCGGCCTGCTCGAAGTCGAGCACCTTGCCCTTGCTGATCATCGGCTGCAGCGGGCCCAGGGCGACGCCGTGCGGGTCGCGCTTGGTCGTGACGTTGATCGGCGCGACGAAGATGTGCAGGTGCTTGGAGTACGTGACGATCACCAGGAAGCCGAAGACCACGGCGATCTGGGCGAGGATGAAGAACGTCTCGAGGAAGCTGTTGGCTGACGTGCCGAGCGGGTGCAGCGCCTTCGCCACCAGCCATGACGTGAAGGTCCAG
>JAVXVI010000424.1:0-4984 GCA_032230005.1 Actinomycetota bacterium | reverse complement strand
CCGACGCAGAACCCGCTGGACGTCCAGTCCTACGTCCACGACGCCGTCGGCGTGCCGACGTGCGTCTACGTCACGAGCATCGGTGGCGGGTTCGGCCGGCGGCTCGAGTTCGACTTCGCCGTGGAAGCGGCCGAGACCTCGAAAGCGGTTGGCCGGCCGGTCCAGGTGATGTGGACGCGTGAGGACGACATCAGGCACGACTACTACCGCCAGGCCACCATGCACTGGCTGCGCGGGGCGTGGGACGCATCGGGGACACCCTCGCAGTGGCGTCATCTGATCGCCGGCCCTGGCCTGAACGGAGTGATCTACCAGGTCGGCGAGGACGTGCTGACCGAGGGGCTGGAGACGGCGTACAACATCTCGGACAGCCGCTCGCAGGCCCTGCTCGTCGACATCCCGCTGCCTACCGGCCCGTGGCGCGCCGTCATGGACGGGACCAACGCCTTCGCCAACGAGTGCTTCGTGGACGAGATCGCGACGGCTGCCCACCGCGACCCGGTCGCGATGAGGATGAAGCTCCTCGAACAAAGCGACCCGATGCGCGCCGTTCTCGCGATGGCTGCCGCTCGGGGCGGCTGGGGGCACCCACCACCGGCCGGCCGGGCCCGCGGCATCGCCTGCCACACCCGGCACGAGACGGCGGTCGCGATGGTCGCCGAGGTGTCACAGGCCGCCGGCCGGCCGCGCGTGCACAGGGTGGTCTGCGCGATCGACTGCGGCACGGTCGTCAACCCGGACATGGTGGTGCAGCAGGTGGAGGGCGGGGTCGTCTTCGCGCTGACAGCGATGCTGTACGGCGCCATCACCTTCTCCCGGGGGCGCGTCCAGCAGGGCAACTTCCACGACTACCCGCTGCTCCAGATGGCGGAGATGCCGGTGGTGGAGGTGCACATCGTGCCGTCGACCCGCCCGCCGAGCGGTGTGGGCGAGATGGCGGTGCCGCCACTGGCCCCGGCCGTGGCCAACGCCCTGTTCGCGCTTACCGCGAAGCGAGTTCGCAGCCTGCCCCTTGGACGTAGGAGTTGAACACCGGCGGGCATCCGAGGACGACGCTGTGGGCCTCGTGGGCCACGCGTAGACCTCGCGGAGCCCAGCTGAGCTGCCATCCGTGGCAGTCGATCAAGCGCTCGATCGTCAGCAGCAGTGAGCTCTCGCGCATGGCCCGCGTCCAGTCCGGGCGGTCAGAGTCAAGACCGACTCGCATCGTCAGCTCTGTCTCATCGAGCAGCCCGAGCTCAGTGAGCCGGTCGTCGAGTGCGAGCAGCACTGGAGCCAGGTGCAGGTCATTGATGTCGCGCGGGACTCTCGTCATGGCGTCCTCCTCAGTTCGCGGCTTCCTCTCCTGAGCGTGCCGTCGATGGGCCCGGCCCAACAGAGTCCTTGGTCCCGTCTACGACCCAAGGCCCGCCTACGAGTCAGGTCCTTTGCGCGGTCGTGCAAGGCCTTTCGGCACTGATCGCCGGGATCAGCCAGTCACAGGATGAGCGCAGGAAGACCGCACTCACTGGAGGTTGCTCATGAAGGCCCTCGTTTACTCAGGCCCCGGCAAGAAGAGCTGGGACGATGTCCCCGACCCGCGCATCATCGACCAGACCGACGCGATCATCCGCGTCACCGCGACCACGATCTGCGGCACAGATCTGCACATCCTCAAGGGCGACGTCCCCGACACCGCCCCCGGACGCATCCTGGGGCATGAGGCAGTCGGCATCGTCGAGACGGTGGGCAGTGCCGTCACCACCATCAAGCCCGGAGACCGGGTGCTGGTGTCCTGCGTCAGCGCCTGTGGACGTTGCCGCTACTGCCGGGAGGCGCGCTACGGCCAGTGCCTTGGCGGCGGTGGCTGGATCCTCGGCTACAAGATCGACGGCACCCAGGCCGAGTTCGTCCGCACGCCCTTCGCAGACACGTCCACGTACCTCGTGCCGGAGGGTCTCGACGACGAGCAGGTCCTGATGCTCGCAGACATCCTCCCGACGGCCTACGAGGTCGGGGTGGTCAACGGTGCCATCCGTCCGGGCGACACCGTCGCGATCGTGGGTGCCGGACCGATCGGACTCGCCGCGATCAGCGCTGCCAAGCTCTTCAGCCCGGCACGCATCATCGCCGTCGACCTGGCCGACAGCCGGCTCGACGCCGCGAAGCAGTTCGGCGCCGATGTCACGGTCAACCCTTCCCGAGAGGACGTCGAGGCGATCGTCAGCGCTCTGACGAACGGCCTGGGTGCGGATGTGGCCATCGAAGCGGTCGGCGTGCCTGACACCTTCGAGATGTGCACCCGCCTGATTCGTCCGGGTGGCCATGTCGCCAACGTCGGGGTGCACGGCAAGCCCGCGGTGCTGCACCTGGAAGACCTCTGGACGCGCGACGTCACCATCACGACGGGTCTCGTCGACACCTGGTCCACGCCGACGCTGCTCAAGCTGGTGCGCAGTGGCCAGCTGGAGACACGCGAGTTCGTGACGCACCGGTTCGCCCTGGCCGACGTGATCGAGGCGTACGACGTCTTTGCTCGCGCGGCGGACACCGGCGCCCTCAAGGTGCTGCTGCAGGCCTGACGCACCTGGCCCGATCCGAACACCCTCGAGTTCCGCGACGCAAGGAGCCATGGTCATGACACAGCCGGTGCACCCGATCGTCGTCGGGGTGGACGGGTCAGCCGCCAGCCACGCCGCCCTGCGGTACGCGTGCGAGGAAGCCGAAGTCCGACGGTTGCCACTGTCGCTGCTGCACGCGTGGCAACCGTTCCCCGCCTTCGCCGGCGGCACGTGGAGCGCAGAGCCCTTCACGCTGTCGCCCGGCGAGGTTGAGCGGATGGCCCGCAGAGTGCTGAGGCATGCTGCCGCCATCGCCGGTGCCTGCGCCCCGGACGTTCGCCATGAGCAGCACCTGGTCAAGAAGGCCCCGACCGGCGCCCTGCTCGAAGCCAGTGAGAGCGCGCTGATGGTGGTCGTCGGCGGCCATGGCCGCGCAGAGGATGAGTCGGGCTGGGTCGGACCCGTCCCGCTGCGCGTAGCGGCGCGAGCCCGCTGTCCCGTCATCGTCGTACCGAGCCAGCCGCGGCTGACGGGACCAGTCGTCGTCGGCGTCGACGGCTCCGGGACATCAGAGAGCGCTCTCGCCTTCGCCTTCGAGGAAGCATCACGACGCCGGGTCCCGCTGCGGGCCGTGTACGCCTTCTCCAGGGGCATCGCCGGCGCCCGACTCGATATGCATGTGTTCGGGAACCGTGGCGAGGAGGTCCTGTGGCACCTGAGCGAGGCCCTCGCCGGCTGGCGGGAGAAGTACCCGGACGTGGCCGTCGAGCAGCTCGTCAGTGACGAGCCGGCGCTGCGCGCGCTACGGAGCTCGTCACCCGACGCGGCCCTGATCGTCGTGGGCAATGGGCGCGGCGCCGTCTTGCGGCACGGGCTCGGCTCCGTCAGCTCGGCCCTCCTGCGAACGGCGGACTGCCCGGTCGCCGTCGTCGGCATGGTCGTCCGGGCGCCGATCCCGGTGTGATCTCGTCCATGGAGCCGGGATGATGGCGCCATGCACATCTCCGCACGCGCCGACTACGCCGTCCGGGCCGCCGTGGAGCTGGCAGCCGCGGGCGAGGAGCCGACGAAGGGTGAGGCCCTGGCCCAGGCCCAGGGCATCCCGCCCAAGTTCCTCGAGGCGATCCTGTCGACACTCCGTCGCGCCGGTCTGGTGAACAGCCGGCGCGGCGCTGACGGCGGCTACTGGCTGGCCAAGCCGGCTCGTGAGATCACCGTGGCTGACGTGGTGCGGGCCGTCGATGGCCCGCTCGCAGGTGTTCGCGGCCTGCGCCCGGAGAGCGTGTCGTACGTCGGAGCGGCGACCGAGCTCCCGCAGGTATGGATCGCGGTCCGCGCCAGCATGCGGGCAGTGCTCGAGCACGTGTCTCTTGCCGACCTCGCGTCGGGCCACCTTCCGGCGCGGGTCAAGAAGCTGGCGGCCGACCCCGAGGCCTGGACGACTCGGTGATGTGACGCGCGTCTCACCGGACGCCGCTTGCTTCATTGTCTTGTTCTCCGGTAGGAATTGCCGGTGACCCGGTCTCAGCGTCTTGTGGTGCGCCTCCACATCGACCTGTGCCTGTGGTCCAGCGCCGCCTGTCGGCCCTGACGAATCCTGTCGCCGAGGAGCGCTGAGCGCACCGGCGGCAACCCCCCCTTCGCGCCTTCGCGCGGAGCTCGCCAGGAGCACGGCATGTCCCCGATCGACCTGTCCGCCTACGTCTTGCGCGTCTCTCAGGATCGCGCCGTCTGGGCCCCGCACGTCCGGTTCGATCCGAACCGGCGCCACTGGTCACGTCTGGCGTCGCCGCCCGATGTCGACGTGTGGCTGCTCACCTGGCTGCCCTCCCAGGCGACCGACCTCCATGATCACGGGTCTTCCGCCGCAGCGGTCGTCGTGCTCCAGGGGCGTCTCACCGAGGTCGCCGCCGCCACCAACGGGAGCCTGTCGACGTCCACCCTCGAGGTCGGGGTCACGCACCGCATCCCGGTCGGCGCGGTGCACGAGATCCACAACGCGGGGCCCGATCCAGCTGTCAGCCTGCACGCCTACTCACCCCGCCTCTCGCAGATGACCGTGTGGCAGACCACGACCGGCGGCCTGCAGCCGCTGCGGACCGAGGCCGTCTCACCAGCCTTGGCGGTGCCCGCATGACGGCACCTTCTCGGCCGCGCGCGGCGCAGACCGTTGAGGACCTGCTGACCGACGCACGGAGCAGGCTGACGCGGCTGACGCCGGCACAAGCTGCAGCCGCGGCCGCACGGGGAGCACTCCTGGTCGACACCCGCCCGATCCACCAACGGATCGTCCAGGGAGAGGTCCCCGGCGCGCTCGTGCTCGAGCGCAACGTCCTCGAGTGGCGGCTCGACCCCTCGTCTGAGGCCGCCATTCCCGAGGCGGCGCACGACCTGTTCGTCGTCGTCCTGTGCTCCGAGGGCTACAGCTCGAGCCTCGCTGCTGC
>JAVXVI010000423.1:0-2721 GCA_032230005.1 Actinomycetota bacterium | reverse complement strand
GGGCAGCGCTGGAGCATCTGCGCCGGGTCGCAGTTGCTGCCGTACGCCGCGTAGAGCGCCATGCGCGGGAGACTATCCGTGGACAGATGGGACGATGGCCGCGTGACACGCATAGGGATCGTCGGCGGTGGACCGGCCGGCTACGAAGCCGCTCTGGTGGCGGTGCAGCTCGGGGCCGAGGTCACGCTCATCGACCGGGACGGCGTCGGCGGCATGTGCGTGCTCGCCGACTGCGTCCCGTCGAAGACCTTCATCGCCACCAGCGAGGTCATGACCTCGATGGAGCAGGCCGAGCGAGTCGGCGTCCACGGCGCCGGGGCGGTCACCGCTTCGGTGTCCGAGGTGCACGCCAGGGTCAAGGCCCTCGCCCTGCTGCAGTCCGCCGACATCACCAGGCGGCTGGGTCGCGAGGGCGTCCGGATCTTGCACGGCAGCGCCTGCATGAAGGGCTCCGGCCGGGTCGAGGTCATCCTGAACGACGGCGGCGAGGAGCTGGTGGAGGCCGACGTCGTGCTCGTCGCGACGGGCGCGAGCCCGCGGGTCGTCCCGGGCGCCGAGCCCGACGGCGAGCGCATCCTCGACTGGCGGCAGCTCTACGACCTGACGGAGTTCCCCTCGCACCTGGTCGTCGTGGGCTCGGGTGTCACCGGTGCCGAGTTCGCGTCGTCGTACCTCGGCATGGGCGGTCAGGTCTCACTGGTCTCGTCGCGGGAGCGGGTGCTGCCGGGCGAGGACAGCGACGCGGCCGAGCTGCTGCAGACGGTCTTCGAGCGGCGCGGCATGGACATCGTCCGCGGTCGCGCGGCCAGCGTCGAGCGGGTCGGCGACGGTGTGGTCGTGCACCTGAAGGACGGGTCGACCGTGGAGGGCAGCCACGCCCTCATGACGGTCGGGTCGGTCCCCAACACCGCAGGCCTCGGCCTCGAGGACATCGGGGTCGCGCTGAACGACGGCGGCTTCGTCCAGGTCGACAGGGTGTCGCGTACGACGGCGGCTGCCGTCTATGCCGCCGGGGACTGCACAGGGGTGCTGATGCTCGCGTCGGTAGCGGCCATGCAAGGTCGCATCGCCATGTGGCACGCCCTTGGCGAGGCGGTGTCCCCGATCCGGTTGCGGACCGTCGCAGCCAACGTCTTCACCGAACCCGAGGTCGCGTCGGTCGGCGTCACCCAGACCCAGGTGGAGTCGGGGGCAGTGCAGGCGCTCAGCGTCACGCTGCCGCTGGCAACCAACGCGCGGGCGAAGATGCAGGGCATCACCGACGGCTTCGTGAAGTTCTTCTGCCGGCCAGGGTCGGGCAGCGTGCTCGGCGGGGTCGTCGTCGCGCCGCGGGCGAGCGAGCTGATCCTGCCGCTGTCACTCGCCGTGCAGCACGGCCTCACGGTGGACCAGGTGGCCCACACCTTCGCGATCTACCCGTCACTGTCCGGCTCCCTCACCGAGGCCGCCCGCCAGCTCATGCTCCACGACACCTGATACGCCGCCCGCACCACCAGGTGTCAGAAGACGGGTGCGCGTCTGCCGCATACGCCTTCTGACACCCGCGAGCCGGATCGCGGCCAGCACCAAGGGGTGTCAGAAGACGGGTGCGCGTCTGCCGGCTACGCCTTCTGACACGACGTCATTGCGGTGTTCTGCGGTTGGGGTCAGTCCTTGATCTCGCAGATGGCGGTGCCGCTCGTCACGACCTCGCCGACCGCGGCGGACAGCCCCGTGATGGTCCCGGCCTTGTGCGCGTTGAGCGGCTGCTCCATCTTCATCGCCTCGATGACGACGACGAGGTCGCCGGCCGCCACGGTGGCACCGTCCTCGACCGCGACCTTGACGATGGTGCCCTGCATGGGGGCGGTGAGGGAGTCGCCGGAGGCCTTGGACGCGCCGGCAGCTGCTCCCGCCTTGCGCGGACCGGCGCCCTTCTTGGCCGGAGCCGTGGCAGCACCGAGGCCGGCCGGCAGCGTCACCTCGAGCCGACGTCCGCCGACCTCGACGACGACGGACTCGCGCGGCTCGGCTTCCTCTGCGTCGGCGGCGCCGGCGTACGGCGGGATGTCGTTGTCGAACTCGGTCTCGATCCACCTGTTGTGAACGGTGAACGGATCGGCGGTGAACGCCGGGTCGCGGACGACCTTGCGGTGGAACGGGATCAGCGTCGCCATCCCCTCCACCTCCATCTCGTCGAGGGCGCGCGCCGAGCGCTGCAGAGCCTCCTCGCGGGTCGCACCGGTGACGATGAGCTTGGCCAGCAGCGAGTCGAACGCGCCGCCGATGACGTCGCCCGACGCCACACCGCTGTCCACGCGCACCCCGGGACCGGACGGCGCGGTGAACTTCGTGACGGTGCCGGGCGCGGGCAGGAAGCCGCGGCCCGGGTCCTCGCCGTTGATGCGGAACTCGAACGAGTGGCCGCGCGGCTCCGGGTCGGTGATGGTCAGCTTCTCGCCGTCGGCGATGCGGAACTGCTCGCGCACCAGGTCGACGCCGGCGACCTCCTCGGTCACCGGGTGCTCGACCTGCAGCCGGGTGTTGACCTCGAGGAACGAGATCAGCCCGTCCTGCGCCACGAGGAACTCACACGTGCCCGCCCCGACGTAACCGGCCTCGCGGATGATGTCCTTGGAAGCCTTGTACAGCTGGGCTTTCTGCTCGTCGGTGAGGAACGGAGCCGGTGCTTCCTCCACGACCTTCTGGTAACGGCGCTGCAGCGAGCAGTCCCGGGTGCTG
>JAVXVI010000422.1:0-4279 GCA_032230005.1 Actinomycetota bacterium | reverse complement strand
GGCCCGTCGTAGAACTCGAGGTACTCGTCGATCTGGCTCTTGCGCTTGCCGAGGGACGGCTCGTTCAGCGGGAACTTCACCCGGTGGTTGCCGTTGGTGACGACCTTGCTCATCAGCGAGGAGTACTCCGTCGCGATGTCGTCGCCGATGAACTCCTTCATGTTCGTGAAGCCCATGACCTTGTTGTAGAAGCCGACCCACTCGTCCATGCGCCCGAGCTCGACGTTGCCGACGCAGTGGTCGATGGCCTGGAAGTAGCGCTTCGGGTGATGCGCCGGCTTGGCCTTGAACGCCGTCGTCGCCGCCTCGAAGCCCGGCAGGAACAGGCCGGTGTAGCGGGACCGGTCGACGAGGGTGTGCCGGGTCTCGCCGTACGTCGCGAGCGTCGCCAGTCGCACCGTGCCTCCGCCGTCGGCCACGTCGTGCGGCTCGACGAGGACGGTCGCGCCCTTCGATCGCGCATAGGCGATACCGGCGTCGACGTCGGGCACCTCCATCGCGAGGTCGTAGACGCCGTCGCCGTGGCGGCGCACGTGGGCGCCGATCGCGGTGCCGGCATGCGCCTCACCGGTCAGTACGAACCGCGCCTTGCCGGAGGTCAGGACGTACTCGACGGCGTCCCGGGACCCGGTCTCCGGCCCGCGGTAGGCCACGACGGTCATCCCGAAGGCCGTGGAGTACCAGTGCGCTGCCTGCTTGGCGTTGCCGACGTAGAACCGGACGTGGTCCATGCCCTTGACCGGGAAGGGGTCCGTCGCGACGTCGTGGGCGACGGCACCGACCAGCTCGTCCTCGCTCAGCGGCTGGTTCAGCATCTCGGTCAACGGGTCCTCCTCGTCGTACGGAGCTCCATGAGAGCAACCGCAGCAGGCCCAGGCAACCGTGCCCACGCGCTCTGGTCAACCTGGCTAGTCTGCGCAGTGGTTGCTCCCTTCGACTGGACAGGTTGCCCAGATGATCGACGCTCTTGACGCCAACCTGATCGGCCTGCTCCGCACCGAGCCGCGCGTCGGCGTCCTCGAGGCGTCGCGCCGGCTGGGGGTGGCCAGGGGCACGGTGCAGGCCCGGCTCGACAAGCTGGTCGAGCGCGGGGTCGTGCGGTCGTTCGGGCCCGAGGTCGACCCGGCGGCACTCGGCTACGTCGTGACGGCGTTCGTCACGCTGGAGATCAGCCAGCCCCGCGGCCACTCCACCCTGACCGAGCACCTCGCCGCCGTGCCTGAGGTGCTCGAGGCGCACACGATCACCGGCAGCGGGGATGTGCTGCTGCGGGTCGTCGCGCGGTCCAACGCCGACCTGCAGCGGGTGATCGACGCGATCGTCACTGCCGAGGGGATCATGCGCAGCTCCAGCGTCATCGCTCTGGAGACGCAGGTGCCGTACCGCGTCGACCCGCTTGTCGCGCTTGCCGCCTCGGAGTAGTCAGCTCACTGCGGCGTGACGGGGTCGATCCAGGCGAGGTAGACCGCGCGGTCGGTCTCCGCAGCGCCGCGCTCGACGCGGAAGTGGCAGAGCAGCTCGGTGCCGTTGGCGCACAGGACGGGCAGCTCTAGATCCACGCCCAGCACATGGGTCTCGCCGGTGGTGAGGTGCCGGGTGAAGCCGGCGACGTGTGCCTCGCGCAGGCTCGGCGGGACGATCGTGATGACGCGTCGCCCGGTCAGCTCGTCGCGGTCCCAGCCCAGCATCGTGGCGAACGGCAGGCTGACGGCGATGAGGCGGTTGTTGTCGTCCGCGGCGACCACCGACCGGTCGGAGTCGGTGACCGCGGTCGCGTCCCAGGCGGGTCCCGGAGCGATGTGCTGTACGGCGGTGGGGTCCACGAACCGCGGGTGCTCGGTCCCGGCCCAGGGCGTCGGGGGCACGCCGTGGATCTGCGCCTGCACCTGCTCGCAGGCCCAGTCGCGCAGGGCGATGACCTCCGGGAGCGCGGGGCGTATCAGCAGCCGCCGGTCCGTGCCGAGCCGGATGCCGAGGTCGAGGGCGTCCTGCAGGATGCCGAACCAGGTCTGCTCGTCAGGGAGCACCGACATCGTGACGTCGACCAGCGTCGAGTCGCCGGCCGCAGCGATGGCGCGCCCGGTCGCGCTGCTGAGCGCCACGAGGGCCCGGCCGGCGGCGACGAGGTCGACGTCGGCACCTCCGGTGTCCTCGGACTGCATGTAGAGGTAGAGCTCCCGGAGGACGGCTTCCCAGTGCTGCTGGCCCGCCGACCACAGCCGCACCGGGAGCCCGGCCAGCACGACGGGTACGGCGGTCGGCTCGTCAAGCTCGGCCAGCAGCCCTTCCACGTCCCACTCAGCGTCATGGCCGTCGGCAGACGAGGCAGCCGCGGACCGCAGGATGCGGAACCACACCGACTTCCCCGCCGGGTCCTGGGCGTCGACGCCGTAGTCGTCAGTGACGGACGCAACCAGCCCGAGTCCGCGACCGGTCGTCGCGTTCTCCCCCCAGTGCCGCTGGGTGGGCAGCTGCGGATGCCAGTCGCGCACGGTCACAGTCACAGCGTCAGCAGTCACGTCGACGGACAGCTGCACCAACGTTGCCGCGTGCAGGATCGCGTTGGTCACCAGCTCGGACACAGCGAGCTCCGCGGCCTCGAGCGCGGAGCTCTCACCCGCCTCGGTCAACGTCTGCCGGACCAGTCGGCGGGCCTCGCCGGCACTGGCCGGGACCGGCTCCAGCCGGACGGCGCGTGACAGCAGGATCTGCTTCGTCACCGCCCACCCCCTGTGTTGCGCGCGCGTGCAGCTGGCGTTGCGCGCACTACCCCCGGGGCCCTGCCCAGTCTCGGAAGGGCCAATCCACCCGACGGAGCGATTGTGCTGCGGGGGTTGCCACCAGCGCACGTAGGCGCGCATGCTGCGACCTCACCTGCCGGGGGAGTCACCCGATGCCCGTTGCCGTCTCATTCGTGCCGGACGCGATGGATCGCGCGGAGTACGAGCTGATCCGCGCCGCGGTGCTCGCCCACGGCGGCTGGCCGGCGTCCGGGCTGCACTCGCACCTGTGCTTCGGCGACGAGGGCAACCTGCAGGTGCTGGAGGTATGGGACTCGACGGAGGCCTTGGAGGCATTCGCCCTCGATGTCCTGCTGCCGGTGCTGGGCGAGCTGGGCATCCGGGCCCCCGTCCCGACGGTGCTGCCCGTGCTCGTTGTCGACGACCGGGCCCCGGCCCTGGTCTAGCTGCCGGCGCAGGTCAGTGCGTGCGCGTCGTCTCCGGCCAGCCGCGCCATGCGCGTTGCCGCCTCGTCGAGTCGGGACTCCGGCAGCCGCCCCGATCGCACGGCGGTGACCAGCGCGTCCCGCATCCGCACCGCCTGCCTCCCGTCGGTGGCGAACGCGCCATCCGCGCCGGCAGCGACGGCCCGTACGGTCGCCTCCGGGAAGTCCCAACGCGTGTTGACCGCGCCCATCCCGAGACTGTCGGTGATGGCCGCGCCGCTGAAGCCCATCGACCGCAGCAGGGCGTAGGCGGCGGGCGACAGCGACGCCGGCAGGCCGGCGTCGAGTGCCGTGTAGTCGAGGTGGTTCATCATCACGACCGGAGCGCCTGCGTCGATCAGCCGCTGGAAGGGCACCAGGTCGTGCCCGACGAGGTCGCTCACCGTGGTGTCGACCGTCGCCGGTCGTAGGTGGGTGTCCGCACCGGACCGACCCTGTCCCGGGAAGTGCTTCAGGGCCGACAGGACGCCGCTGTCGCTCAGACCCTCGCGGAACGCCTCGGCATAGGTCGCGACCTGCTCCGGTGACGTGCCGAAGGAGCGGTCACCGATGACGCCGTCGTACGGCCCGTCATCGAGGTCGAGGACCGGCGCCAGGTCGAGGTCGACACCGAGTGCCTTCAGCCGGCTGCCGAGACCGGCGGCGAAGACGCGGACCTCATCCGGTGTGTCCTGGCGCGCCAGCCGCCGCGGTGACGGGCCGCTGCCGATGACCGCGCGCAGGACCGAGACCCGCCCCGACTCCCCGTCGGTGGCGACGACCAGTGGACGCGGCGCCCGAGCCCGCAGTCCGGCGATGAGAGCTGTGACCTGGTCGGCGGTGCGCACGTTGGAGGCGGCGAGGAAGACGCCGCTGACGCCGAGGTCCATGACCTGCTGCGCCGCGGAATCGTCTGCCGTCGTGACGCCTGGGATTCCCACGACGAGCACCGCAGCCGCGCGTGCGGCTAGTGGCGCCGGCGTGCACGACGGCTTGGCCGCGGGCCGGGTGTCGGCCGCCGCCGGCGTCACCGCGAGTGCCGCTGTCGCACCGGACGGGCTGGAGGCGAGCAGA
>JAVXVI010000421.1:0-4023 GCA_032230005.1 Actinomycetota bacterium | reverse complement strand
GGGCGAGGGGGGAGTTGAACCCCCACGTCCTTTCGGACACACGGACCTGAACCGTGCGCGTCTGCCATTCCGCCACTCGCCCGAGCACTTCTGGATGGCTCGCAGAGGCTAGCACCGGCGCACGCCGCGGCGGCCCGCTGCACCTGGACGCCTCCACCTGCACAGACGCGCCGCCCGAGCGGCCCTCCCGCACGCTCAGCCCGCCCGCGCCCGCCGCGAGGTGGAGGCATCTGGGTGCAGCGCGACGCTGCAGACCGCGATCGACGGACGCTGCGGACCGGCCCGCCAACCGTGATCAACGTCGCGGATACGATCACTGCTCGGAGGGAAGGGGTCTGGCGTGGGAGTGCTGCAGCGCTTCGAGCGCCGGCTCGAAGGCCTCGTCGAGGGTGCTTTCGCGCGCGCTTTCGGCGGTGTCGTGCAGCCCGTCGAGGTGGCGGCAGCCCTGCAGCGCGAGGCAGCCGACAAGAAGGCGATCGTCGGCCAGGGCCGGGTGCTCGTCCCGAACCACTACGTCGTCGAGCTGGGCAAGGAAGAGGCCGAGCGGCTGGCGGAGTACGACGGGCCGCTGCGCAAGGAGCTCGCCGACATGGTCACCGAGCACGCCCAGGAGCAGGGCTGGTCCTTCGTCGGGCCGGTCGAGGTCCGCTTCGAGACCGTCGACGACCTCAGCACCGGGCTGTTCCGCGTCCGCAGCAAGGTCGTCGCGGCCGCTTCCGCGCCGGCGACTCCTGGTGTGGCCCACGGACGGCGGCTCGAGCTCATCACTGGTACCGAGACCGGTCGCGTCGTACAGCTGCGCCCGCCCTCGCTGGTGGTCGGCCGCGGCGCGGACGCGGACCTGCGGCTGATGGACACCGGGGTGTCCCGGCGCCACGCGGAGCTCCGCGTCGACGACGACGGCGTCACCCTCGTCGACCTGAAAAGCACCAACGGCACGACGGTCAACAACCAGCGGGTGAGCAGCGCGCTGCTCGCCGACGGTGACCGCATCGGGCTGGGCGCGACCGTCCTGGTCTACCGGCAGGACGCCTGATGGGATCAGCGCTCGTCGTCGCGATCGTGAAGTACGGCCTCCTCGCACTGCTCTGGCTGTTCGTGCTCGCCGCCGTCCGGACCATCCGCAACGACCTGTGGGGCACCCCCAACCGGGCCGCCCAACGGGCCCGGCCCGCGCCCGCCGCCGCGCCTCCGCGCAGCAACGGCAAGCCCGCGAAGCGCACCGCCGCCCGCCGTCTCGTCGTCACCGAGGGCGCTCTGGCCGGCACGACGATCAGCCTGGGCGAGGCACCCGTCACCCTCGGCAGGGCCGACGACTCGACCCTCGTGCTCACCGACGACTACGCCAGCAGCAGGCACGCGCGACTCGTCCCCGGTGAGGACGCGTGGCTGGTCGAGGACCTCGGGTCGACCAACGGCACCTACCTCGGCGCGACGAAGGTGACGCGTCCCACGCCGGTGCCGCTCGGTCAGCCGATCCGCATCGGCAAGACGGTCATGGAGCTGCGCCGATGAGTCTCGCGTTGCGCTTCGCGGCGCGGTCGCACACCGGCCTGCTGCGCGAAGGCAACGAGGACTCCGTCTACGCCGGTCCGCGGCTCCTCGCCGTCGCCGACGGCATGGGCGGGCACGCCGCCGGCGAGGTCGCCAGCGCCGTCGCGATCGCCGCCATCGCACCGCTTGACGAGGACGCGCCGGGCGCCGACCTGCTCGATGCGCTGCGCAACGCCGCGATGGCGGCCAACCAGCACCTTCACGACATGGTTGCCGGCGACGCCGCCCTCGAGGGCATGGGTACGACGCTGACGGCCATCCTCTGGGGAGGCACCCGGCTCGGACTGCTGCACATCGGGGACTCCCGCTGCTACCTGCTCCGCGACGGCGAGCTCACGCAGATCACCCACGACCACACCCTCGTGCAGACCCTCATCGACGAAGGCCGCATCAGCGAGGAGGAGGCGAGCACCCACCCGCAGCGCTCGCTCATCACCAAGGTCCTCGACGGCCGCAACGGCATCGAGCCGGACCTGTCGGTGCGCGAGGTGCGTCCCGGCGACCGCTACCTGCTCTGCAGTGACGGCCTGACCGGCCCGGTCGGCAGCGTCGACACGCTGCGCGAGGCGCTGGGCCTCTCCGATCCGCAGGAGGCGGTCGACCGGCTCGTGCAGCTCGCCCTGCGCGGCGGCGGTCCCGACAACGTCACGGTCATCGTCGCCGACGCGATCGAGGTCGATCACCCGCTGCCGGCGACGCCCGTCGTCGCAGGTGCTGCGGCAGAGGCGCCGCAGTCACCGCCGCCCGGCGTGGCCGACAGCCCTGCCAGCAGGGCGCGTACCGCCGAGGGGCGCGACATCGACGAGCCCGACCGCACGGCGGCGGCTCCAATCACCCAGGTCCGCAGGCCACGCGGCAAGCGGACCGCGGTCGTCGCCTCCCTCGTCGTGCTGCTGCTCGCCGCCGGCGCAGGGGTGGGCTGGGCATACGTCCGATCGCAGTACTACGTCGGCGCCGACGGCCAGCAGGTCGCGGTGTTCCGCGGCGTGACCGGCCACGTCGCCGGCGTCGACCTGTCGTCCGTCGAAGAGCGCAGCGACCTGCGGACCGACCAGCTCGGCGAGCTAGACGCCGCCCGCGTCAAGAAGGGCATCGTCGCCAGGGACCGCGATGACGCACGCCAGATCCTGGACCGGTTGAAGTCCCTCGCCTGTCCCGTCCCTGCTGTCGTCGTCTCGCCCACACCCGTGGCCGCGCCGACCCCGGCCGTCTCGACCCGTGCGACCTCGGTGCCGAGTCCCACCCCGACCCCCGCAGCGCCGTCCACCACCACCGGATGCCCGTGAGCGCCCCGGCGGTCGTCCCGTCCTTCGCCCCCGGCCGGCGCGGCGTCGAGCTGGCCATGACCGCGTTCGCCCTGGGGGTGGCCGTCCTCGCCTACGCCGCCGTCGGCATCGGCCAGAACGGCAAGATCCCCCCCGGCACCCTCGGGTACGGCCTCGGGCTCGGGGTCCTGTTCGCAGCAGCGCACGTCGTGGTCCGGCGGTTCGCGCCCTACGCGGACCCGCTCCTGCTGCCGTGCGTCGCGCTGCTCAACGGCCTCGGCCTGGTGATGATCCGCCGCCTCGACCTCGACGCCGTGGAGCGGGCGCGCCAGAACGGCTCCCGGCTGCCGCGCGCCGACGCGCCCCTGCAGCTCGTGTGGACCACCATCGCCGTACTCGCTTTCGTCGCCGTACTTCTCGTCATCCGCGACCACACCCGACTCGCGCGCTACGCCTACACCAGCGCGGCCGCCGGCCTGTTCCTGCTGCTGCTGCCGGCCCTGCCGGGGGTGGGCGCCACCATCAACGGCGCGCGCCTCTGGATCCGGCTCGGTCCCATCACCGTGCAGCCGAGCGAGGTCGCCAAGATCCTGCTGATGATCTTCTTCGCGAGCTACCTGGTCGGCAAGCGCGACGTCCTGTCACTCGCGAGCCGGCGAGTGGCCGGCCTCGACCTGCCGCGCGCCCGCGACCTCGGCCCGATCCTCGTCGCGTGGGCGGCGAGCCTCGCGGTCCTCGTCCGCGAGAAGGACCTCGGCTCGTCGCTGCTGTTCTTCGGCATCTTCATCGTGATGCTCTACGTCGCGACCGAGCGCACGTCGTGGCTGCTGATCGGGATCGCGCTGTTCGGTGCCGGCTCCTTCGCCGCCTACCACCTGTTCGGGCACGTGACGAAGCGCGTCGACACGTGGCTGCACCCGTTCGCCAAGGCGAGCAGCGACGGCTACCAGCTGGTCCAGGGGCTGTTCGGGTTCGGCACCGGGGGCATCAGCGGCACCGGTCTCGGCAAGGGCCAGCCCGGCATCGTGCCTTTCGCGAAGACCGACTTCATCATGTCGTCTATCGGCGAGGAGCTCGGCCTCATCGGCGTCATGGCCGTGCTCATGGTCTTCGCGTTGATCGTCGAACGCGGCCTGCGCGCCGGGCTGTCCTGCCGCGACTCGTTCGGCAAGCTGCTCGCGACCGGGCTGTCGTTCGCCCTGGC
>JAVXVI010000420.1:0-3180 GCA_032230005.1 Actinomycetota bacterium | reverse complement strand
CTCGGACAGCTCCAGCTTCTCCGGCGCCAGCCGGGCCCGCCCACCGCGCGACGCCGTCGTCGCGAGCAGCACCTCGTCGATCGTCCCCGCCAGCTCGGGCGCTTCGAAGTCCTTGGTCAGGTAGCGGTCGACGCCCGCTTGCCCCGCCCAGTAGCGGTCAGAGGCGGCGTCCAGAGACGTCAGCATCACCACCGGGATGTCCGCGGTCTGCCAGTCGTCCTTGAGCAATCGCGCTGCGATGAAGCCGCTCACCCGCGGCATCTGTACGTCGAGCACGACCGCGTCCGGCTGGTGCGCGAACACCGCCTGCACCGCGCCGATCCCATCCTCCGCCTGCACGACCTCATGGCCCTCGCGGGTCAGCACACTCGACACGATGCGACGCAGCGTCGGGCTGTCGTCCGCGATCACGATCGTCGCCATCAGCGACCCACCAGCCTTCTCACCGTCTGCACGAGCTGCTCCTGGTCGAACTCGTTCTTCAGAAGATATGCCGACGCCCCTGCGTCCAGCCCAGCCTGCCGCGCGGTGTCCTCCCCCCGCGACGTCATGATGATCACCGGGACGTTCTCCCAGCCCTTGGTACGACGGATCGTCCGCGTCAGGTCGAACCCGTCCATGCCGGGCATCTCGACGTCGGACAGCACGAGGTCCGCGGGGTCGTCACGCAGCCGCGCTGCCCCGTCCAGCCCATCGACAGCCGTCTCCACCTGGTAGCCCGCGCCCTCGAGGATGACCCGCTCCAGCTCGCGCACGCCGACCGAGTCCTCGACGACCAGCACCCGCGGCTTGCGCAGGCCCTGTGCAGCGGCAGGCTTGCGGGGCACGGGCGTCGCGGAGACGTGCGGCATCGCCGTACCCACGGCCTTCTCGGCGAGCTCGCGCAGGTCGAGCAGGCAGACCACGGACCCGTCGCCATCGATCGTCGCGCCGGCGACGTAGCGGACCCGGCCGAGGAACGAGCCGAGGTCCTTCACGACCAGCTCCGACTCGCCCTCGAGCCGGTCGACCGCCCAGGCCACCTGACCGCTCGCGTGCCGGACCAGCAGGGCCGCGCGCGGGCTGTCGCCGGCATTGCGGGGAGAGCCGAGCGTCGCACCGAGGTCAAGGAGTGGAACCGATACACCGTGGCGTACGACGACGGTCGCGCCGGCAAGGGTGTGCACCTCTGCGTCGCGCAGCGAGATCGACTCGACGACACCGGGCACGGGCACGGCGTAGCGCTCGTCACCGACCCGCGCGATGAGGCAGCGCAGGACGCCGAGGGTGATCGGCAGCGTGAGGATGAACGACGTACCGACGCCGCGTTCACTGCGGACCTCGACCGATCCGCCGAGCTCCTCGACCGCATCGCGTACGACGTCGAGTCCCACCCCGCGACCGGAGGTCTCGGTGACGACGGAGCTGGTGGAGAAGTCCGGCGTGAACAGCAGGTTCAGCAGCGGCGGTCCGGTCAGGGCGGAGTCCGGCGGGATGAGGCCAAGCGCGCAGGCCTTGTCGCGGACCGCGTCCTCGTCCACGCCGGCGCCGTCGTCGGCGACCTCGAGGACGACGGTGCCGCCGACGCTGCGGGCAGAAACGGTGACGACTGCCTCTGGCTGCTTGCCCGCGGCGATGCGGGTGTCCGCGTCCTCACAGCCGTGGTCGACCGCGTTGATGATGAGGTGCTTGAGAGCATCGGCGACGCCATCGAGGACCTGCTTGTCGAGCTCGACGTCCTCGCCGCGCATGAGGAGCCGGACCTCCTTGCCGGTGCTCTGCGCCACGTCGCGCAGGATCCGCGGCAGCGCCGCAAACACCCGTCGTACCGGCACCATCGCCAGGCCCATCGCACCGTCACGTACCAGCGCCATGCCGCCGCGGTGCGACTCGACCAGCTCACGGAGGCCGCGCACCAGGCCGGCCATCTCGTCGCCGGTGCCGCCGAGGCGGTGCAGGGCGAGGCCGAGCTCGGGCGGCAGGCCGTCGATCTTGCGCAGCTGGTTGACCCAGCGGGCCTGCTCGGCGGCCAGCGCGAGCAGGGTGCCGGTGGTCTGCTCGACCCGGCGGGCGCCGAGGTCGGCCTCACCCACGGCGTCGAGCAGGTCGTAGACCTTGGACGCGGCAACGCGCACCGAGTCGTGACGCGGCGCGGCCACCTCCTCCGCAACCGGCTGGAGTGGTACGACGACGGCCGGCGCGGCCAGTACAGGCACCGTCACCGGGTCCTCGCCGTCGCACGCGCGCTTCAGCGCATCGACGAGCGGCGTCAGTGCGGCGTCGGGCAGCGAGCCCTCGCCGGGCAGCGCGCGGTTGATCCCGTCGCAGGCCGCGAGCAGCAGGTCGACGAGGTCGCGGCGGATCGGGAAGCGCCCGTCGCGCAGCGCGCCGAGCAGGTCCTCGATGCCGTGAGAGACGTGCAGGACGCCCTCGAGGTTGAGCATCCGAGCGGAGCCCTTGACGGTGTGCGCGTCACGGAACAGCCCCGTGATGACCTGTCGCGGCGACGAGTGCTGCTCGAGCTGGAGCAGCCCTGACTGCAGGGAGGCGAGCCGCTCCTCGACTTCCGCACGGAAGGTCGCGAGCAGCTCTGGATCGTCCGCCCAGGCCGGCATGGTCGTGAGTTACGCGACCTTGAACTGGCTGATCGACGAGCGCAGCTCGGCCGCCAGCACGTTGAGCTGTGCGGCAGCGGCCGCGGCCTGACGCGAACCAACGGCGTACTGCCGTGACACGTCGGACACCTGCGTCATCGCCGCCACAACCTGGTCAGAAGCGGAGCGCTGCTGCTGCGTCGCGATCGAGATCTCCTTGGCCGCGGTGGTGGTCTCGTCGACCATGCCGCTGATCCGCTCGAGGGCCTCGACGACACCACGGGCCAGCATGGTGCCGGCCTTGACCTCCTTGGCCCCCTCCTCCGACGCGATGATCGTGGAGTTGGTCTCGGCCTGGATCTCGCCGACGATGGCCTGGATCTGACCGGTCGACTCCTGGGCGCGCTCGGCGAGCTTGCGCACCTCAGAGGCGACGACGGCGAAGCCGCGGCCGTGCTCGCCGGCACGCGCTGCCTCGATGGCGGCGTTGAGGGCGAGCAGGTTGGTCTGGTCGGCCAGGTCGTCGATGACGTCGAGGATGCGGCCGATCTCGTGGCTCTTCTCGCCGAGGGACAGCGCGCGGGACGCGATCGAGTCGACGCGGTCG
>JAVXVI010000419.1:0-9950 GCA_032230005.1 Actinomycetota bacterium | reverse complement strand
GACTGGATGCGCGACCCGGAGATCCACTCCACGACCTGGGAGTGGGACAACGCGACGCCCGCCAAGGACTGGAAGCACAGCCACAACAACATGCACCACACCTGGACCAACGTCGTGGGCAAGGACCGCGACGTCGGCTACGGCGTCATCCGGATGGCCGAGGACGAGCCGTGGAAGATCCACCACCTTGCGCAGCTGCCGATGACGTTCGCGCTGTCCGCGCTGTTCCAGTACGGCATCGCGCTGTACGACGCCGAGGTCGAGCTCGTCTGGCGCAAGGAGAAGCCGGTCGCGTCAGCCGTCGACCACCTCAAGGGGACGTGGAAGAAGATCCGGCCGCAGCTCACTCGCGACTATCTCTACTGGCCGCTGCTCACCGGGCCCAACGCAGTGACGACGATGACCGCCAACGCGACGGCCAACTTCGCGCGCAACGTCTGGAGCCACACGGTCATCTTCTGCGGGCACTTCCCAGACGGCGTCAGCCAGTTCACCGAGGAACAGATCGAGGGCGAGAGCCGTGGCGACTGGTACCTGCGCCAGCTGCTCGGCTCCGCCAACCTCGAGGGCGGCGACTTCTTCCACCTGATGACGGGCAACCTGAGCTTCCAGATCGAGCACCACCTGTTCCCCGACCTCCCCAGCAACCGCTACAAGGAGATCGCGCCCAAGGTGCGGGCGCTGTGCGAGAAGTACGACCTGCCCTACACGACCGGCCCCCTCGGCAAGCAGTACGCCACCGTGCTCCGGCGAATCGCCCGGCTCTCGCTGCCCACCCCGGTGCGGGAGGTCATCAGCGCCGAGCAGTCGAGCCAGCAGCGCGTCGCCTAGGCGGCCCCGATGACATCGCCTCGGGACCAGTCTCCGTCGCACGATCTGGCCCGGTCGAAGACCGAGCTGGCACAACGCAACGCAGCCCTGGCCTGTTTCGCCGAGCGGATCGCGCACGACCTGCGCAGTCCCATCGAGGCGACGAAGGGGTTCCTGGCGCTCGCCTGCGGACCGTTCGGTGGCGAGCTCACCGGTCAGGCGCGTGCGTGTGTGGAGCACGCATCCGCCGCCAACGACCGCATGGGACAGCTGATCGAGGGCCTGCTCTCCTACGCCGCGGCCGGCGGGGCCGCTCACCTCGACCATGTCAGCCTCGGTGATCTGGTGGTGGCCAGCACGATCGACGTGCGCGAGCTCGCTGCCAGTACGGAGGGGCGCATCCAAGCCGGCCCTCTGCCCACGGTGGACACCGACCCGACCCTGCTTCGCCAGTTGCTGCGGCACCTCATCGCCAACGCCCTGACTTACGGCCGGCCAGGTGTCCCGCCCATCGTGCAGGTCGAAGCCGAGACCACCAGCTCCGGGTGGTGGATCTCCGTTTCGGACAACGGCCGGGGGATCCCTCCGGAGGAGCAGGCGGACGTCTTCGGGCTGTTCACCCGCCTCCCAGGAGGCCGCGACGTGCCAGGAAGCGGCATCGGCCTGGCGACCTGCGCCCGGATCGCGGACGCCCTCGGCGGCCGGATCAGCATCGTGTCCAACGACACCGGCGGGACGACCTTCAGGCTGACCGTGGATCGCGCCAGCTGACCTCGGCAGGATTAAGGCGCTCCGCCGCGAACTGAGCCCGGATGGCGGTCACCCCGCCCGGATGGCAACGCAGGAGCGCAGATGAAGATCCGTACGACGAGCTCGCGGCGCCGCACGCTGGCAGCACTGCTCGGGGCAGCCCTGGTTGCGTCGCTGGCCGGCCTGACCACCGCTGCGTCCGCTACGGATCGGACCGCCACGGCCCACCGGGCCGGCGGCAAGGTGGTGGCCACACAGACCTCGGCCAAGCCCAAGCTGTTCAACATCGGCCACCACGCCGGCGAGCCGACCATCGGCTTCAGCCGCGACGGCAAGCTCTTCTACACAGCCGGCGCCGGCTGCGTGACGTCGTGCGCCGGGCAGCCGGAGATGGCCGAGACGGTGACGCCGGGCGGTCGCGCCGTGATGATGACCCCCGACAACGGGAAGACCTGGAAGAACGTCAGCCCCGGACTGCCGGACCAGGGCGCCAGCCCACACGTGTTCTCGCTCGACCCGATGCTGTTCGTCGACCACAACTCCGACTCCGACCGGGTCTTCGACATCGACCTCAACGCCGCCTGCGCGGAGCTGTCCTACAGCGACGACCACGGCGCGACCTGGATCACCAACCCGCTGGCCTGCGGCGAGCCGATCAACGACCACCAGACGCTCTTCTCCGGCAAGCCGACCACGTCGGCCGGCCTCACGCCGCTGTACGGCAAGGTCCTCTACTACTGCTACAACAAGGTGGCCTACACCAAGTGCAGCAAGTCGCTCGACGGCGGCCTGACGTTCATCGACACCACCGGCCTTACCAACCCGCCGTGCTCCGGCCTCAACGGCCACGGCGTGACCGACAGCAAGGGCACGATCTTCCTGCCCTATACCGGCTGCAAGAGCGCACCGACCCTCGCCATCAGCAAGGACGAGGGCGACACCTGGCAGATCGTCACCGTCCCAGGCGAGAAGATCAACGGCGGTGACCCGAGCGTCGCGGTCGACAAGAAGGACAACCTCTACTTCATGTGGGAGGACGCGGATCGCAAGGTGAAGCTGGCGACCTCGACCAACCACGGCACGACGTGGCGCAAGCCCTTGGACGTGACCGCTCCCGGCGTCCAGCAGACAAACCTCGCCACCCTCACGGTGGGCGCGCCGGGCAAGGTCGCGTTCGCGTACATGGGAACGACCAGTGACGACAAGACGGGGTTCTGGAACGGCTACCTCGCCTCGGGTGTGGACCTGCTGACGAACCACGCCACCTTCTACAGCGCCTCCGTCAACGATCCGCGCCACCCCCTGAAGACGACCGGCCACGGAGCAACACCGTGCGGGGATCCGCAGCGCTGCGGACGCATCCTCGACTTCCTTGACGTCGAGATCGCGCCAAACGGCCAGCCGTGGGGCGCGTTCGTCGATGCATGCGCCGCCCAGTGCGAGAAGACGGGCATTGAGAGCTACGCCGACAACGACGGCATGGCCGGCACGCTCGTCGGCGGGCCTCGCCTCAACCGCTGAGGTCGGGCCGCCACCGGTCGTGCCGCGTGACCGGCTCCCCCTCGCGGATCAGCTGCAGCCGCGGCTTCGGGTCGTCGTTGCGACCGGCCTGCGGACGCCGGCTCCCGGCGACGAAGGGCATCGGCCACTCAGCTCCCGGACCTGCGTAGTCCTGCTCCGCAGCCGCATGCAAGGTCCACTGCGGGTCGTAGAGGTGCGTGCGGCCCAGCGCGCACAGGTCCGCGCGGCCAGCCAGAAGGATCGAGTTGACGTCGTCCCATGAGCTGATCACGCCGACCGCGATGGTGGCGATGTCGACCTCGTTGCGGATCCGGTCGGCGTACGGCGTCTGGTACGACCGGCCATAGGCGGGCTGCTCGTCCTTCACCACCTGCCCCGTGGACACGTCGATCGCATCGGCGCCGTGCGCGGCAAACGCCCGCGCGACAACCACGGCGTCGTCGGCTGTCATCCCCCCGTCGTGCCAGTCGGTTGCCGAGATGCGCACCGTCATCGGCCGGTCCTCCGGCCAGACGGCCCGCAGCGCGTCGAACACTTCGAGCGGGTAGCGCAACCGGTTCTCGGCAGATCCGCCGTACTCGTCTTTCCGCTTGTTTGTCAGCGGAGACAGGAAGCTCGACAGCAGGTAGCCGTGCGCGCAGTGCAGCTCGAGCAGGTCGAAGCCGGCCCGGGCGCCGCTGGCCGCGGCCGCCACGAACTGCTCCCGGATCTCGTCCATGCCGGCCCGGTCGAGCTCCCGCGGCAGCTGGTTGTCCGGGGAGTAGGGCAGCGCTGACGGGCCGACGACGTCCCAGTTGCCATCCGGCAGCGGGTCGTCAATGCCCTCCCACATCAGCTTCGTCGAGCCCTTGCGGCCCGAGTGACCGAGCTGCAGCCCGATCGCCGCGCTCGACCACTGGTGCACGGCGTCGACGATCCGCGTCCAGGCCGGCTCATGCTCGGCGGCGTACATCCCCGTGCAGCCGGGCGTGATCCGGCCGCTCGCGGAGACGCACACCATCTCGGTCATGACCAGGCCGGCGCCGCCCAGCGCCTTGCTGCCGAGGTGCATCAGGTGGAAGTCGTTGGGGGTGCCGTCAACCGCGACGTACATGTCCATCGGCGAGACGATGATGCGGTTCTTCAGCTCGAGGCCGCGCAGCCGCAGCGGCTGGAACATCGCCGGCGCCGGCCGACCGGACAGCTCCGCGAAGGACGTGTCGACGCGCCGCACGAACTCCGGATCGCGCAGCCGGAGGTTGTCGTGCGTGATGCGCCGGCTCCGAGTGAGCAGGTTGAAGGCGAACTGCAGCGGCGGCTGGCCGACGTACTGCCCGAGGTTCTCGAACCACTCCAGGCTGGCCTGCGCAGCGCGTTGCGTGGACAGCACGACCGGGCGCCGCTCGGCTTCGTAGGCCTTCACCGCCGCGACGGGTTCGGGCTGCTCCTGCAGGCACGCGGCAAGGGCGAGTGCGTCCTCCATCGCCAGCTTCGTGCCGGACCCGATCGAGAAGTGCGCCGTGTGCGCTGCGTCGCCGATGAGGACCACGTTCTCGTGCCGCCACGTAGCGTTGCGGACCGTCGTGAAGCTGACCCACTTGGAGTTGTTGGCGTGGACGGCGTGTCCGTCGAGCACGTCGGCGAACAGCTCACGGACGCGGGCGATGGACTTCTCGTCGCTCATACCGGGGCCGAGCACCTGCCCGGTGTCGAAGCCGGCGGCCCGCCACACCTGCTCGTTCATCTCGACGATGAAGGTGCTGCCAGTGGCGTCGTAGGGATAGCCGTGGATCTGCATGACGCCGTACGGCGTCTCGGCGATGTGGAACGTGAAGGCGTCGAACACGAGGTCGGTGCCGAGCCACATGTACTTGCCGCCGCGCACGTCGAGCTCGGGCCGGAACGTCTCCGCGAACGCAGCGCGGGTCGTTGAGTTGACACCGTCGGCCGCCACGACCAGTTCGTGAGACGCCGCCAGCTCGTGGGCGTCCGGCGCCTCGGTGCTGTGCCGGACATCCACCCCCAGGTCGCGACAGCGGGCCTGCAGGATCTCGAGCAGCCGCTTGCGGCTCATGGCGGCGAACCGATGACCGCCCGAGGTCACGACCTGCCCGCGGTAGTGGATGTCGATGTCGTCCCATCTGGCGAACTCGCGCGCCATCGCCTCGTGGATGACGGGGTCCGCGTGCTCGATGCCGCCGAGGGTCTCGTCCGAGAAGACGACGCCGAAGCCGAAGGTGTCGTCTGGCGCGTTGCGCTCCCAGACCGTGATGACGCGCCTTGGGTCGAGCGCCTTCGCGAGGGCCGCGAAGTAGAGGCCGCCGGGGCCGCCCCCGATGACGGCGATGCGCACGTCAGAGCTCCGGCTGCGCACGCAGCTGGAACCGCTGCAGCTTGCCGGTCGCGGTCTTGGGCAGCGCGTCGACGAAGCGCACCGAGCGGGGGTACTTGTAGGGCGCGATCTCGGCCTTGACGAAGTCCTGCAGCGCCCGCACCGTCTCGTCGGTCTGCGGCACGTCCGGGGCGAGTACGACGAAGGCGGTCACCACCATGCCGCGGTCCGGGTCGGGCAGCCCGACCACCGCGCACTCGTCGACGAACGGGTGCTTGAGCAGCGCGTTCTCCACCTCGGGACCGGCGATGTTGTAACCCGCCGAGATGATCATGTCGTCGGACCGGGCCTGGTACCAGAAGTAGCCGTCAGCGTCGCGGACGTAGGTGTCGCCGGTGACGTTCCAGCCGTTCTGGACGTAGTCGCGCTGCCGCACGTCATCGAGGTAACGACAGCCCGTCGGGCCCTTCACAGCGAGCCGGCCCGCCTGCCCGTCGGGCACCACGCGGCCGTCGGGATCGAGAACGCAGGCGACGTAGCCGGGCACTGCGCGGCCGGTGGACCCGGGCCGGATGTCGTCGTCAGCCGAGCCGATGAAGACGTGCAGCATCTCGGTCGCGCCGATGCCGTCAATGATCGGCAGCCCGGTTGCCTCGTGGAACGCATGCCACGTCGCTGCGGGGAGCGCCTCCCCCGCCGAGACACACCGGCGGAGGGAGGACAGGTCGTAGTCGGCGATATGGCGCAGCGCTGCGCGGTATCCGGTGGGCGCTGTGAACAGCACGGTGACCCGGTGCCTGCCGATCGCAGCGAAGAGCTCGTCCGGCGGCGCCTTCTCCAGCAGCAGGGACGCTGCGCCGACCCGCAGCGGGAACACCACGAGTCCACCGAGCCCGAACGTGAACGCCAGCGGTGGGCTGCCGGCGAAGACGTCCGACGGCTCGGGCTTGACCACCTCTGCTGAGAAGGTGTCCGCGATCGCCAGCACGTCGCGATGGAAGTGCATGGTCGCCTTGGGCTTGCCGGTCGTCCCTGACGTGAACGCGAGCAGGCAGACGTCGTCGGCTGCCGTGTCCACGTTGTCGAAGGTCTCCGGCCGCTCGCCGAGCCGGGCCAGGACGTCATCGGGTCCGCCGCCGCCGTACACCGCGATCTGCATCCCTGGGATCGCTGCCGCCGCGAGGTCATCGACGAAGCGCGCGTCGCAGAGCCCGATGCCGACGCGCGCCATGTCACCGACCACCTGCAGCTCGCCGGGCCGCAGCAGCGGCATGGTCGTCACGACGACGCCGCCGGCCTTCAGCGCCGCCAGCCAGCACACGACCAGGTCAGGGTTGTTCGGGCCGCGCAGCAGCACCCGGCCACCGGGGACCAGCCCGAGGTCGTCCACCAGCACGTGCGCAAGCTGGTTCGCGCGGCGCAGGACCTCGCCGTACGACCAGACCGTCCCCGGGCCGTCTATCAGGCAGGGCCGGTCAGGCCCGAGCCGGTCGATGACTCGGTCGAGCAGCTCGACCGCGCAGTTGAGGCGGTCCGGGTAGACGAGGGCAGGGAGGTCGAAGACGAGGTCGGGCCAGAGCTCACGCTGCGGCAGCGCCTGTCGCGCGAAGCTGTCCACGTGCGCGGTTGCCGAACCCTCGAGGGTCACGTACACACTCTTCCTCGCTCCGCTCACGGGCGGACAGTATCGACGCACTAGGGTCGGCGCTCCCGCCTTGGAGAGGATCGGAATGAGCCGGTTCCGCGCTTCGGCGCCTATCACCGCGAACTGGCAGCACTTCGACTTCACGGTCGAGGACCGGGTGGCCACAGTCATGCTCAACCGTCCCGACAAGCTCAACCCCCTCACCTTCGAGTCGTACGCCGACCTGCGCGACCTCCTGCACGAGCTTCCGCACCGTGGTGACACCGACGTCCTGGTGATCCGCGGCGAGGGCAAGGCTTTCTGCGCCGGCGGGGACGTTCAGGAGATCATCGGCGAGCTCGTCAGCATGGAGCCGCGCGACCTGATCCGCTTCACCCGGATGACCGGCGACGTCATCTCCGCCATGCGGACGTGCCCGATCCCGATCATCGCGGCCGTGCAGGGAATCGCCGCCGGAGCTGGGGCCGTCATCGCTCTCGCCGCGGATTTCCGGGTCGTCGCAGAGTCCGGGCGGTTCGCATTCCTGTTCACCAAGGTCGGGCTGTCGGGCGGAGACATGGGGGCAGCCTGGCTGCTCCCCCGCGTCGTGGGCGCCGGCCGGGCGACGTCACTGCTCATGCTCGGCGACACGATCGACGCGGCGACGGCGGACCGCTACGGGCTGGTGAGTGAGCTGGTCGGTGACGACGAGCTCACCGCAGCTGTGACGCAACTGGCCCGGCGGCTCGCCGACGGCCCGACGATGGCGTTCTCGCACACCAAGGCCCTGATCACCCGCGAGCTGGAGATGCCGCTGTCGGCCGCTCTCGAGCTCGACAGCATGACCCAGGCCCTGCTGATGAAGACGGAGGACCATCGCGAGTTCCATGCCGCGTTCACCGAGAAGCGGCCGCCGCGGTGGACGGGACGGTGAACGGGCCGCATGACGATCGAGCGCATCGACCCGCCTGAGCTGGCGCCCCCGTCCGGGTTCGCACATGCCGTGCGCACGACGGGACGCGCGACGGTGCACCTCGCCGGTCAGACCGCGATGGATGCTGCGGGACGCATCGTCGACGGCGATGTCGTCGTGCAGTTCGAGCAGGCCCTGGGCAACCTGCTGACGGCATTGCGCGCAGCGGGCGGCAGCCCGGCTGACCTGGTCAGCCTGACCATCTACATCGTCGACATGGAGGACTACCGGCGTCGCGCCCGCGACATCGGGGCGGTCTGGCGACGTCTCGTCGGGACGAACTACCCGGCGACGGCCGGCATCGGCGTCAGCCGGCTCTGGGACGCGACAGCACTCGTCGAGGTCCAGGGCGTTGCGGCGGTCAGGGAGCCAGCCGGCTGAGCAGAAGCGCTTCAGCGAGGCAGGCGCGCTCCCACATCTGCAGGTGCAGGCTCTCGTCGATGCCGTGCCAGCGCGACAGCGGATCGCCCACGCCCGTAACGAGCACTGTTGCGCCCGGGTAGGTGCGAGCGAACTCGGCGATGAACGGGATGGACCCGCCGGTGCCGCTCTCGACCGCATCGTTGCCGTAGGCCTCCGCGAACACCTGCCGGGCCAGGTCGTAGACCGCGCCCGTGGCCTGCAACTCGAACGGCTCACCGGACGAGCCCGGCGTCACGACGACCTCAGCGCCCCACGGAGCCCTGGCCTGGAGGTGGTCGGTGAGCGCCTCCATCGCGTGCGCCGCGTCGTCACCCGGGGCGAGCCGCAGGCTGATCTTCGCGCGGGCGTGCGGGATGAGGATGTTGGACGAGTGGGCGGTCGACGGCGCATCGATCCCGATGACGGTGATGGCCGGTCGGTGCCAGAGCCGCTCCGGGATGGTGCCGGAGCCGATCAGCTCGCCGCCCGGGCACAGCCCGACATCCGCGCGGAACACCGCCTCGTCGAAGTCCGGGACGTCGGAGCTGCCCAGGTGCAGGCCCTTGACCGCGACGTCGCCGTTGTCGTCGTGGAGCCCGGCGAGCAGCCGGCAGAGCCCGGTCAGCGCATCGCCGACCGGGCCGCCGAACACGCCGGAGTGCACGGCCCGCTCCAGCAGCCGTACCTCGACGTAGAGGTCGACGAGCCCGCGCAGGCTCGTGGTGAACGACGGGATGTCGACGCCGGCGTTGGCCGAGTCGGCGATGACGATGACGTCGGAGCGGAGCTCGTCGTGGTGACGCTTCAGCAGCGCGGACAGGGTCGGGGAGCCGATCTCCTCCTCGCCCTCGATGAAGAGCACGACCCCGACCGGGGGCTTGCCGCCGTACGCACGCAGGACGGCCAGGTGCATGAGCACGCCCGCCTTGTCATCGGCTGCCCCGCGGCCGTAGAGCCGGCCGTCCCGCACGGTCGGCTCGAACGGCGGGCTGGTCCACTCATCGAGCGGTCCGGTGGGCTGGACGTCGAGGTGCGCGTAGAGCAGGACGGTCGGGGCTCCGGGCGGTGCGGGCCAGGTTGCGATGACGGCCGGCGCACCACCGGCATCGACCACCTGCACGCTCGCGGCCCCCGCCTCGCCGGCCAGCCGGGCCACGGTCGCGGCCGCCGTACGCACGTCCTCGGCCCGATTCGGATCCGCCGAGATGGACGGGACGCGGACGAGGCTCTCGAGGTCGCCTTGGGCTGCCGGCAGCACGGCGGTGAGGGCGGTACGCAGGTCCTTGGTGCTCGATGCGCTCATGGCCATCGAATGTACGTGCCCGCTGCCTGGACTCACAGCGAACTGACAGGTGGCACAACGCCGACGCACAGGATCGGCGCCGGATACTTCGGCTGCTCCTCCACCCCCCCTGGAGGAGCACCAGCTTCGGTGGGGACGGGGATGCGGTGTCTATTCGGTACGCCGGCAACGAGCTGCGCCGCAGGAGTGCCCGCACGATCCTCACGGCCCTGGGCCTGGCGGCCGGGGTCGGCCTGGTCATGGGCATCGTCGGGGT
>JAVXVI010000418.1:0-4961 GCA_032230005.1 Actinomycetota bacterium | reverse complement strand
CTCGACGGCGAAGGTGGTAGCACCGGTCGCGGGGGTTGAGGCGGATGCGCCGCTACTGCCCAGCACGAAAACCAAGCCCGCAACCAGGAAACACACCAAGGCCCGACGCATCATGCAGCCTCACAAGAGGGATGGTCGTATGGGTAGTTCGACATCCCCGCCCGCCGTTTCCTGCAAACGCGACAGCTGCCGGACCGGGTTGTGGGCTAGCCGTTTTTGTCGGACCCTCGTCGTACGTTCGCGTCATGCCCGCGACCGTCATCTCCTTGGCCCACGAGGCCGAGTCGCGGACATGGGATGAGGTCGTGGAGTCAGACCTCCTGCTGACGCAGGACTACCTGCATCGAGCGCGCGGCATCGCCGGCGTCTGGGCCGCCGCCCACGCCGCGGGCCGCGAGGAGTTCGTCTCCTGCGAGCTCGCAGCTGCGCTCTCCATCGACGACCTCTCGGCGCAGGCGCTGGTCGCCGAGGCACGCCTGCTGGCTGAGCTCCCACCCCTGGCGGAGTCCATGGAGCGAGGACAGCTGCGGCTGACGCACGCCCGGTGCTGATGCAGGAGCTGATGCCGCTGGAGACGCGGCTCGCCCTCGACGTGCTCGCGCTGGTGCTTCCGAAGGTCGAGGGCCGTACGCCGGCGCAGCTGCGCGTGATCGTGGGCGGGCGGTCATCAAGGTCGACGCCGACGCGGCCGCGAGGCGCCGTCGGGAGGAGGTCCGCCAGCGTCGCGTCTTCGTCTCGCCGGCCCAGCGGCGGCTGCAAAACAGGCTGGCTGGACTCCCACGCCGATGCCGGACGGTTCTGTTCTGTGGCGCAGCCCCTCGGGGCGCATGTACACCCGACCGCCCGCGCACGACCCACCCGAACCGATGGATCCTGACGCCACCTTCCCGCCGGCCTGACGTCAGCCGGGCAGCGCTGCACCACGGCGGAAGCGGGCCGCGAGCCCGAGCAGCACAAGCCCGGCGATCGGCAGCAGGACCGCGCTCGGGACCTCGGGCACCTGGCTGCCTGGACCCAGCGTGGGCTGCAGTGACTGCTGCGCGAAGACCACCTCGTTGTTGGCCACGCTGCCCGGGCGCTGCCCGCCGTTGTCGGCGTAGGCGACCTCCGCCATGCGCGTCACCGGGTTGACCGCCATCTCGAAGAAGTCGAGCAGCGACCGGTCACTGCTGCCCGGCGCGATCCCGCACAGGATGCCCTGGATGCAGACGCCGCCGTTGTGGTTGCGGATCGTCGTCATCTTCTGGGCGCCCACGACGTGCGGGGCCGCCGTGTCGGCGTTCTCGATCTGCGCGAACCAGGGATACCAGTGCTCGGCCGGTCCCGTGTCGGTCGAGAGGCTGCCGGTGTCCTTCTGGAGCCAGGCGACGTCGATGACGCCGGGGGTGACCGCAGCACCGGTGTTGAAGACGACCGAACCCTGGCCGGCCGGCAGGTTGTCCAGGCGGACGGGGCTGCTCCACGTCGAGCCCGAGTCCTTGGAGTAGACGTAGTAGAACCCGTAGTGGTCGGTGCCCTTGTTGTCATGCGTCGAGTCGTAGACGACGTAGACGGTGCCGGCCTGGTCGACGAAGCCCCACGGGAACATGGTCCCGTTCGACTCCTCCTGGCTGGGGTCGGTCCCGGACGGCGCGACGACGGCGTAGTGGTTGTTCCAGATCGTGCCGCTGTCCGCGGAGTGGGCGACGGCGATGCTGCGCACTCCTCCGTACGGCGGGACCCCGCCGCCGCTCGTGGTGGAGTTGGACTCGAGGTTGCTGATCGAGTAGACGACGTAGAGGTCGTCGCCGCCCTGCGGCTTCGGCGCGACGAGCATCGGGCCGCTGTAGGTGTTCACGCCCTGGTCAAGCACGGACACCGGGTCACCCGGCTTCGCCGCGATGCCGACGTTGGGCGGCGCGAGCTGGTCGGCCGAGTTGACCGGGTGGCCCGCGTCCTGCTGGGGCCAGTCGAAGGTCTTCGTCGACGCGTTGTACGTGCCCTTGGCGTAGACCTCCGCCTCGGCCGCGAAGTCGTGGTAGACGAGGTAGGAGGTCAGCCCGTCGGTCGAGTGCGCGAGCCACTGTCGGTCCTGCTCGATGCCAGCGGTCGTCCGCTTCGACGAGTCCCAGCTCTGGCCGAAGTCCCCCGACGTGTGGATGTAGGAGTTCTGCGTGCTGCTGGTGTTCACCTTCAGCAGCGCAAGGTCCGCCGACAGCGTGACGACACCATCGGGCGTCGGGACGAAGTCGACCTCGCTGTCGCCGCCGGCACCGGTGGCCGCCGCCTTGCTCCACGTCTTGCCGTCGTCAGGCGAGGCCCAGGAGCAGACACCGCCGCACCCAGGGGTGGAGGCGAGCAGATGCCGGCCGTCCGGAGCGACCGCGAACGTCGGCTCGCCGTAGCTGCCGGTGCCGTACTGCTTGAGACCGAGGGTCCGGATCCCGAACTGGCCGTACGCCGCGGTGGTGTCGTCGCCCACCGCGGCGCCGGCAACCGAGGTCATGAGGAGGAGCGGGGCGGCGGCGAGGCCGACGGCGACCGCCCGCAGTGAGTAAGGGCGACGCTGGGCGAACACGGATCCTCCGGGAGGCCGAGGCTGGGAGACGCACCACAGGGTTCGCGTGCGCGGTCCGATCTCCTGCCGGTCATCCCAGACGTTTCGCCGACCGCGCACTTGCACCTTCCCGAGCTGCCACCCGGACCGGCGGACCCCGACCCCACCCTTCCGCCCGGTTGAGGCAGGGTGTAGCAGCATGGCCAAGCTGATCTACGTGACGAACGCGTCCCTCGACGGCTACATCGAGGACGAGCACGGCAGCTTCGACTGGACCCCACCCGACGACGGCTTCTTCGCGTTCATCACCGACCTGGTGCGACCCATCGGTACGTACCTTTACGGCCGGCGCCTGTACGACGCGATGGCCGTGTGGGAGACCGACCCCACGCTCGCCGCCCAGTCGGCGCTCATGGCCGACTTCGCCAACGTCTGGCAGGCAGCGGACAAGGTCGTCTACTCCACGACCTTGGATGCCACCTCGACCGCCACGACCCGGCTTGAGCGCACCTTCGACCCGGCCTCGGTGCGCGACATCAAGGCTGCGGCCGCCAGCGATCTCACCATCGGCGGCGCGCACCTGGCGGCGCAGGCGCTCAAGGCCGGGCTGGTCGACGAGTACCACCTGTTCATCCACCCGGTCGTCCTCGGCGCAGGCAAGCCCGCGCTGCCACGCGACACGCGCTTCGACCTGGAGCTGCTGGACCATCGCCGATTCAGCAACGGAGTGCTGTACCTCAGCTACCGCATCCCGAGCTGATGCTCGCACCCTGGGGCTCGCACTGAGCCTGGCTGTGCTGAGCCCGGCTCAGGAAGTCGTACCGCGCACGAGGACGCAACGCGTTCCGTCGCGCGAGTAGATCGTCGGGGCGCACTTGTTGCAATGGATGCACAGCGACTCGCCAACATCCGACGACTGCCAGCGGCGAGGCAGGTCCGGCTCCCGCAGCAACGCCCGCGCCATGGCCACGAACGCGAAGCCCTCGTCGATCGCCCCCTCCACCGTGTCCAGCCGGTTCACCCCGCCGAGCAGGACCAGCGGGAGGTCGACTGCTGCCCGGAACTGCCGCGCGTACGGCAGGAAGAAGGCCTCCTCGAACGGGTACGTCGGCATGATGCGCCGCAGGAACGGCCGCACGGCCGGTCGCACCCAGGCCGGCTGCGTCCGCGCGAAGTCGTCGATGGGCACCTCGCCGCGGAAGAAGTACATCCCGTTGAGCAGCGAGCTGCCGCCGGTCAGCTCCAGCGCGTCGACCGAGCCATCGGCCTCGATCAGCCGAGCCACCTCGATGCTCTCGTCCAGCCACAGCCCGCCCGGCACGCCGTCGCTCATGTTGAGCTTCGCGAGCACGGCGGCCCTGTCCCCCACGGCATCACGGACCGCGCGCAGCACCTCGCGAGGGAATCGCGCTCGATGGTGCGCAGACCCGCCGTACTCGTCCTTGCGCTTGTTCAGGTTCGGGCTCAGGAACGAGCTCAGCAGGTAGTTGTGCCCGACGTGCACCTCGACGCAGTCGAATTCGGCCTCCACCGCGCAGCGGGCCGCCCGCACGAAGTCCTGCGTGACCTGCTGCAGGTCCGAGGCTGTCGCCGCAGGCACGACCCCCTTCGCGACAGGGCTGAAGCGACGCGAGGGCGCGAGCGAGCGCACCCCGTTGGACCGCGCATCCGCGACCAGACCGGCGTGCCCGAGCTGGGCCGACGCCGCAGCTCCCTCCGCGTGCACCGCATCGGTGAGCCGCCGCAGGCCCGGCACGGCCGCCTCGTCCAGCACGATGCAGTCCCGGAAGACCCGCCCGCCCGGCGACACCGCGCAGTACGCCACCGTCGTCATGGCGGCGCCGCCCCGAGCGACGGCGGCATGGAAGTCGACGAGCGCGGGCGTCACCTCCCCGTGCCGCGTGCGCCCCTCGAAGGTGGCCGCCTTGATGATGCGGTTGCGCAGGGTCAACGGCCCGAGCCGGCCGGGCTCGAACGCCGTCATGGCAGCACCCGGCCGCTCCGCACGAACTCCTGCACCAGCGCGGCCCTGTCCTCCTCGGTCATGGGCCGCAGCCGGTCCTGGTCGCGGATCCACACGTCGGGCTCGTCCCAGCGAGCGGCGGCGAGGGTGCGTACGACGACCTTCCCCGTCGCCGTTCGCAGCGGGTCCGCGACGACCCGGAGGAACCTCGGCAGCCACTGCGGTGAGCAGTCCGGCTGGGCCGCAACCCAGTCGAGGAAGCCCGAGGGATCGAAGCCCGGCAGGGGTACGACGGCGGCCATCACCTGGTCGCCGGCGACCGGGTCCGGGACGGCGTACACCACAGCCTCGACGACCTCAGGGTGCCGGGTGAGCAGCCGCGACACGGGGGCGGCCGGGAAGTTCTCCCCACCCACCCGCAGCCGGTCCACGGACCGGCCGGCGAAGTAGAGGAAGCCGGCC
>JAVXVI010000417.1:0-7918 GCA_032230005.1 Actinomycetota bacterium | reverse complement strand
AGGTTGGCCGCGCCCTTGCGGAAGCTCATCAACCGGACGACGTCGCCGACGGTCACCGCCTCCTCGACCAGTGCCGCGAGCACACGGGGGGTCGAGACCGCGACATCCACGCCCCACGCCTCGGTGTAGAGCCACTCGTTGCGCGGGTCCTTGACGCGGGCAACGACGCGGTTCACCGCGAACTCGGTCTTGGCGAGCAGCGAGACGACGAGGTTGACCTTGTCGTCACCCGTCGCCGCCACGACGACGTCACAGCTCTGGACGCGGGCTTCGATGAGGGTGTCGAGCTCGCAGGCGTCGGCGAGCAGCCACTCCGCGCCCGGCACCGTCTCCACCTTGAGTGCCCGCGGCTCGCGCTCGATGAGCAGCACCTCGTGGCCGTTGCCCAGCAGCTCGCCGGCAATGGACCGGCCGACGTTGCCGGCACCTGCGATGGCGACCCGCATCAGTCGTCACCCGGCTTCGGCCCGGCCGCGCAGATCGCGGTGACCTCGTGGATGCGCTGCCACTCCAGGGAGAAGTGCACGAGGTCGCCTTCCTGGATCAGGGTGGCGGCGTCCGGCAGCATGCCGTCGCCCAGCCGGGTCAGCAGCGCGATCCGGGCCCGCGTCGACTCCTCCAGCGCGGTCACCCGGGTGCCGACCCAGTCGGGCGAGACCGCGACCTCGGCGAGCACGATGTTGCCGCTCGGGTCGCGCCACTCGCTGAGCAGCCCCTCGGGGATGAGACGGCGGATGACCTGGTCCGCGGTCCACCGGACCGTGGCAACGGTCGGGATGCCCAGCTTCTGGTAGACGGCTGCGCGGTTGGCGTCGTAGATGCGGGCGACGACGTTGTCGACACCGAAGGTCTCGCGAGCGACCCGCGCGGCGATGATGTTCGAGTTGTCACCGCTGCTGACGGCGGCGAAGGCGTCGGCGCGCTCGATGCCTGCCTCGACGAGCGTGTCGCGGTCGAAGCCGATGCCGGTGACCTTCGTGCCGGCGAAGTCGGCGGCCAGCCGGCGGAACGCACCCGGGTCGCGGTCGATGACGGCGACGTCGTGACCCAGCTTCTCGAGGCTCCGAGCCAGTGCCGAGCCGACCCGGCCGCAGCCCATGATCACGACGTGCACGCGGGGCCCTCTCGAATGACGTGTCCCGCCGCTCGTCGGGACGGTGCGGAACGCTACACGCGGTGACGGAACGGTGATCTCCCCGCCGTACGCTGGCGCCCGTGTCCAGCGCCGGTGACTTCCTGAAACGGCTGCTCATCGGACGGGCGCTCCGCAGCGACCGGCTCGGCGAGACGCTCCTGCCCAAGCGCATCGCCCTGCCCGTGTTCGCCAGCGACGCACTGTCGTCGGTCGCCTACGCACCGGACGAGATCTTCCTGACGCTGAGCATCGCCGGCCTCGCGGCCTACTCCTTCTCGTGGAAGATCGGGCTGGCCGTCGTCGCCGTCATGCTGACGGTCGTCGCGTCCTACCGGCAGAACGTGCACGCCTATCCGAGCGGTGGCGGCGACTACGAGGTCGCGAACACCAACCTCGGACCGCGGTTCGGGCTGACGGTCGCGGCCGCGCTCCTCGTCGACTACGTCCTGACGGTGGCCGTGTCCGTCTCCTCGGGCGTCCAGAACGCCGCGTCTGCGCTGGGCTTCGTCCGCGGCCACGAGGCGCTGCTCGCCGTCGCCCTCGTGCTGCTGCTCACCGCCATCAACCTGCGCGGCGTGAAGGAGTCGGGGGCGGCCTTCGCGATCCCGACGTACGGCTTCATGATCGCGATCCTCGGGATGACGCTCTACGGGCTGTTCCGGCACTTCTTCGGGCACCTGCCGGACGTCGAGAGCGCAGGTCTCACCATCAAGCCGGAGCACGGATTCCAGAACGGGTTCACCGGTCTGGGCGCAGGCTTCCTGCTGCTGCGGACCTTCTCGTCGGGGTGTGCCGCGCTCACCGGCGTCGAGGCGATCAGCAACGGCGTGCCCGCCTTCAAGAAGCCGAAGTCCAAGAACGCTGCCACGACGCTTCTCCTGATGGGCACCATCGCGGTGACGATGCTCATGGGGATCATCACGCTGGGCCGCCTGACCTCGCTGCGCTTCGCGGAGCACCCCGCCACTCAGCTGCTCCGGGACGGTGTCCCGGTCGGCGACAACTACACGCAGCAGACGGTCATCAGCCAGCTGGCCCGCGCGGTCTACAGCGGGTTCCCGCCCGCCTTCTACCTCACGGTCGGCTTCACCGGCGTGATCCTGATCCTGGCCGCCAACACCGCCTTCAACGGGTTCCCCGTCCTCGGATCGATCCTGGCGAAGGACGGCTACCTGCCGCGGCAGCTGCACACCCGTGGGGACCGGCTCGCCTACAGCAACGGCATCGTGCTGCTGGCCGTGTTCGCGATGCTGCTCATCATCGCCTTCAACGCCGAGGTCACCCGGCTGATCCAGCTCTACATCGTCGGGGTGTTCATCTCCTTCACGCTGAGCCAGACGGGGATGGTCCGGCACTGGACCCGGCTGCTGCGCACCGAGACCGACCCCACGGCCCGCGGCCGGATGACGCGCGCGAGGGTCATCAACGCCTTCGGCCTCGTGATGACCGGCACCGTGCTCGTCATCGTGCTCATCACGAAGTTCACCCGGGGCGCCTACATCGCGCTGGTTGCCATGGCCGGTCTCTACCTGCTGATGCGCGGCATCAAGAGCCACTACGACAGGGTGCGCATCGAGCTGGCGCCGGAGGACGAGCTGCTGGCGCAGCCGAGCCGCAACCACGCCATCGTGCTCGTGTCGAAGATCCACTCACCGACGCTGCGTGCGCTGGCGTATGCACGGGCCACCCGTCCGCACGACCTCACCGCGCTGACCGTCTCGGTCGACGCGGAGGACTCGAGGGCGCTGCAGGAGGAGTGGGACCGTCGTGGGCTGCCCGTGCCGCTGACCATCATCGACTCGCCCTACCGCGAGATCACCCGGCCGATCCTCGACTACGTGCGGCGCATCCGGCTCGCATCTCCGCGTGACGTCGTCACTGTCTTCATCCCCGAGTACGTCGTCGGCCGGTGGTGGGAGCAGCTGCTGCACAACCAGAGCGCACTACGGCTCAAGGGCCGGCTGCTGTTCCAGCCGGGCGTCATGGTGACCTCCGTGCCGTACCAGCTGCAGTCGTCCGATCGCCGACGTGACGACGACAACGGCGTGTCCCCTGGCGACATCCGCCGCCCGCCGGGCACGTGATCGGGGAGCTGCTCGAGCTCGAGGTGGGCCAGGTCGCCGCAGGCGGCGCCTGCGTCGGCCGTGCACCCGACGGACGCGTCGTCTTCGTTCGTCACGCGATCCCGGGGGAGCGGGTGCGCGCGGTGGTCACAGCCACCACCACGTCGTACCTGCGCGCCGACGCGGTCGAGGTGCTCGAGTCCTCACCTGACCGGGTCGAGGAGCCGTGCGCCTACGCGAAGCCGGGCCGGTGCGGCGGGTGCGACTGGCAGCACGTCGCGCTGCCACGCCAGCGGCTGCTCAAGGCGACGATCGTGCAGGAGCAGCTGCGACGGCTCGCGGGGCTGGAGCTGTCGGTGACCGTCGAGGCGGTGCCCGGTGACGACGACGGACTGCGGTGGCGGACCCGCGTGCAGTTCGGGGTGACCTCGGACGGGCAGGCCGGACTGCATCGCCACCGCTCCCACGACTTGGAGCTGGTGGACCACTGCCTGATCGCGACGCAAGACGTGGAAGCCGTCGGGGTGGAGAAGCAGCGCTGGCCGGGGGCGTCCTCCGTCGAGGTCATCGCGGCCGGCCAGCAGCGCGTCGTGCACATCAACGGTCGGCCGCGCGAGCTGCCGGAGGTCGATGCCGGGCTGGTCGTCAACGGGCATGCGCAGCAGGTCCCGCACGGCGTGCGCCACCAGGTGCTCGGCCGCTCCTTCGAGGTCGCGGCCGGCGGCTTCTGGCAGGTGCACCCAGGGGCGGCCACGGTCCTGGCGACGGCGGTCCTCGAGGGACTCGACCCGCAGGAGGGCGAGCGGGTCGTCGACCTCTACGCAGGGGTCGGGTTGTTCGCCGCACTGCTCGGCGACCGGGTGGGTACGACGGGCTCTGTCATCGCTGTCGAAGGCGATGCGCGTGCCTGCGCCGACGCGGCCCGCAACACCGCCGACCAGCCGCACGTGCGGGTGCGCACGGCTGCTGTCGACGCGGCCACTGTCGCCAACGGCGTGGGCCGCCCGTCGCTGCTGGTGCTCGACCCGCCGCGAGCTGGTGCCGGCCTCGCCATCGCCGCGGCGATCGTCGGGCTGGCCCCTCGACGCGTCGCCTACGTCGCCTGCGACCCGGCCACCTTCGCGCGCGACCTGAAGGTGTTCCTCGACGGCGGCTGGTCGCTCGCGTCGCTGCGCGCCTTCGACCTGTTCCCGATGACGGCGCACGTCGAGCTGGTCGCCCTGCTCACCCCGCCCCCCACCGGTTGAGTGCCCGGCCCACACCGCCCCCCACCGGTTGAGGGTCGGGAACCGACCCGCTTGCTCCGCTGCAAGCGGGTGATTTCCCGACCCTCGACGTGTGGCGGGCAACGCATCGCGGAAGGAGTCCACTCAGGCGTGCCCGACATCCCCGTCGGGTTCCGACGAGGAGGCATCGTGGCGGAGAACGACCGTTGGGTGGTGGAGTACCCGGAGGGCGGCTGGGCCGTCGAGCGGGAGGACCGCGAGCGGGTGAGCGACATCCTCGGCACCCAGGCAGAGGCGATGACCAGGGCGCGGGAGATCCTGCGCAACCTCGGCGGCGGCGAGCTGATCGTCAAGGGCCGGGACGGCCAGATCCGGTTGAAGGACACCGTCGCCGGCGGCTGAGGTGCGCTGATATCTAGGCATTTAGTGCCATTGACCCTCGCCTGTCGAAGGTCAAGCCTGCCGCTGTGAGCATCGTCCCTCTTGCAGCACAAGAGCGGCTCTCGGCCGCCTTCGCCCGCTATGAGGCGGTCTACGGCTCGGGTGACCGCAACGCCCTCGTGGCAGCGCGACTCGAGCTCTGCCTGGCGCTTCAGGAGTGCGGCGAGGAGCTGCCGGCGGCGGTGCTGGCACAGATGGAACGCGACCGCGCCGAGCTGGCGCAGCGACCGGTGCTCAGGGTCTGACCGGGAGCAGCGCGCGCAGGGCACCGGGTCGCACCGTGACCGTGCAGGGAAGGGTCGCGATGGGGTCGCCGTCGGCGAAGACCCGGAACGGCCGATCCGCCGCCAGCCTGACCACGGCCGCCGTACGCACCGACACCGACGGCTCGTGGACGTGGGTGCCCTTGAAGACCTTCGGCAGCGCCCGCAGGAAGGTCCGCCTCGACGTCTGTGTCGTCATCACGACGTCGAGCAGACCGTCCTCGACGGACGCGGCCGGCGCCAGCCGCATGCCGCCGCCGTAGACGCCGGAGTTGGCCACCGCCACCGACCATCCGGTCACGACCATTGGCAGGTCGTCGACCGTGCAGGTGAACGTCGCGGGCTTCCAGCTGGCGACGGTGGCGAGGGCGCTGTAGAGGTAGACGAGCTGTCCCAGCGGCAGCCGGCTGGTCAGCGCGCGCTCCTGGCACTCGCTGTCGAAGCCGACCGAGGCGATGCCGACGAAGGCGGCGCCACCCGCGTCGCCGAGGTCGACCCGACGCTCCTCGCCGGTCGTCAGCACGCTGCAGGCAGCCACCGCATCGCGAGGGATGCCGACCGCCCGGCAGAAGTCGTTGCCGCGCCCGCCGGGGAGCACGCCGAGCACGCCGTCGAGCCGCGCGACGACCCCTGCCACCCGGCCGACGATGCCGTCACCGCCCATCGCGACGACGACGCGGTCGTCGGCAACGGCGGCGGCGGCCAGCTCATCGGCGTGCTCGAGGGAGGAGGTCGGCGTGACGACGAGGTCGTGACCGGCGGAGCGCAAGGCCCCTTCCACCGAGGGCAGCAGCTTGGTCGCCCGGCCACCTCCGGCTGCCGGGTTGACGACGAGCTGGAGCCTGCGCGCCACGTGCTCCTCCTACGGGATCAGCTTGCCGGGGTTGAGGATCCCGGCCGGGTCGAGCACAGCCTTCACCGCCCGCAGCAGCTCGAGGCCGAGCGGCCCCACCTCATCGGTCATCCAGGCCCGGTGGTCGGTGCCGACCGCGTGGTGATGCGTGATGGTCGCACCGCTGTCGACGATGGCGGCGCATGCTGCGTCCTTGGCGCGCTGCCACTGCTGCACCGGCTGGTCGGACTGGCTGCCGAGGACGGTGAAGTAGAGGGAGGCGCCGTGCGGGTAGAGGTGCGACACGTGGCACATCACGACGGCTCCGGGCAGTGCGTCCTGGAGAGCGGTCCGCACAGCCGTGTGGGTCGCTCGCAGCGACGACCACCGCGCCGACGTCTCCAGGGTCTCGACGAGCACGCCGGCGTCGAGCAGGTCGTCACGGAGGTACGGCCCGTCGTACCTCCCGTGCTCCCACGTGTCGCCCGCACCCGTGCCCACGGAGAAACCACGATGGCGGCGTACGACGGCGACTGCGCCCTTGCGGCGCGCGGGCACGACGGCGGCCGGCCCTTCCCATCCGAGGATGGCCATGCAGGTGGCCGACCGCGCCCGCAGGAAGGTGCGCTGCACGCGCGAGGTTCCGGCGAGAGCCAGCTGGACGCGGGTCTCGTCGACGTCGGAGAGCCGCGCGATGTCCGGGGCCGCTCCGGACTGCTCGAGCTCACGCAGTGCGGTCAGCCCGTCGTCCCAGCTGCGGAAGAAGAACGCCTCGTAGCGCTTCAGCTCCGGCAGCCGCCGGACCTTCAGCGTCACCTCGGTGATGACGCCGAACACGCCCTCCGAGCCGAGCAGCACGGCGCGCAGGTCCGGTCCGGCCGCAGACGCGGCGCCTCGTCCCAGCAGCAGCTCGCCGGCCGGCGTCTGCGCGACCAGACCGACGACGAGCTCGTCGAAGCGCCCATAGCCCGTCGAGGCCTGCCCGGAGGAACGAGTGGCGGCGTAGCCCCCGATGCTCGCGTGCTCGTAGGACTGGGGGAAGTGCCCGAGGGTGAGCCCTCGGGCGTTGAGCAGTGCCTCCGCGGCAGGCCCTCGCAGGCCCGGCTCGAAGGTCGCCGTGAGCGCCTCGTCGTCCACGGAGAGCAGGCGGTCCATGCGCCGCAGGTCGAGAGATATGACGGCGTCGTGCTGGCCCCTGTTGGGGGAGACACCGCCGACGACGGAGGTGCCGCCGCCGAACGCGACGACCGCGACGCGATGCTCCGAGCACAGCCGCAGGACGGCGGCCACCTCGGCCGCGTCGGCCGGCAGGACCACCGCATCCGGCGCGTCCGCGAGGTCCCCGGCGCGCAGCCGGAGCAGGTCGAGGTAGCTCCGCCCGGCTGCGCGCTCCGCCCGGCTGGCGTCGTCGGTCAGCACGTGCTCCGTGCCGACCGCCTCGACGAGAGCCGTCCTGACCGGGTCAGCAAGCCGGCCTGGCGCCAGTCGGACGGCGGCCAACGGCACGGGGAGTGAGGGCGACGTCGCGCCGATCTCGCGGCGGAGCCACGCGGCTGCTGCTGCCGGCAGGCCGGTCCGCCGGGCCGGATCGCCCCAGCCGGCGTACGTCATGGAGGTCATGACGTACAGTGTGACACATGACGTCACAGTGTCACACGCCGCCGCTGGACCCGTTGCTGTCCGCGGCCCGCGCCTGCGTCATGGACGTCGGGCTGAAGCGGACCACGCTCGCCGACATCGCCCGGCGAGCCGGCGTCAGCCGGATGACCGTCTACCGGCAGTACGCCGACCTGCAGACGATCGTGTCCGAGCTGCTGACCTGCGAGCTGGTCGCCCTGATCGACCGCTCCCGGGCAGCGGTCGAGGAGCTGCCCACGGCGCGCGAGCGCCTCGTCGAGGCCGGCGTGCGCACGGTCGAGGAGCTCGCCCACCACCCCCTCTACCGGCGGGTGCTGGAC
>JAVXVI010000416.1:0-4741 GCA_032230005.1 Actinomycetota bacterium | reverse complement strand
GGTGACGTGAGCTTCTTCTTCGCCTTGCCGCTCGCGGTGTCGATCGCGGCGATCGCCGGTGTGCTGGTGGTGGGGAGAACCGCATCACCGGTGGTGGTTGTCATCGACCCTCCGAGGACCGCAGCTGGCGCACGTTGTAGGCAACGATGGGTACGACGAGGATGAACAGCAGCACCGCGAGGGCGGCGCCCAGCCCCTGGTTCGCCGAGCGGAAGCTCTGGCTGTAGAACTCGTTGGCGACGACGCTCGTGCTGAAGTTGCCACCGGTCATGGTGCGCACGATGTCGAACACCTTCAGCGTCCCGATGCCGATCGTCGTCAGCACGACGATCAGCGCCGGCCGGATGGTCGGCACCGTCACGTAGCGGAACATGCCCCAGGCGCGTACGCCGTCGAGGCGAGCGGCCTCGACGATGTCCTCGGGGATCGCCTTGATGGCGGCCGAGAGCACCGTCATCGCGAACCCGGCCTGGATCCAGATCATGACGATGATCAGGAAGATGGTGTTCAACGGCGAGTCGATGAGGAACTGGTGGGGGCTGCCGCCGAGCTTGACGATGATCTCGTTGAGCAGCCCCGTCTGCTTGATCCCTGGCTGGTCCGGCCGGAAGTCGTAGACGAACTTCCAGATGATGCTGGCGCCGACGAAGGAGATCGCCATCGGCAGGAAGATGAGCGCCTTCGCGAGCGCCTCGACGCGGGCCTTGTCGACGAGGATCGCGTAGAGCAGGCCGACCGCAGTCGCGACGAACGGCGCGATGACGACCCACAGCACCGTGTTGCGCAGCACGGTGATCTGGTCGCTGTCGGTGAAGATGGTCTTGTAGTTGTCGATGCCGATGAACGAGTTGCCGGCGGCGTTGAAGAACGACTGGTAGATCGTCTTCAGGCCGGGGTAGACCAGCCCGACGCTGATGAGCAGCACCGTCGGCATCAGGAAGGCGAACGCGACCATCCGGTCGCCCTTGCGGCCGGAGAACCGGCTGGCGGCGAACAGGATGACGCCGATGACCGCCACGAACAGTGCGATCGCCTCGAACATCGTGACGAACTTGTGCGTGGTTGTCACCGCGCCACCTTCCGCTGCTTGCCGCTGGTAGCGACGGTGGGGTCAGGCGCGCCGTCGGCGCACCTGACCCCCTCCGTCGATTGGTCCTCGCTGCCTACTTGGGCCAGGACGCCTCGATCTTGTCGACGGTGTCCTTGGTGCTCTGCCCGGTGATCCAGTTGGTCGCCTGCTTCCAGAACGAGTTGGACCCCACTGCAGCCGGCATCGCGTCGGAGCCGTCGAACCGGAAGACTGCCTTCGGGTCCTGCAGCACGCTGATGGCCAGCTTGTCGATGTCACTGCAGGCCGCGGCCTTCGCCGGGTCGGCGTTCTTGTTCGGTGTCACGCAACGACCGCCGCCGCCCTGCTCGGCCAGGTTGGCCCAGGTGGTGCTGGAGACGTACTGCTGGAAGGCGTGCACCTCAGGCGCGTCACGGAAGGCGAGCATGAACTCGCCACCACCGAGGACGGGCTTGTCGGTCGCGAGCTTGCCCGGGAGGTAGAAGGCGAACACGTCGCCGGTCGGGCTCACGGTCGTGCCCTTCGGCCAGTTGGCGGCGTAGAAGCTCGCCTGGCGGTGGAAGGAGCAGTTGCCCTTGAGGATGGGCAGACCGCCGTCCTGGAACGTCGTGCTCGCGATGCTCTTGACGTCGCCGAGACCGCCGTTCACGTACTTCGAGTTCTTCAGGTACGCACCGACGGCGTCGAGCGCCGCGGTGGGCTCCGACGAGTTGAACGCGATGGAGTGGTTGACCCACTTGTCGTACTCATCCGGGCCCCACAGGCGGAGCATCCAGTCCTCCATCCAGTCGGTGATCGGCCAACCGGTGGCCTCACCGCTGGAGACGCCCGCGCACCACGGCTTCTTGCCCGTCGCCGCGATCTTGTCCGACAGCGCCTTGAGCTCGTCGAGCGTGGTCGGCGCTGTGTATCCCTTCGCCGTGAACTCCTTCGGGGAGTACCAGACGAGTGACTTCATGCTGGCGTTCTGCGGCGGCGCGTAGAACTTGCCGTTGGCCGAGCCCAGGTCCTTCCAGCTCGGCGCGAAGTTCTTGTCCACCAGGTCGGACGTCGCCTGGTCGGCCGGCACGGCCTTGCCCGTCGCCACCAGGGACTTGAGCAGACCAGGCTGCGGGATGATGCCGATGTCCGGCAGGTTGCCGGCCTTGGCGCGGACCAGGATCTGCGCCTCGAAGCTCTTGTCGAACTCACCCTTGATGGTCGCGCCGGTGCACTTCTCGAACGGCGCCCACGTCTGCTTGAGCAGGGCGTCCTCAGGCGTGACGATGCCGGTGTAGACCGTGACGGTCTTGCCCTTGAGGTTGCCGTACTGCGTGAACTCCTCGCAGCCGGCCGCGGGACTCGCGGCGTTGCCTCCGGTCGTCGACCCCGATCCACTGCTGCTCGACGAGCCACCGCAGGCCGTGGCGGCAATCGCCACGGTCGCCAGGCCCGCCAGGACCGAGAAGCCCCGCCGGTTGGTTCGTACTGTCATCGATTCCTCCGTAACGGGGGGTGCCGGATGATCGAAACCCCCAGGCGGCGCTCATGCAAGCGCTTGCGTCATCTGGCCGCAACGCAACTGAAGTAATTGCCGGTAACGATTGCGTCACGGCGCCGCTGCGACGGACACCGGTCCGGTACTGGACCGGACCATCAGCCGGGTCGGGATGAGCACGTGCTCGTGCCGGCGCGACAGGTCGCCGCCGATCGCGGCGAGGATCAGCTCGGCCGCCAGCGTGCCTTGCTCGGTGACCGGCTGCGCGACCGTCGTCAGGCCTGCCAGCCCGCTCAGGTCGTGGTCGTCGACGCCCACGAAAGACAGGTCGGTCGGGATGCGCCAGCCCGCCTCTCGTGCCGCGAACATCGCACCGAACGCGACCTCGTCGGAGGCCGCGAAGATGCCGGTGGGCGGCGACGGAAGAGCCAGCAGCCGCTCCATCGCGCGCTTGCCGCCGGCAGCGGTGAAGTCACTCGCGACGGCGTAGTCCGGTGGTGGCTCGATGCCCTCACTGCGCAGCGCCGACAGCCACCCGGCCCGGCGGTCCGAGGGGGCCGAGAAGTTCAGCAGCTGCTCGGGATCCCCACCTATGTGGGCGATCCGGCGATGTCCCAGTGCCAGCAGGTGCTCGGTCGCCGTACGCCCGACATCGACGTCGTCGATGCGCACCGTCATCGCGCCGGGGACCGCCGCACCCACGAACAGCGTCGGCAGGGACAGCTGTCGCACGCCGTCCAGCTCCTGGCCGGACAACGGAGCGGTGAGCACGACGACACCGTCAACGCGACCGCGCAACGACTCGGCGCGGAAGGGCAGGACGTCACCGGTGAGTGGTTCACCGACGCCGACCAGCAACGCGTCGTACCCGCTGTGCCGCAGTTCCGCTTCGACCGCCTCGATGACGGTGGCGAAGAACCACCGGCCGATGTACGGCGTCACGACCCCGACGGTGAGGGTGCGCCCGCTGGCGAGGCTCGAGGCGCTGCGACTGACGACGTAACCGAGGTCCGATGCCACCCGCGTGACGGCCTGCCGGGTGTCCTCGGAGACCGACGGCAGGCCGCGTAGAGCCCGCGACACCGTCGCGGTGGAGACCCCTGCGGCCCGGGCGACGTCCTGGATGCGGACCGGCACGTGTCCGATTCCCTCCGATGTAAGCGCTTGCAGCGCCGAGGCAGTGTGCCGCAGGAAGTCCGACCTGGCAATCCCCCGGGAATACCGGCCGCTGACGGCCCGATCTGCAACAGCAGAACCCTGGCGACAAGCCGGTCACTATGAGAAGTTGCGTCCCCGCTCTTCCACTCGGATCGTCCGGCACGTACCTGCCGGTGGAGGGATCGAACACCCATGGCCACTGTCACTTTCGACAAAGCGAGCCGCATCTACCCGGGGGGCGAGCGCCCCGCTGTCGACGCGATCGACCTGGAGATCGGCGACGGCGAGTTCCTCGTCCTGGTCGGTCCTTCCGGCTGCGGCAAGTCCACGACCCTGCGCATGCTGGCCGGCCTCGAGCCGGTCGACCGCGGCCGCATCCTCATCGGCGACCGCGACGTCTCCGACGTCGCCCCGAGCGACCGTGACATCGCCATGGTGTTCCAGACCTACGCGCTCTACCCGCACATGACGGTGGCCGAGAACATGGGCTTCGCCTTGAAGATCGGCGGCGTCAACAAGGACGAGATCCGCAAGCGGGTGGAGGAAGCCGGCCAGATCCTCGACCTCACGGACTACCTCGACCGCAAGCCGAAGGCGCTGTCCGGCGGACAACGTCAGCGCGTCGCGATGGGTCGCGCGATCGTCCGCAGCCCGCAGGTCTTCTGCATGGACGAGCCGCTGTCCAACCTCGACGCGAAGCTGCGCGTCGCGACCCGCGCGCAGATTGCTTCACTGCAGCGGCGGCTCGCGGTGACGACCGTCTACGTCACCCACGACCAGGTCGAAGCCATGACGATGGGCGACCGCGTCGCGGTGCTGAAGGACGGGATCCTGCAGCAGGTCGACAAGCCGCGCGCGATGTACGACAGCCCGGTCAACATGTTCGTCGCCGGCTTCATCGGCTCCCCTGCGATGAACCTGATCTCGATGCCGGTGACCGGCGATGGCCAGGCCCAGCTGGGTTCTTTCGCCCTTCCGCTGCCGCGCGGGGCGAAGCTGACCGGCTCCACGGTCACCGTCGGGATGCGACCGGAGAA
>JAVXVI010000415.1:0-3904 GCA_032230005.1 Actinomycetota bacterium | reverse complement strand
CGAAGGTGTCGTTCAACGGGGCGATCACGGCCCGGCGGTCCTTCGCGACGGCCTCGCTGCCGATCGCCGATGTGCGCGCAGTGCGGGCAGCCACCGGCGTGACGTTCAACGACGTCGTCCTCGGCATCGTGGCCGGCGCGCTGCGCAGCTGGCTCGACCAGCAGGGGGAGCACCCGACCGCCTCGTTGACCGCCGGCGTGCCGGTCGCGACCGACGGTCCGGGGGCGGCTGAGCGGCTGGCCGGCAACCGGGTCTCCAACATGTTCACGTCGCTGTGCACCGACATCGCCGATCCGGCGGAGCGGCTGCAGCACATCGCCCTCGTGACCCAGCAGGCCAAGGTGGTCCAGGAGGCGCTCGGCCTGCAGATGCTGCAGGACTGGGTGCAGTACACGCCGCCGGGGCCGTTCACGGCGTTCATGCGGCTGTACTCGCGGTTCCGCGGCGCGGACCGTCACCGGGCGCCCTTCAACGTTGTCGTGTCCAACGTCCCGGGGCCGCGCGAACCCGTGTCGGTGGGCGGTGCGCGCCTCACCGACCTCTACTCGGTGGGTCCCATCCTCGAGGGCATCGGGCTGAACATCACGGTCTGGTCCTACCTCGACCGGCTCAACTTCTCGGCCCTCGCCTGCCCCGACACCCTCCCGGATCTCGACGAGCTGGTGGCCCAGCTGCGGCCTGCGCTGGACGAGCTCGGCGCGCGGACAAGGGGTGCTTCCGCCTGATCCGTCCACCCCGGCGTAAGGTCGCGACCAAGCGCTTGCTTGTGCGGGATCCCCAGGACCTGGAGGGCGACCGAACGTGGACCGTCGAGCCGTGGCAGCACGGGCCCTGGGCCGCATGCTGTCGGCGCCGGAGCCCGGCGCGGACCTGCCCGAGGGGCGGATGGTGGACCTCCCCGGGCGGGGTCGCACCTTCGTGGTGGACGTCCCTGGCCCGCCCGGCGCCCCGACGCTGGTTCTCCTGCACGCCCTCGGCTGCACCGGCTACCTCAGCTGGTTCCCGTCGATCCTGGTGCTCGCTCACGACTACCGCGTCGTCGTGCTCGACCAGCGCTGGCACGGCCGTGGGATCCGGTCGAAGCGGTTCCGGCTCAAGGACTGCGCGGACGACGTGGCGGTGCTCGCTGACGTGCTCGGCATCGACCGCTTCATTCCCGTGGGCTACTCGATGGGCGGGCTGATCGCGCAGCTCGTGTGGCAGCGGCACCCGCACCGCTGCGACGGGCTTGTCCTCGCTGCCACGGCCCGCAACTTCCGCGGTGCCCGGCGGGAGAAGTTCTTCTTCCCGCTGATGACGGCGGCCATGGTGCCGCTGTCGCCCTACGTCCGCAAGCGGGTCGAGCGGCTGGCCATCACGCTGCCCGAGGTCCCGTGCCCGCCGGCGGAGTCGGTGCGCAACTGGGGGCTCGCGGAGTTCCGCAGCACGAGCGCGTGGTCCATGCCCGCCGTCCTGCGCGAGCTCGGCCGGTTCAACTCGGCGCCCTGGATCGGCGAGGTCGACGTGCCGACCGCGGTGGTGGCGACGACGAAGGACCACACCATCCCGGTACGACGGCAGTACCGGCTCGCAGCGGCGATCGAAGGGGCAACCGTGCACGAGGTCAACGCAGGCCACGCGTCCATGGTGCTGAAGGCCGATCTTTTCGTGCCGGCGCTCGTGGAGGCGTGCGGGTCGGTCGCCGACAGGCTGGCCTCGCGGCAGCTGCCGGCCAGCGGATGACCGTCGCTGAGAGGGTCGCGGACCCGCACCTGGCAGGTGCGGTGCTCGGGCGCGCCTTCACCACCGACCCCGTCTTCAGCTGGCTCATGCAGGGACGCGGGCGGCGCGAGCACCGGCTGTCGCTGGTGTTCGACGCCTTCGCCGGCGGCGCGTTGCACAAGCCCGAGGCGCAGGTGCTCGTGACGCCGGACCGGACGGCGGCGTCCATCTGGCTGCCCCCCGGCGAGTGGCAGGCGCCGCCGGCCGAGCTGGTTCGCTTCGGGCCGCAGCTCGTGCGCGCTTTCGGGCCGCGGGTGCTGCGTGCGCTCATGCTGCTGACTCGCATCGAGAAGCATCACCCGAGCGAGCCGCACTGGTACCTCGAGGCGATCGGGACCGTGCCCGAGGCCCGCGGACGCGGCATCGGGCCGACTGTCCTGACGCCCGTCCTCGAGCGCTGCGACGCGACCGGCCTGCCGGCGTACCTCGAGAGCTCCAACCCGCGCAACATCTCCTTCTACGAGCGGCACGGCTTCGTCGCGATGCCGCTGTTCCCGCTCCCCGACGGCTGCCCCGCCATCACCCCCATGTGGCGCGCCCCCCGCTGACCCTCACTCCCAGCGGAAGCAGCGGGTGGCGGCGGCCAGCGCCGCGACTGCCCAGGCGAGGAGCGCGGCCGCGTCCCGGAGCGGGAGCGCATCACCGTGCTGCAGAACGTCACGCAGACCATGGGACAGCGCAGCGGTGGGCAGCAGCTGCAGCAGCGACTCGGCGCCGCCGAAGTGCGACAGCGGGAACAGCACCCCGCCCAGCACGAGCAGCACGAACCACAGCAGGTTGGCGGCCGCCAACGTGGTCAGCCCCCGCAGCGTCCCGCCGAGCAGCAGGCCCAGGCCGCTGAAGGCGGCGGTTCCGAGTACGGCGAGCAGGAGTACGGCGGCAGGTGACCCGTGCGGGTGCCAGCCGAGCAGGAGGCCGACGGCGACGATGAGGACGAGCTGCAGGAGCTCGACGGCCAGGACGGCGATCGTCTTGGCGCCCAGGAGGACCGACCGGGGCAGGGCCGTCGCGCCGAGCCGCTTCAGCACGCCGTACTGCCGCTCGAAGCCCACGCCGATCGCCTGCCCGGTGAAGGCCGAGGACATGACGGCCAACGCGATGACCCCGGGGACGAAGAAGCCGACCCGGTCACCACCGCCCGGCACGGTCACGAAGTCGACGAGGGTGAGGACGACGAGCAGCCCCAGCGGGATCACCAGGGTCAGCAGTACCTGCTCGCCGTTGCGCAGCATCAGCGTCAGCTCGGCTCGGATCTGGGCAGCGAGCATCCGGCCCGTCGGTGCGGCACCGGGTCGCGGTGCCAGCGCACCCGGCGCCCAGGCCGTCACGTGCGGGCCTCGCGTCCGGTCAGCTCGAGGAACACGTCCTCCAGCGATCGCGACCGGAGCCCTGCCGGCATGACCCCCTGCGCTGCGCACCACGCCGTGACGTCCGCGAGGCGCTGCGGGTCGACGCGGCCGGCCACGACATAGCTCCCCGGGGCGTCCTCGCGGGCGCCCGGCAGGCCGGTCAGGTCCAGGCCGGGCGTTGCCCGGAACCGCAGCTCGCCCTCGGAGCGGGTCAGCTCGGCGACCGTGCCGGCTGCGACGACGCGGCCGGCGTCCAGCACGACGACGTGGTCGGCCAGTCGCTCGGCCTCGTCCAGGAGGTGGGTCGTCAGCAGGACGGTGACCCCGTCCGCGCGCAGCGCCTCGACGAGCTTCCAGGTCGCGTGCCGGGCCTGCGGGTCGAGCCCGGCGGTCGGCTCGTCGAGGAAGACCAGCTCCGGCCGGCCGACGACCGCCATCGCCAGGGAGAGGCGCTGCTGCTGGCCGCCGGACAGCCGCCGGAACGCCGTCCGCCGCACCTCGGTCAGGGCCAGCCGGTCGAGCAGGTCGTCGACGTCGAGCGGGAAGGCGGCGTACGACGCGACCAGGCGGAGCATCTCCTCGGCCCGCAGCCCGGGGTACGCACCGCCCGATTGCGGCATGACGCCCACTCTGGGGCGAAGCGCCCGGTCCCGGGGGTCCAGGCCGAGGACGCGCACGGTGCCGGCGTCCGGGCGCCGGAAGCCCTCGCAGATCTCGACGGTCGTGGTCTTACCGGCCCCGTTCGGCCCCAGCAGCGCAAGCACCGAGCCCCGCGGCACGGTCAGGGACAGCCC
>JAVXVI010000414.1:0-11685 GCA_032230005.1 Actinomycetota bacterium | reverse complement strand
CGGGCTGGTGGCGGGTACCGCGGCCTCGTTCCTGGTCGTACGTCTGGTGGGGGCGGGCGGGGGCAGTACGCCGGACTCCGCGCGGGTCGCCGGCCTGCTGAGCCTCGTCGCCTGGGTCCTCGCCCTCGGTGTCCTCGCGGTCGGAGTCGCCTGGCAGCGACGGGCCGCGCGGACTTCTCGAGGGCGCACCACGCGCCGAACGGGGGCCCTGGCGGCCGCGGTCGAGGTGGCCGGCCTCGTCACCACCGTGATGGCCCTCAGCCGGGTGAGCAGCCTGCCGCCGCTCGAGAAGGGCGACCAGCTGCCCACCTTCGGCTTGTCCCGGCTGATCCTGCCGCTCCTGGTGCTCGGCTTCATCGCAGCCGTCCTCGTGCGACTCGTGACCACGATGCTCCCCTGGGCCAACGGCCGTGGGGACCGCTGGCCGACCGCTCCGCTCCTGGCGATGCAACGGCTGGCCGCGCTGCCCCGGGTGCCCGGCGCCCTCATGCTCGCGGTCGGCATCGCCACCGGGACGTGCGTCTACGCCACGGGCGTTGCCGACAGCCTGCAGCGCACGGTCGACGCGAAGGCGCAGGTCTTCGTCGGCAGTGACACGGCCATCGAGCTGGCCGGGCAGCAGCCGGTGCCGGACGTCGGGGGCCACTTCACCAAGGTGTTCCGGCTGTCCGACCCGGTCGTCGACGGACCCGAGCCACGTCCGGTCCGGGTGCTCGCCATCGACCCGGCGACGTTCGCCGATGCGGCGTTCTGGCAGTCGGACTTCGCCGGCCCATCGCTGCCTGAGCTGCTGCGCCGGCTGCCCCGGCCGGCGGGGGGGCGGCTGCCGGCACTCGTCGTGGGGGCTGTGCCGGACGACGCGACCGTCCTTGTTCCGATCGACGCGACGCACGTCCGGCTGCCGCTGTCCGTCCAGGCCCGCCCCTCCAGCTTCCCGGGCATGGCCGGCGACCCACTCGTCGTCGTGTCCGAGCCGGCCCTGCGCCAGGCGTGGCCGGACGCACTGAGGTTCGCGACCGAGACGCTGTGGCTGCGCGGGCCGACGGAGCCGACGATTTCGAAGCTGGCGGCGGCGGGTGTGCAGTCGCGCGACGTCAGGACCGTGGCAGCCGTCAGCCAGGTGCCGTCGCTCGAGGCGGTGCTGGAGACCTTGAACATCCTGCGTGCCCTGGGGATCCTCGGCGCTGCGCTGGCGCTGATCGGCCTCGCGGTGTACGTCGACGTCCGCAGCCGCCGACGGCGGCTGGCCGCGGTCCTCACCAGGCGCATGGGCCTGCATCCCGCCACGGAGTGGCTGTCCAACTGGCTGGAGCTCTCGGCCGCCTCCGGCCTCGGGGTCCTGGTCGGGTCGGTCACGGGCATCGGGCTCGCCGCCTACGTGACCGGGCTGCTCGACCCGTTGCCCAGCACGCCGCCAGGCCCGCTGATCTCGCGCCCGACGGCTCTTGCGCTGCTCCTTGCGGCCAGCGCCGTCGTGGCCACGGCCCTCGTCGCCGCCGGCACGCAGCGGCGCCGCGGCGGCCCGGATGCGGCGGTGCTGCGTGCCGAGTGAATCCGGCCGGCCGACGTACTGCCGGGAGGTCTCGAAGACCCACTTCGCTGCATCGGGCCCGGTGCGCGCGCTGTCCGACGTCTCGCTCGATGTCCCCGCCGGCGCGGTGACCGTCGTCGTCGGCCGCAGCGGGTCGGGCAAGTCGACGCTGCTGCGGCTGCTGGCCTGCATGGACCGGCCCGATGACGGCGAGGTCGTCGTCGACGGGGTGGACGTCGGCGCCGGCACCGAGCGGTCCCGCCGCGCTGTCCGGCGTACCGCCGTCGGCTACGTCTTCTCGCGCCCCAGCGACAACCTGCTCCCCTACCTGGCCGCGATCGAGCAGGTGGAGCTGGCCGCGGGCATGAGACGGCTTCCGCGTACGGCGGCGCCCGCCCTGCTGGAGCGCCTCGGCCTGTCCGATCGCTCCCGGTCCCTGCCGGTCGAGCTGTCCGGCGGTGAGCGGCAGCGGCTCGCGTTCGCCGCCGCCGCCGTGGGCAACCCCCGGCTGCTGGTCGCCGACGAGCCCACCGCCGAGCTCGACTCGGCCTCCGTGGCGGGGCTGCTCGTGGTCCTGACCGAGCTGGCCGACGCCGGCAGCGGCGTCGTCGTCGCGACGCACGATCCGCGGCTGCTCGACATCGCCGACAGCGTCGTGCGGCTCGACGGTGGGCGGGTCGTCCCATGAGCACCCGACTCGAGGCGCGCGACGTGCGCGTCGCCTTCGGCGACGGTGCGGGCTCGCTGTCGGTGCTCCGCGGGGCGTCGCTCCAGCTCGAGCCCGGCGAGCTGGTCGCCCTGACCGGCCCGTCCGGGTCCGGCAAGAGCGTGCTGCTCGACGTGCTCGCCGGTTGGTCACGTCCGGACAGCGGAACCGTGTGCTGGGGCCAGCACGACGAGCCGCCCAGCTGGGCCGGGCTCGGTGTGGTGCCCCAGGCCATGGGGCTCATGCCGGACCTGTCGGTGTGGCACAACATCACGCTCCCGCTGCGGCTCACCGGCGGGGGCGGCCGGGCTGGGCGCCGGGCGCTTGCCGACGGGTCGGCCCGGGCCGGCATCCTGCTCGAGCAGCTCGGACTGGCGCACCTGCGCCGGCGCACCCCAGGTGAGCTGTCGCTGGGCGAGCAGCAGCGCGTGGCGGTGGCGCGGGCGGCGCTGCTCGAGCCGCAGGTGCTGCTCGCGGACGAGCCCAGCGCCCACCAGGACGCTGCCTCGTGCGACGCGGTGCTGGACGTCCTGCGGGGTGTCTGCACTGCCGGCGGCGCCGTCCTCGTGGCCAGTCACGACGATGCGGTGCTCGACCGCTCGGATCGCTGGCTGCGGATGCTCGAGGGTCAGGTCGTCGACGACGACTGAGGACGCCGCACGCCGCGCCAACCCAGGACCAGGAGGACGGTCGCGAGAACGAGCTGCACCCCGGTGAGCACGAGGTGCACGAGGAGAAACCCCGTCGGGCCGGAGTCGAACGATCGAGGGTCGGCCCAGATGTTCTTCAGGAAGGTCGGCCAGACCACCCATTGGAAGACCCCAGCACCGAGCAGGAACCAGGCAGATCGTCGCGAGAGCATCACATCGGACAGTGTCGTTCAGACCCTTGCAGACCACTGCTCGGGTAGCGTCCGAACCACCATGCGGACTCCCCCGCGCCTGCTGGCGCTGCTGCCCGCGGCCGCCCTCTCTGCTGTCATCGGCGCCGGTCCTGCTGCCGCCGATGACCGTCCCGTCGTGGGCTCCGGCACCACGATCGCGACCGGCGCACCTGCGCTGCCGAGCGGCATCACCGGCGTCTCGTTCCTCGTGGCCGACCTCGACTCCGGCGACATCCTGGCGGCCAAGGACGCGCACCACCGCCTGCTCCCGGCGAGCACGCTGAAGATCCTCACCGGCCTCACCCTGCTGTCGAAGGTGCCGAAGTACTCCACCGTCGTCCCGACCTTCGACGACGTGAACATCGAGGGCAGCCGGGTCGGCATCATCGAGAACACGAAGTACCCCGCCTACCAGCTGTTCCGCGCGATGCTCATGGTGTCCGGCAACGACGCGGCCAACGCCCTCGCGACTGCCGCCGGCGGGCAGGCCGAGACGGCCCGGCTGATGAACGCAGAGGCCGAGCGGGTCCGCGCGATCGACACCCATGCCGTCAACCCCAGCGGGCTCGACGCCGAGGGGCAGAAGTCCACGGCGTACGACCTCGCCCTCATCGCGCGTGCTGCCATGCAGATCCCCGACTTCCGCACCTATGTCGCGACCAAGCGGTCGACCATCAACGGCAAGGACGGCCACCCGCTGCGACTCACCAGCCACGACAAGCTGGTCTGGAACTACGACGGCGCCATCGGCATCAAGAACGGCTACACGGTCAAGGCCGGCGCGACCTTCGTCGGCGCGGCCACCCGCGGCGGCCGGACCCTGCTGGTCTCCGTCATGCACGCACAGCCGCGCGTGTGGCCGGAGGTCGCTGCGCTGATGGACTGGGGCTTCGCAGCGGAGAAGGCGGGTGCGACTCCGCTGGGCCGGCTGGAGGACCCCGTGCCGGGCCCCGAGGACGTCACCGTGCCGGGACACGCGGCCGTCCGTCCCGCGGCAGCTCACAGCCCTGCCGCATCGGGATCGCCGGTCCTCGCGGTCGCCGCGTTCGCGCTCCTGGGGGCACTGACGATCGTCGTCGTACGACGGCGCCGCCCGCGCAACCGCCTGACCCTCGACCTCCCGCTCTAGCGACGGAGCAGGACGGTCCGGAAGCTGCGCAGCACGTACACGGCCAGCGCCATCAGCGTCATGCCGATGACCGCAGCACCTGCCCGGCCGGCGGTGCGGACCGCGGCCTCGCCCTTGACGCCCGCCGCCGGCGGGGCCGGTGCGGGAGCCGGCACCGGGTCGAACGGCGACTCGGGGTAGGCCGTCACCGTCGACTGCTGCGACTGGCGTCCGGTGGGCTCGTCCTTCGGCGGACGCTGGCCCTCGACAGCGGGCTGCAGCGGGGTGGGCGCGCCGTCGTCGAGCAGCGCCGGCGGGTCGTCCGGGTCGTCGTTGTCGGCGTACTCCGGCGGGATGCCGGCCTTGACGGCCTGCTCGGGCGTCGCGGTTCCTGACGGTAGAACATCGCTGTCGTAGGGCTTGGTGACCGCGAACGCGGCGGTCAGCAGGATGAGCCGCGAGATCAGGTTGAGGAACAGCAGCAGCCCGACGACGACCGCGAAGGTGCCGTAGGTGGCCTGCCCCTTGCTCGTCGTGCGCGCGACGTAGAAGGCGCCGGCGAACTTCAGGATCTCGAAGCCGACGGCCCCGAAGACAGCGGAGCGCAAGACCTTGGTGATCGGCTGGCTGATGCGCGGCAGCCGGGTGAACATGTAGACGAACAGCGCCGTGTCGGCAACTGCGGAGAGCAGGTAGGCGAGCACCTGCGTGAAGACGGTCGCAGCGGCGGTATGCGAGAACCCGATCACGCCGATGACCCAGTCCGTCGCGGCCGTCGTCGCACCGGTGATGAGCACTGACGCCGCGATGGTGGCGAACAGCCCGACCAGGACGAGGATGTCGGTGAGCTTCTGGGTGATGAAGTTGCCGGCCTTGACGTTCTGGTGCCAGATGCTGCGGATGGCCTCGCGCAGCCCGTCGACCCAGCCCAGCCCGGACAGCAGCAGCCCGACGAGGCCGATGACACCGGCCCGGCCCTTCGCCTTCGACAGCGTGTCGCCGATCGTCGTGACCAGCTGGTCCGGCAGGTAGCCCGACAGGGCGGACGAGACCTTCTCGGGCGCGCGGTCACCGTAGATGAAGCCGAGCACCGAGATCGCGAGCAGCAGGATCGGGAACAGCGACAGGAACCAGTAGAACGTCACGGCAGCGGCCAGGCGATCGCCGCCGTCGGCCTGGTAGCGGCCGTACATCCGGATCAGGTGATCCAGGAAGGGCAGCTTCTCGCGGGCGCGGGCGAAGGAGCTCTTGGCAGCGGTGATCACGGACACTCCGAGCCTCTACCCGCTAGGGGGCTGCCGCATCCCCCGGCTCGGGAGGACCGGGCATGCCGCCGCGCCCGAACGGGAAGTCGCGCTGCGGCCGCCACACCTTGTCCGGTCCCTGCTCGAACAGGGTGAACCCCCAGACGGGGAAGCAGGCGTCGTACGACGCAAGGTCGGCGAACGCCCTGTCGAGCATCGCCTCGCCGACGTCGTGCGCGACCGTGACGTGCGGGTGGTAGGGAAAGCTGAGCGACCGTCTGAGTGGGCCGGACCGGACCTGCTGCTCGAGGCGCTCGCAGTCGCTGATGCCGACGACGAGGGGCACGAAGACCACCGGCGAGACCGGGCGGAACGTCGACGAGCCGCGCAGGTGGACCTCGAACGGCGCCTCCCCCGCGGCCACGAGCCGCAGGTGCTCCTCCACGTCCCCGAGGACGCGCTCCGAGAGCGCCGTCGGGGGAAGGAGCGTGATGTGGGGCGGGATCGCCCCGGCGTTGGGATCGCCGAGCCGCTCACGCCAGCCCTGGAGCTCGGAGTGGATGGGCTCCGGCAGTCCGATCGCGACACCGAACTCCCGGCGGGCCATCAGCGCGCCTGGGGGGCCAGCAGACCGATCCGCTCGCGCACGTCGGCCATGGTGCGCACGGCCACAGCCCGTGCCTGCTGGGCACCCTTGGCAAGGACGGAGTCGAGGTACGACGGGTCGTCGATCAGCCCGGAGTAGCGCTCGCGCACCGGTGCGAACATCTCGACGACGGCGTCGGCCACGTCGGCCTTGAAGTCGCCGTAGCCCTTGCCGTCGTACGCCGACTCCAGCTCGGAGACCGCCTTGCCGGTGGCGACGGACAGGATCGTGAGCAGGTTGCTGATGCCCGGCTTGTCGTCGGCCACCCGCACCTCGCGGCCCGTGTCGGTGACGGCGCTCTTGACCTTCTTGGTGAGCGTCTTCGGGTCGTCGAGCACCCAGATGGTGCCGGTGCCGCCGATCGTCTTGCTCATCTTCCGGGTCGGGTCCTGCAGGTCCTTGATGCGCTCACCCGGCTTGCCCGCGTAGGCCGCTGGCAGCGTGAACGTCTCGCCGTAGCGCGCGTTGAACCGCTGAGCCAGGTCGCGGGTCAGCTCCAGGTGCTGGCGCTGGTCCTCGCCGATCGGTACGGCATCGGCGTGGTACATCAGGATGTCGGCCGCCTGCAGGACGGGGTAGGTGAACAGGCCGACGGAGCCGCCGCCCTTCTCCTTGAACTGCGTCATGCGGTTGGCCTCGCCGTAGCCGGTGAGGCAGCCGAGCACCCAGGCCAGCTCGGGGTGCTCGGGGATGTGACTCTGCGCGAAGACCGCGCTGCGCTCGGGGTCGACGCCCATCGCGAGCAGCTCGGCGACCGACTCGCGGGTACGGCGGCGCAGTTGGTCAGGGTCGGGGGTCTCGGTCAGGGCGTGCAGGTCGGCGAGGAAGAAGTAGCACTCGTTCTCGTCCTGCATCGCGGCCCAGTGCCGAACGGCCCCGACGTAGTTGCCCATCTGGAAGCTCTCACCGGTGGGCCGGATGCCGGACAGGACGCGGGGGCGGGACATGGCTCCCATCTTTCCACCCTCAGGCGCGGAGGCTCTCGACCATCAGCTCGGCCTCCTTGGTCATGAGCTTGTGCGTCATGTCGACGATGAACGACTCCGCCTTGCCGCCGATGATCGGGACGCTCACCTTCGCGGTTCCAAGAATGACCTGCACGCTGCCGGTGCCGGACGGCTCCAGGGTGCTGCTGCCGCCGAGCTTGGCGGGAGCACCCGGGATGTCGACGCTCCAGGTGCCGCGGCAGATGCCGTCGGGGCCGGGTGGACCCCACGACTCGTTCTGCACCGCCTTGCCGTCCTTGGGCAGGAACCGCTCGAGGAAGCCGGGGACGCCGGACGGCAGCTCGCGTGACACCGAGAAGTCGACGCCGCCGTCGGGCCGCTCGACCCGGCGCACGAGCGCGCTGCCGTCGCGCAGCTTCTCGGCCTTGAGAGCGACCCACCGCTCGCTCGTCCTGAGCTCGAAGACCTGCTGCACGGTCGCCGGGATCTGCGTCCGGTTGACGATGTCCTTGCTCACGAGGCCTCCTGCTTCTGGGTCTCCTCGGCCGGCTCGACCGGATCGACCCGCACCCGCGCCACCCGCCGGCCGTCGAGCTCGGTCACGGTCAGCCGGTGCCCGTCGGCCTCGACCGCCTCGCCGACGCGGGGCACGTGCCCCAGGTTCGCCATGATGAAGCCGGCGAGCGTCTCGTACGGACCCTCCGGCAGCCGAACGCCGGTCTGCTCGTAGACCTCGTCGAGGTTCAGCAGCCCGTCGGCGAGCACGTTGCCGCCCGCGATGCGAAGCGGATCACCGCTGTCCACGTCGTACTCATCCCGGATCTCGCCGATGACCTCCTCGATGAGGTCCTCGAGGGTGGCGATGCCTGCGGTGCCGCCGTACTCATCGATGACGATCGTGAGGTGGAACCCCTCTCGCCGCATCTCCGACATGGCCGGGAGGACCTTCTTCGTACCGGGCAGCATCTTCACCGGGCGCATGACGTCGGCGACCTTCAGGGTGCGCGCTTTCGCCACGGGCACGAAGAAGTCACGCACGTGCACGAACCCGACGACGTCGTCCTGCGAGTCGCGGGTCACCGGGTAGCGCGAGTGGGGTGCGTCCTTGGTGAGCTTCTGCGCGCGAGCGACCGTCATGGACGCCTCGAGGAAGGCGACCTCGGTGCGCGGGATCATCACCTCACGCAGCTGCCGCTCGCCCGCTGCGAACACCTCGTCGATGAGCTTGCGCTCGTCCTTCGTGAGTGACTCGTGCGAGGCGACCAGCCCGCGCAGCTCCTCCTCGGTGATGGCCTCGCGGCGGGCACCAGGGTCGCCACCGAGCAGCCGGACCAGTACGTCGGTGCTGCGGGACAGCAGCCAGATCGCGGGGCGGCTGATGCGCGCAGCCCTGTCGACGACCGGCGCGAGCAGAAGCGCGGTGCGCTCGGCGCGCTGGAGCGCGAGCCGCTTCGGGACCAGCTCGCCTGCGACGATCGCGAAGTAGCTGATGAGCAGGGTGATGAGGATCAGCGAGACGACGTCGGCGACGCCGTGCGACATGCCCGAGTCCTCGAGTCGCGGCGCGAGATGGCTGGACAGGCGCGCCTCACCGAAGGCGGCCGACAGGAAGCCGGCAGCGGTGACCACGAGTTGCACCGTCGCCAGGAAGCGGTTGGGCGACTCGGCGAGGCGGGCCACCCGCTTGCCGCGCTTGCCGGTCATGCCCTTGACCTGGCTCTCGCGCAACGAGACCAGCGCGATCTCGCTCGCGACGAACAGGCCGCCGAACAGGATGAGCAGGACGATGCTCCCCGCGCTGACCAGGATGTCGGTCATGCGCGGGTGCCGGTACTGGGAGGCTCCACGGACAGAATGGTAGAGGGGTCTAGAAGGCGGCGAGGGCCGCGTTGAACGTCGGGCTCGGTCGCATGACCGCGTCGGTCTTCGCCTTGTCGACGTAGTAGTAGCCGCCGATGTCGGCCGGCTTGCCCTGCACCGCGATCAGCTCGTCGTTGATCTTCTGCTCGTCGGCGGCGAGCCGCTCAGCGAGACCGGCGAACAGCGCTGCTGCATCAGGGTCGTCGGTCTGCCGGGCGAGGGCCTGCGCCCAGTACAGCGCGAGGTAGAAGTGCGAGCCGCGGTTGTCGATCTGCCCGACCTTGCGGGCCGGCGAGCGGCCCTCCTCGAGAACCCGTCCGGTCGCCTCGTCGAGGGTCTTGCCGAGCAGCGCGGCCCGCGCGTTGTCGGTCTTCTCGCCCAGGAACTCGAAGGAGACGGCCAGCGCCAGGAACTCGCCGAGCGAGTCCCAGCGCAGGTAGTCCTCCTTCACGAGCTGCTGCACGTGCTTCGGCGCCGAGCCGCCGGCGCCGGTCTCGAACAGGCCGCCGCCGTTCATGAGCGGCACGATGCTCAGCATCTTCGCGCTGGTGCCGAGCTCGAGGATCGGGAAGAGGTCGGTGAGGTAGTCGCGCAACACGTTGCCGGTGACGGAGATGGTGTCCTCGCCAGCCCGCGCGCGGTTGAGGGTGAACCGGGTCGCCGCTGCCACGTCCATGACCTCGATCTGGAGGCCGCTCGTGTCCTCGTCGGCCAGGTAGCTGCGGACCTTCTTCAGCACCTCGGCGTCGTGAGCCCGCGTCTCGTCGAGCCAGAACACCGCCGGAGCGCCGGTGGCGCGGGCGCGACGGACGGCCAGCTGCACCCAGTCCTTGATGGGTGCGTCCTTGGTCTGGCAGGCGCGGAAGATGTCGCCGGCCTCGACGGACTGCTCGAGCAGGACGGCGTCGCCGTCGACGATGCGGACCGTGCCGCGCGCGCTGATCTCGAAGGTCTTGTCGTGACTGCCGTACTCCTCGGCCTTCTGCGCCATGAGGCCGACGTTCGGCGTCGTCCCCATCGTGGTCGGGTCGAAGGCGCCGTGCTCCTTGCAGTGCTTGACGGCCTCGTCGTAGAGCGGTGCGTAGGAGCTGTCCGGGATGACGTACTTGGTGTCCTGCAGCTTGTCGTCGGCGTTCCACATCTGGCCGCTGCTGCGGATCGCCGCCGGCATGGAAGCGTCGATGATGACGTCGCTCGGGACGTGCAGGTTGGTGATGCCGCGGCTCGAGTCGACCTGGGCGAGGGCGGGGCCGGTGTCGTAGGCCGCGGTGATGGCCTGCTCGATCTCGGCCCGCTTGTCCTCCGGCAGTTTCTTCAGGTCCGCAAGGACGCCGCCGAGCCCCTGGTTGGGGTCGGCGCCGACGGAGGCGAGCTCGTCGGCGTACCGCTGGAAGACGTCGGCGAAGTAGGCCTTCACGGCGTGCCCGAAGATGATCGGGTCGGAGACCTTCATCATCGTCGCCTTCAGATGCACCGAGAAGAGCACGCCCTGCGCCTTCGCGTCGGCGACCTGCTCGGCGAGGAACTGCGCAAGAGCGGCCTTGCGCATGACCGCGGCATCGACGATCTCGCCTTCGAGCACCTGCAGGCCGTCCTTGAGAACCGTCGTGGTGCCGTCTGCTGCGACGTGCTCGATGCGCAGTGTCGTCGCGGCCGGGATCGTCACTGACGTCTCGGAGTGGCGGAAGTCGCCGTCGGTCATCGTGGCCACGTGCGACTTCGTGTCGCGTGACCAGGCGCCCATCGAGTGCGGGTGTTTCTTGGCGTAGTTCTTCACCGACAGCGGCGCGCGTCGGTCTGAGTTGCCCTCGCGCAGCACGGGGTTGACGGCACTGCCCTTGACGGCGTCGTACGCCGCCCTTGCGTTCTTCTCGTCGTCGGTCTTCGGCGTCTCCGGGTAGTCGGGAACGGCGAAGCCGGCGGCCTGCAGCTCGGCGACCGCGGCCTTGAGCTGCGGGATCGAGGCGCTGACGTTGGGCAGCTTGATGATGTTGGCCTCGGGCGTCTTCGCCAGCGCGCCCAGCTCGGCGAGCGCGTCGGGCGCGAGGTCGAAGGCGGCGAGGATGCGGGCGGCGAGGGAGATGTCGCGGGTCTCGATGTCGACCCCCGCCTTGCCGGCGTAGGCCTGCAGGATCGGCAGCAGCGAGTGCGTGGCCAGCGCCGGCGCCTCGTCGGTGTAGGTGTAGATGATCTTCATCGGGGTGGTGGCCATCTAGATGAGGCCGAGCTCGCGGACGGCGTCGCGTTCCTCGACGAGCTCCGCTACGGAGGCGTCGATCTTCTGCCGGGAGAAGTCGGGGATCTCCAGTCCCTGCACGATCTCCCACGCGCCGTTCTTGCTCGTGACGGGGAAGCTCGAGATAAGGCCCTCCGGGACGCCGTAGGAGCCGTCGCTCATGATCGCGGCGCTCGTCCAGTCGTTGGCGGGGGTGCCGTTGACCCAGTCGAAGACGTGATCGATCGCGGCGTTGGCGGCGCTCGCCGCGCTGCTCGCGCCACGCGCCTCGATGATGGCCGCGCCGCGCTTGGCGACCGTCGGGATGAAGGTGTCCGTGAGCCACTTCTCGTCGCCGACGACGTCGTACGCCGACTTGCCGCCGATGGTCGCGTGCGTGATGTCGGGGTACTGCGTGGCGCTGTGGTTGCCCCAGATCGTCAGCTTCTTGATGTCGTCGAGGGTCGAGCCCGTCTTCTTCGCGAGCTGCGACATCGCGCGGTTGTGGTCCAGCCGCGTCATCGCCGTGAACCGCTCGCCGGGGA
>JAVXVI010000413.1:0-5669 GCA_032230005.1 Actinomycetota bacterium | reverse complement strand
CGTCGCCGAGGACACCGGTCTCGTCCTGCCGCTGGGCGACTGGGTGCTGGAGCAGGCATGCATCGCGGCGGTCGAATGGCAGCGGCGGCACCCGTCCTCGCCCATCGTGATGGCGGTCAACCTGTCGGCGCGGCAGTTCCAGCAGCCGGACCTGTGCGACCGGGTCGCGCAGGTGCTCAACAGCACCGGCCTCGACCCGAGCCTGCTCGCGCTGGAGATCACCGAGACCGTCGTGATGGAGGACACCAACACGACGCTGGCGACGCTGCGCAAGCTCAAGCAGCTGAAGGTCAGGCTGTCGATCGACGACTTCGGCACCGGCTACTCGTCGCTGAGCTACCTCAAGCGCTTCCCTGTCGACGCCGTGAAGATCGACAAGTCCTTCGTCGACGGCCTGGCGTCAGGACCGGTCGACCGCGAGATCGTGCAGGCGGTGATCCGGCTCGCCAGCGCAGTAGGCATGCAGACGATCGCCGAGGGCGTCGAGACGACGGCACAGTCCGAGCAGCTCCGGCTGCTCGGCTGCACCATGCTGCAGGGCTTCCTGCTCTCCCGGCCCGGCTCCCTCGACGAGATCGAGCGGCTGGTCGGCGGCACCCCCAAGGGCGGCGTTCCCGCCCCGCGCTCGGCGTCGGGGCTGACGGTCCGCCTCGGCTGAGGCCTACTTGCCGACGACCACGCAGGACGGCGTGCCCATGACGTAGCTGCCGCCCGTCGCGTCGTCGAAGGGCAGCAGCACCCCACCGACCGGCACCCGCGGAGCGCCGGGCGCGGGCGACTGGCTGGGCACGAAGCCCTGGCCGACGATCCGGTACGTCTGCGCGGTCAGACCGGCGAGCTTCGTGCCAGGGGCGAGCTTGGCCTTCGCGCCGTCCGCGAGGGCCTTGATCGGGACCGAGATCCGGACCTCGCTCTTGGCGGCGTCGAGCACGCCGGTCGCCTGGCCGAGGGTGTAGCTGGTGTTGACGCCGGTGTTGGGGTCGACGCCCTGGTAGCCGTAGACGAACGTCGTGCCCTGGGGGTAGGTGCGCGCGCTGACGAACAGCTGGTCGGCGCTGCCCGGTGCGCTGAACAGGACGAAGTAGCCACGACCGAACGGCGCCTGCGGGTCGGGCGAGGTCAACGCCGCCGTACGAAGCACGCCCGTGATCGTCGTGGCGTCACTCGCGACGTCGGCCGACACGATGTCGTCGCCGTCGGCGCCCGGGACGTTGTTGTAGGTGGCGTCCCCCTTGGCGTCGGCCACGAGGTTGCAGACCGGCTTGACCGCCTTGGCTTTGGCGGGCGCCGCCGACGCGTAGCCGGCAGTGCCGACGAGGACGAGCGAGGCGGCGAGCAGAACGGCGCGAGACTTCATGGTTCCTCCGGCTGGGACGGCTGCGTGGAGGATTCGCCGTACGACGGCCGGCTCCTGCTCAGGGCGTGGGGAGGATCACTGGGCGCGGCCGGGTGCGGCCACCCGCCCGGTGGGACACTGGTGCAACACATCCGACCTTCACGGAAGCCGGAGCACCATGGCGCGCCTCGCCGCAACCGAGGGCCTCACCGAGGTCCAGCAGGAGATCCTCTCGACCGTCCGCGGCTTCGTGGACAAGGAGATCATCCCGTACGCCACGGACCTCGAGCACAAGGACGAGTTCCCCGAGGCGATCGTCGAAGGGATGAAGGAGATGGGCCTGTTCGGGCTCATGATCCCGGAGGAGTACGGCGGTCTCGGTGAGTCGCTGCTGACCTACGCCCTCGTCGTCGAGGAGATCGCGCGCGGCTGGATGAGCGTCTCGGGCGTCATCAACACGCACTTCATGATCGCGTACATGCTCCGCCAGCACGGCACCGACGAGCAGAAGAAGCACTTCTTGCCGAAGATGGCGACCGGCGAGATCCGCGGCGCCTACTCCATGTCCGAGCCGCAATGCGGCTCCGATGTCGCCGGCATCAAGAGCAAGGGTGATCGCGACGGCGACGATTACGTCCTCAACGGCCAGAAGATGTGGCTGACCAACGGCGCCCGGTCGTCGGTCGTCGCGACGCTCGTCAAGACCGATGAGGGCGGCGACACCGTCCACCGCAACATGACGGCGTTCCTCATCGAGAAGGAGCCGGGCTTCGGCGACGTCGGCAACGGCATCACGATCCCCGGCAAGATCGACAAGATGGGCTACAAGGGCGTCGAGACGACCGAGATGGTGATGGATGGCGTCCGGGTGCCGGCGACGTCGATCCTCGGCGGCGAGGCTGGTCGCGGCAAGGGCTTCTATCAGATGATGGATGCGATCGAGGTGGGCCGCGTCAACGTCGCAGCCCGTGCCTGCGGCATCTCGATCCGCGCCTTCGAGCTCGCGATCGCCTATGCCCAGCAGCGCCAGACGTTCGGCAAGCCGATCGCGCAGCACCAGGCGATCTCGTTCAAGCTGGCCGAGATGGCGACCAAGGTGGAGGCCTCACACGCGCTGATGGTCAACGCCGCCCGCCTCAAGGACGCGGGCAAGCGCAACGACGTCGAGGCAGGCATGGCCAAGCTGCTCGCTGCGGAGTACTGCGCGGAGGTCACGCAGGACTCGTTCCGCATCCACGGCGGCTACGGCTACGCCAAGGAGTACGAGATCGAGCGGCTGATGCGCGAGGCACCGTTCCTGCTCATCGGCGAGGGCACCTCGGAGATCCAGAAGACCATCATCAGCCGCGGCCTCCTCAAGGAGTACGCCGCCAAGACCTGACCCGCCCGGTGTCAGCCCCCGGAGTACGGCGGGAGTGGCGGGTACGGCGGGGGGCGGGTCAGCAGGCGGGGTTGACGGTGCAGCTCGGCCGCGTCTTGCCGGTGTGCATCGGGTGCTTGATCATCTTGCCGCCGGAGGTGGCGGCGATGAAGATCGGGTTGCCGACCGGCTTGGGCCCGCCGACCGGGTTGAGCAGCGTCGTGTCGCCGCCGGTCACGAACAGCCGGCCGTCCTTGTCGTAGTTGATCGTGTAGAAGTCGCCGAGCCGCCGGTCGCCCTCAGGGAAGGTCGGGCTCGCGTTGCAGGCCGTGCCGTCGAGGCAGATCGGGCCGCGGTGCACCGGCGTCCCTGATGCGTTGGTGACCGTCCACTGCGACTTGATGAACTTCTTCGTGCCGTTGGCGCAGGTGACCGTCGTCCCGTGTGCGTTGAGGGTCTGCGCGACGTACATGTAGAACTCGGTCGGCTTGCCAGGCTTGCTCTGCAGCCACGCCACGGCAACGCGGCCGTCGTCACCGCCGACGACCCACGGCCAGAGCATGTCGCCCTCGCCGGTCGGGAGGGTGACGGGGGAGCCCCACGACTTCGTCTTGCGGTCGAAGTAGTTGAAGGTCACGGTGCCGTCCGGCTTGTGGTCGGACGAGCCGGTGTAACCGCCGGCAGCGGCGCGGTAGACGTAACCGGCGTGGTCGACGGCGACAGCCCCGAAGAAGTCGACGGTCTTGTCGAGGTTGGCCCCGTCGTACGCCGTCCAGGTCTTGCCCTGGTCCGCGGAGATCGCCACGCCGGCCGGGTTGTGCGGGCCGATGAGACCGGTCTTGGGGTTGGCCGGGTCGATGTACATCTTCGCGTCCGGGCCCTTGCTGTTGCCCTGGCTCTGCAACGTCCACGTGACGCCGCCGTCGCCCGAGCGGAAGATCTGCTGAAGGGTGTTGACGTAGAGGTAGACCTCGTTCTCGTGGCCACCGGTCAGCCAGGGGCGGTCACCGCTGGTGACCTCGGGGTTGCCCCGGCTGTAGGTCTGGCCATCGTCGCCGCTCGAGAACACCGACACGTTGGCGAGGTTGATCTCGGTGTTGTAGATCCGGCCGGCCGCGTCGATCGCGTAGTCGGGGTCGGAGAAGCCGGTCGACGTCGCGCTGTGCGGGCCCGCGTTGACCACCGGCATCCCGACGTAGGACCACGTCTTGCCGCCGTCGGTGGAGCGCCAGTTGAGGGTCTCGTTGCTGTAGCCGACCAGGAAGTCCGTCGCACCCGGCAGCGCCTGCGGGTCCTTGTAGATGTGCGTCGTCCCGGCGTGGGCGGAGACGTTGATCGAGCCGTCCTGCCCGATGACGCTGACCGGCTCGCCGCCGGCGCGGTTCTTGTCGATGTAGACCCGCTTGCCGAACGTCAGCTGCGGCGGCTGCAGGTTGCTCCCGCAGGCCGGTGACGAGCCGAGGGCAGCGCCGGCCAGGGGCAAGCCGGCAGCCATGACCACGGCGGGCAGCAGGAAGACGCGACGGCGGACCATGAGAGCTCCCAACAAGCGCAGACGTGCGGACTGCTGTCTTCGCCGCTCGGGCCTGCGTTCCTGCCTGCGGCGCTCCCTAGGATCAGCACGTGCCGGACCCCGACAGCGTTCTCGTCGCCGTCGAGGCCCACCTCGTGGCCGTACTCGGGCAGGACAGCGGTCGAGCCGGCGTCTCCTTCCTCGGTACCGAACGGGTCGACGTCCTGCGGTTCGGCCCGGACGCCGATGGGCTGGTCCGCTACGCCACCTTGGGCATGTCGCGCGCGCCCATGGGCGATCCGGGCGTGGACGTGGTCCTCGAGGACGGTCCGCGGGCGGAGCTCGTCCTGTCGGTCCACGGGCGCCAGGACTCAGCCCTGCGGCGGCTCGCGGTTCTCGCCGCCAGCCCCGCCGTCGAGGGTGTCGTCGTCTCGCCGGGCGCCGGTCTCGACCTCGGTGAGCCGCTCTGGGACGGCTGCCGCTTCACCGCTGTCCTCGTCGGCGAGCCGGGTGGCCTGGTGCCGGACCTGACCATTGAGGAGGGACGGCAGCCGGTGTCGTTCCTGCCGCTGCTGCCCATGACGCCGAACGAGGCGGCCTGGAAGCGCGTGCACAGTGCCGCTGCTCTGGAGGAGCGCTGGATCGCCCAGGGCACCGATCTGCGCGACCCCGCCCGCCCGGAGGTCGATCTGTCATGAGCGATCTGCCGACGCGGCTGCGGGCGCAGGCCGAGCAGTGCACGCGCCACGGCAGCCCTCTCACCGGTGTGCTCCTGCACGGCGCCGCCGCCGACTACGACCGGCGCGGTCCCACCTATGACCTGATGTCGCCCCTGGCGGACGACCCGAGCGGCACCGTCCCCTCTCTGCGGCTGGCCGGCGCGCTGCACCGGCTGGTTCTGCAGCGCCGCGCGCCCGAGCTCGCGCTCTACTACCCCAGCGTCGGCGGAACCGGCGCCGCCGCCGAGGCCTGGCCGGTCGCGCGGCGCACCATCGCCGAGCACCTCGAGGACCTGAGGGAGGCCGTACGGCGGCCGGTCCAGACCAACGAGGTCGGCCGGAGCGCGGCGCTGTACGGCGGGCTCCTGCACCTGGCCGCGTCGACAGGACTGCCGGTGCGCCTGCTGGAGATCGGCGCCAGCGCGGGGCTCAACCTGCTCGTCGACCGGTTCGCCTATGACGTCGCGGACGGCGTCGTCCTCGGCGACCCGACCAGCCCGGTGGTGCTCCACCGGCCGTGGTCGGGCAACCTGCCGCCGTACGACATCGCTCCTCATGTCGTGGAGCGGGCCGGCTGCGATCCTGCCCCGCTCGACCCGGGCAGCGAGGAGGACCGGCTGACCCTCACGTCTTACGTGTGGGCCGACCAGCTGGCGCGCTTCGATCGGCTCCGCGGCGCGCTGGCCCTCGCGGCCGAGCACAGGGTGGCGGTGGAGCGGCTGCCTGCCTCGGACTTCCTTG
>JAVXVI010000412.1:0-3674 GCA_032230005.1 Actinomycetota bacterium | reverse complement strand
TGCCCCGGCCGCTGCCAGCGGTACACATCACCCCAGCCGACGTTGAGCCCGAGGCTCGCCTGGCCGGGGTTGTAGCCGCAGTTGGCCGTGAACGTGTTGGTCTGCTGCTGGTTGAAGACGTGCCAGTCGGCGAACAGCTCGTCCGCCGGGCACAGGCCCAGCTTCTTCCCGGCGCCGGCCGGAGTGAGCGCGTGGCCGGGCGCGCTGACCCGGTAGAGCTGGAACTGCAGGAAGTCCAGGTAGTGGTAGTGCCCGTGCACCGGGTGGAACTGGAAGCGACCTGCTGGGCGGAGGAACGACGTGCCGTCGCTGTAGTAGACCCGCTGGAAAGCAGGGCCCGGCGTCTGCAGGCCCAGCCCCGCGCCGGTCGGGTCGTAGTCGATCTCGAACGGCCCCGGGCCGGCGTCGCGCGGGCCGGTGGTGAACCGCAAGCAGCGGCTCACCCCGTCCTGCGCCTGCTCGTCGGCGGTGCACGACAACGGTGCCTGCCCGGCTGCGCTCAGCGGTGGGTTGGCCGAGTCAGGTGCGAACGCGTTGAGCGGGTTCGCGGGTGCTGTGAACGTGAACTCGTACGGCGGCGTCACCATCAGGTCGGGCAGCAGCATCGTCTTGTGGGGATAGGTCACGGTGCCGCGCTCGAGCTTGGCGCGCAGGCGGAACGTCGCGTTGTGCACGCTCTGCGGGATCACCCGAGCGATCCACTTGCCCGCCACCGGCTGGGTCGCGAAGTCCTCGAGGTTGAACTCCGACTCCCCTGGGTTGGTGGCGGAGTCCTGGACCGTGCCTGCCGGGTCGACCAGGTCGAGCTCGAACTCGCTACTTCGGTCAGGGGTGTCCAGCGCGACGCGCAGCCGGGAGCCGCCGCTCGCGACCTGCAGCGGGAAGTCGAAGCAGGTGATGACCTGGCAGGCCGCGGCGCCAGGAAGGTGGGTGTGCTCGTCCTCGACGTACCCGCCGTTCCAAAAGGCCGCCTGACCCAGCGGCAGGCTGATCACCTTCGCGTCCGTCCCTGCCGCGGACGCCGCCGCTGCCCCGGCCACGACGACGACGGCGGCCACCGCGACGACGCGGGCACAGCTCTTGCGCATGGCACTCCGATGCTCGACCTGATCCGAGCAAGCAATGTCCTGGTCTGAGATGACATAGCCGGGTCTGCGGTGTTGCGCACCGGTAACCGCTTCGTCAGCAGGCCGGGACGTCGACCTTCGCGGTCAGCGGCCGCGCCAGCGGCTGCTCAGGGACCTGCGCGGCACCCGGCGTCGTCGGCTCGTCGAGGTGCAGCACCAGGTGGCGGGTCTGGGCCCGCGGCAGCTCGAGGAAGAAGTACCAGAGCGGCCGGCCGCTCTCCGTCCCCTTCGACAGGAACCGGCCGCCGGGAGTGGTGGGCGCTTCGGACAGCGGCTGCCCGTCCAGCGTTGCGCTCGCGAACTCGGCGCCCTTGGTCGCGTAGACCGACAGCGTCAGCGCGGAGTCCGTGGTCAGGACCGAGTGTCCGTTGTTGGTGAGGATCCGCAGGTACTCCGGCAGTCCCGAAGCGGGTGCGTTGTTGGTGAGGTCGACGGTGATCGTGGTGCGCCGCGTCGCGGACCCGCAGCCCCCTGCCGTGTAGGTCACCGCGCGGTCGAGGAAGTAGTCGAGCTTGCCGCCGGAGGAGTTGAAGACGACCGGGTACGCCAGCGGCGCACCGGTGCTCGGGAGGGCCCCGTCGACACCGGCTCGCGCCAGGTCGCGGGACAGCGCCGGGTCATCGCTCGCCATCCGCAGGTGCCCGGAGCGCACCGCGTCGATGAGCCCGCGCACCAGATCGGCGCTGCTCCCTCCACCGCTCGTGACCCGCTTCGTCGCCGCCCGCGCGACCGTCGTGAGCTTCTCCTTGCGGGCCGCCTGCGGGTCGAAGGCCTTGAAGCCGCGGTACTGCCCGATCGCCAGGTAGTCCGGCAGCACCTCCGGCGCGATCGACTGCCCGCCGCCGATGTCGACCGGCCCGCTACCGCGCAGGATGTCGGCCAGCGCGATCGCGTCGAGGGCGATGACACCGTCGATCGACTGGTTGTGCTCGAGCTCCCAGCGCGCGGCGACCACCTTGGCGACGACGGGGAGGTCAGGGCTGAGGTTGACGTTCTGCCAGCTGCTGAAGGCCCCGTTGCCCTTGTAGAGGTCCACGTAGTCGCTCGGGACACCCTGCGGCACCGCGATGGTGCCGTTGCGCAGGTCCGCGTCGGTCCCCTGCGCGCTGACGGTCAGCTTGCCGTGCGCAGCCTCGAGCACCGCGAACCCACCGGGCAGCCCGCCGGTCCCGCGGCTCTCGGACGTCTGCTGGACGAGGACGAAGAACCGCCGCGGCTTGTCCCAGCCGAGCAGCGGCGGGCTGAGGTCCACGGCCCGAGCCGCCCCGGTCAGGGCAGCGGCGAGCTTGTCGAGCTGCCCGGCGATGTCGCTGCGTCCCTTGCTGATCTGCGGCGCGACCAGGGTGGTCGGGAGGCGGTCGGTCGCCCGGTCGAGGGCGGCGGCTTGCGCTGCCAGGGCGTCGAGCCGAGGGGCGTGCTGCTGCAACAGCGGGACGTCGATCGACCCGTCGGCTTTGCGCAGCTGCTGCGGGTCGAGCTGCTTGGCGATCGTGAGCGCCTGCGGGAGCAGGGAGCCCGCGACGGTGTTCGCGGTGAGCGCGACCTGCCGCGCGACGTAGACCGACCGGCCGAGCCAGGGGACGTGCGCCGCTCCCCGGAAGACGGGATCACCGGTGAGCTGGGCCGCCCTCGCCGTATGCCCGCCTGCTCTTGTGATGGCCACTTGCGCGTCGTCGTTGCGGTGGTCGAGCAGCGCCGTACGCGCCGAGGTGAGGTCAGCGCGGGCGGCGGTCAGCTGGGTGCGGGCCGCGAGTCCGCGGTAGGCGAGCCAGCCGGCGAGCGCGACGACAAGGACGACGAGCACTGCCAGTACGACGGGAAGCCGGCGCCGCTGCGGCGCGCGGTGCCGACCGGTCAGCGCACCAGCAGCGCGATGAGCGCGACCATCAGCAGCGCGGAGCCGAGCAGCAGGGTCGCGATGCCGACGATCTCGCGGGCCGACCACTCCGGGCGGCGGCGGGCGAGGGACTCATAGCAGTTGGAGCAGACCTCGCCGATCTTGTCCCGGGGGAAGACCCGCGTGCTCGGCCGGCCGCATTGCGCACAAAGCGGGAGGGACTCGGTGGACACGCCTACAGCATGACAGGCCGTCCCAGGCTTGTCGGTCAGATGGTGGCACCCGTGTCGCGCCAGTCCCGGCCGCCCTCGCGGCTGGTCCGCGGGGACTCACCGCGGTGTGCCGCCGGCATTGCGTTGCGGTCCCGCTGGCGGATCGGGTACGTCGCGCCGCAGGCCGCGCAGGTCGCGGTGCGCTGCGGGTGCGCGTCGAAGTGGCGCTTGAGCAGGTCGCCCGCCGTCCTGACGAAGCGGCTGTCCTTGAGGCGCAGCTCGGCGTACGCGTGGCAGTTGGCGCACTCGCCCCTGGACACGCCGAGGTCGGTCTCGGTCAGCTTGGACATGCGTTGATTGTCGGATCCGGGGTGGGTCGAGTTGAGGTCTGGTCAGCGACGGAGGTCGAGGAGGGCGCGTACGGCGGCGGCGGCCCGGGCCGTCGTGACCGAGCGCGGGAGCTCGACGACGAACGCCGTCGTACCCGGGAAGCCGGCG
>JAVXVI010000411.1:0-7473 GCA_032230005.1 Actinomycetota bacterium | reverse complement strand
CAAGCAGGTCGATGCGGCGCCGGCCGACCAGCAGGAGCGGTCCGGCCGGCGCGCCTGCGGGCTCTGCGCGTGAGCTCGCTGCTGCCGTTCGTCGTGATCGGGCTGGTCAACGGCTCGGTCTACGGACTGACCGCCATGGGCCTGGTGCTCACCTACAAGACGACGGGCGTCTTCAACTTCGCGCACGGCGCGGTCGCGACCGGTGCGGCCTACCTGTTCTTCGAGCTGGAGGTACGACGAGGGCTGCCGTGGCCGGTCGCTCTGCCGCTCACGGTCGCCCTCATCGCCGTGCTCGGCGGTCCCGTCATGGAGCTGATCGGGCGGCGGTTGCGGCAGGTGCCGGTGGCGACGCAGGTCGTCGCCACGGTGGGGCTGCTGCTGGCCATCCAAGGCACCGTCATCGCGGTGTTCGGGGCGTCGTCGCAGCCGTTCCCGGCCTTCCTGCCTGCGGGCACGCTGCACCTGCCCGGGGTCGTCGTCGGTGTCGACCAGCTCGTCGTGCTGGTCGCCGCACTGCTGCTCGCCCTCGCGCTCTTCGTGTTCTTCCGCCGGTCCCGGCTCGGCCTGTCCATGCAGGCTGTCGTCGACGACCCTGATCTGCTCGGTCTCGCTGGGACGAGCGCCGTCCGCGTCCGCACCGTGGCATGGGTGATCGGCCTGGCCACCGCTGCGCTGTCGGGGGTCCTGCTGGGACCGAGTGTCGGGCTCAACGCGCCGCTGCTGACCCTGCTCGTCGTACAAGCCTTCGGAGCGGCGGCGGTGGGCGGTTTCGCCAGCCTGCCTGCGGTCTACGGCGGCGGCCTCGCCCTCGGCGTTGTCGCGGCGATCACGACGCGCTTCGTCCCGGACTTCCACTGGCTCAGCGGCGTGCCGGGCAGCCTGCCGTTCCTGTTCCTGCTCGGCCTGCTGGTGCTGGCCCCAGGGCGGCTGGGTCGTCGGACGGCACCGGCTCGGCGGCCGGCGCGGTCGGAGCGCCGGCTGCCGAGCTGGCTGCAGCGCGGCGGGCCTGTCGTCGTACTCGCCGTCGCCCTTGCGGTGCCCGCGATCGTCGGCACCCGGCTGCCGATCTACACCAGCGGCGCCGCCTACGTCGTGCTGTTCGCGTCGCTCGCCTTGCTGGTGCGGACATCCGGCCAGACGTCCCTGTGCCATGCGGGCTTCGCAGCGGTCGGGGCGTCGTCGTTCAGCCACTTCGCGCACGGCGCCGGCATCCCGTGGCCGATCGCGCTGCTGCTGGCCGGGCTCATTGCTGTCCCCGTCGGCGCACTGGTTGCGATCCCGGCCATCCGGCTGTCGGGCCTCTACCTCGCACTCGCGACGTTCGGGTTCGGGGTGCTGCTGCAGCAGCTGGTCTACCGGACGCGGTTCATGTTCGGGCGCAGCGGCCCGCTGTCCGTGCCCCGGCCGGCCGGTGCCGACGGCGACGTCGCCTACTACTACGTCGTGCTCGCGGTCGCCGTCCTCGCCTGCGTCGCGGTCGCCGTCGTGACCTCGCACCGACTCGGTCGGTTGCTGAGGGCGCTGTCGGACTCGCCGCTGGCGCTGCGCGCGCAGGGTGTCGACGTAAATGTCACGCGCGTCCTGGTCTTCTGCCTGTCGGCGTTCCTCGCCGCCATCGCGGGGGCGCTGCTCGCCGCGCTCTCCGGGTCGGTCGACGTCGCGCCGTTCGACCCGTTCCAGTCCCTGCTCTACCTTGCCGTGCTCGCCATCGCGGGGCGGGGCCAGCTGCGGGCTGCGGTCATGGCCGCTGTCCTGCTCGCCGTCGTACCCGCCTATCTCGCGGACGGCGGCGTGCTCGCTGTCTACGAGCCGATCGCGTTCGGCCTCGGTGCCGTCGCCGTCGCACTGACGGAGGGGAGCCGCGACGAGCTCGCTGCTCTCGTGTCGCGCGGCGCCGCCCGCGGCCGCGCCCGGCTCGCCCGCGGACCGGCAGCGGCCAGGCTGCAGGCAGCCCGATGAGCGGACTAGCCGCGGAGTCGCTGGTCGTGCGCTACGGCGGCCTGGTGGCCGTCGACGACGTGTCGCTGGCCGCGCCGGCGGGTCGCATCACCGGGCTGATCGGCCCCAATGGCGCAGGCAAGACCACCATCTTCAACGCCTGCAGCGGGCTGGTGCGGCCGGCTTCGGGCCGGGTGCTGCTCGACGACGTGGACATCACGGGGATGTCGCTCCCGCGGCGGGCGCAGCGCGGGCTCGGCCGGACGTTCCAGCGCATCGAGCTGTGGGACTCGCTCTCTGTCCGGGACAACGTCGAGCTCGGTCGCGAGGGGTTGCTCGCCGGGTCGTCGCCGTGGCGCCAGCTGGTCGCCCGTCCGGCGGACGCCCGCGAGGCGCGAGAGGCAGCCGACGCTGCACTGGAGACCTGCGGCCTGCAGGACCTGGCCGACCGCCCGGCGGGTGCGCTCTCGACCGGCGCGCGGCGGCTGGTCGAGCTGGCCAGGGTGCTCGCCGGTGGCGGCTCGATGCTGCTGCTCGACGAGCCGTCCAGCGGGCTCGACGACTCCGAGTCGGGGCGCTTCGCCGACATCCTGCGCGGCGCCGTCGCCGACCGCGGCCTGGGCGTGCTGCTGGTCGAGCACCACATGGGCCTGGTGCTCGACGTGTGCGACCACCTCTACGTCCTCGACTTCGGCCGGCTGCTGTTCGAAGGCACGCCGGCGCAGACCGTGGCGAGCGACGAGGTCCGGGCCGCCTACCTGGGGACAGCCGCATGAGCGGCCTCGAGCTGGTCGGCATCTCGGCCGGTTATGCCGGCACCTCGGTCCTGCGTGATGTCACGGTCACCGTCCCCGCCGGCTCGGTCGTCGCACTGCTTGGTCCCAACGGCGCCGGCAAGACGACGCTGCTCAAGGTCGCCTCCGGTCTTCTCGCCCCGGAGGAAGGGGCTGTCCGGCTGGCTGGGCGCGATGTCACCCGGGCGCCGTCCCACCTGCGCGCGGGCCTCGGCCTGTGCCACGTGCCAGAGGGGCGGGGCATCTTCCCGAGCCTGACGGTCCGGCAGAACATCGCGCTGCACGTCGACGCAGCCCACGAGTCGGACGCGATCGAGACGGCCGTCGCCGCCTTCCCGGCGCTCGGGCGGCGACTCGGGCAGGTCGCCGGGACGCTGTCGGGCGGCGAGCAGCAGATGCTGGCCCTCACGGCCGCCCGGGTGAGCAACCCCGCCGTCGTGCTCCTCGACGAGGTCTCCATGGGCCTTGCTCCGCAGGTCATCGACGAGATCTTCGGCTTCCTGGCAGAGCTCGCCGCCGGCGGCGCCGCGCTCCTCGTCGTGGAGCAGTACGTCCCGCGCGCGCTCGCGCTAGCCGACTACGTCTACGTGCTTCGCCAGGGGCAGCTCGCGTTCGTTGGCGAGCCGTCGGAGCTCACGACGGACGAGGTCTTCGCTGCCTACCTCGGTACGGCGGCCGTGTGAGCACCTGCGAGGGTGGAGTGGTGCAGGCCGCGGGTGCTCCGCGACGACTGGGGGAGAAGACGTGACATCGAGTGCGGCACCGGTTGCCGTGGTGACGGGCGGCAGCGGCGGGATCGGCTTCGCGTGCGGCGAGCTTCTTGCCAAGCGCGGCTACGACGTGCTGCTCACCGCCCGCCGCGAGCAGCCCCTGAAGGAGGCCGCCGACCGGCTCGGCTGCCGGTGGAAGGTCGCCGACTGCAGCGTCGAGGCGGACGTCGACCGGTTGTACGACGGCGAGAGCTCGGTCGCGATGGTGGTCCATGCCGCCGGCAGCTACGAGGGCACGATCGTGAAGCGGCAGCCAGTCGATGTGCTCGACCGTGTGCTGGCCGCGAACCTGCGGTCGGCGTACCTCATCTCATCCAAGGCACTGCCGCTGATGGGCGCCGGCGGGCGGATCATCTTCATCTCCTCCATCGCCGGCCGCGGGACCCCGACGCTGTCGGCGTACTCCGCCTCGAAGGCCGGGGTCAACGCCCTCGCGCATGCCCTCGCCGGCGAGGTGGAGAAGGCGGGAATCGGCGTCCACCTCGTGACGCCCGGCCCGGTCGACACCCCGATGTTCGGCGACTACGTCGCCAACGTCCCGACCATCGCCTCGGCCGACGTCGCGCAGGCTGTCGGCTGGCTGGACGAGCTGCCGAAGCACGTCGTGCTGCGCGAGATCGTGCTCGAGCCCGTGACGAGCGGCCCGTTCGTTCCCGGCGGCACGGGCTGACGGTGCCGTCGCCGCTGACCGATGTCCGCGTGCTCGACCTGAGCTCGCGGCTGGCCGGCGCCTACGCCACGAAGCTGCTCGCTGACGCTGGCGCCGACGTGGTGACCGTCGAGACGTCGGACGGTCATCCGCTCAGGCAGTGGACCGCAGGCGGCAGCCCGCTCCCGGCCGGGGAGGACGGCGCGCTCTTCCGCTGGTTGCACGGCGGGCGGCGCAGCGTCACGTCCGGCGCTGTCGATGCGCTCCGCGCAGCGGCTGACATCGTGGTGGTGGACGATCCGCACGACCACGGGCCGGGCGCGGTCGTCGTTGCCATCAGTGATTTCGGCGGGAGCGGCCCGTGGAAGGGCCGTCCTGCTACGGACCTCACGTTGCAGGCCGAGAGCGGGTCGATCGCCAGCCGTGGCGTGCCCGAGCTGCCGCCGGTCGCCGTGGGTGGCCGGCTCGGGGAGTGGACCGCCGGCGTCTATGCCGCTGCCGGTGCCGTCGCGGCGCTGCGGTCATGGCAGCGGTCCGGCGTCACTGAGCGGGTCGAGGTCTCGGTCTTCGAGTGCATGCTCGTCACGCAGAACATGCACGAGCCGTTGCATGCGGCGCTCGCGGGCAGTGATGCCTACACGCGGTGGGTGCAGGTCCCGTCGGTGGAGCGCGCCGCAGACGGCTGGGTCTGCTTCTCGCTGGTCACCGGGCAGCAGTGGCTGGACTTCACCGCGATGATCGACCGGCCGGACCTCGGCGACGACGCGGGCCTGTCCAACATGCTCGGCCGCTGGCCACGTCGGCAGGAGATCTACGACGCCATCGAGCCGTGGCTGCGCGAGCGCACGGTCGACGAGGTGGTCGAGATCGCGGCCGGCTTCCGGCTGCCGGTCGCACACGTCAGCGACGGCGCGACCGTCGCCGCGATGGAGCACTTCACGAAGCGCGGGGTCTTTTCGGCAAGCCCGTACGGCGGCTATCCCCAGCCCTCACCGCCGTACCACTCTTCGGCCTTCTCCACGCGCGGCCCCGCCGTTGCGCCAAGGGTCGGCGAGCACACGGACGAGGTGACGGCGGCGTGGCATTCCCGTCCTGCACCCGACGCCGGCGCGCAGGTCCGCCCGCTGCACGGTGTCCGCATCGTCGACCTGACGGCGTTCTGGGCAGGGCCAAGCTCGAGCGGCTACCTGGCAGCGCTCGGCGCAGACGTCGTCAAGGTGGAGGCGGTACAACGGCCGGACGGCATCCGCTTCGCCGGCGGTCAGATCACCCAGGCCGACGGCTGGTGGGACTGGTCGTGGGTGTTCCAGGGCGCCAACGCCGGCAAGCGCGGCATCACCCTCGACCTGACGAAGCAGGAGGGTCGGGACCTGCTGCACCGGCTGCTGGCCGACGCCGACGTCCTGATGGAGAACTACTCGCCGCGGGTGATGGAGCAGTTCGGCCTCGGCTACGAGGCTCTCGCGGCGCAGCACCCGCAGCTCGTCGTCATGCGGATGCCGGCCTACGGCCTCGACGGGCCGTGGGCGGACCGGGTGGGCTTCGCGCTCACCATGGAGGCGCTCGCCGGGATGGCCATCACCACCGGCCACCCGGACGGCCGGCCTACCTGCCCCGGCGGCGCCCTCGACCCGATCGCCGGGATGCACGCGGTCTTCGCGACCCTGCTCGCCCTGCACCACCGCGACCGCAGCGGTGGCGGGCACCTCGTCGAGGTGCCGATGATCGAGTGCGCGTTGAACACCGCTGCCGAACCGCTGCTGGAGCACGGTGCGTACGACGTGGTGCTGGGCCGTACCGGCAACCGCGGCGTCGGTGCCGTGCTCCAGGACGTCTACGCCGTTGCCGGCGACGATGCGTGGGTCGCCGTCGCGGTGACCGACGCGGCGCAGGCGCTGTCACTCGCCGACGTCATCCGAGGCCGAGGTGGGAGCGTCCCGGAGGCCCTGTCGGATCAGGCTCGTTGGACCGATGACCGCGAGGCGCTTGCGAAGGAGCTGGCTGCTTTCTTCGCCGAGCTCGACGGCGAGGGCGTCGTCGCCGACCTGGTCGCAGCAAGTGTGCCTGCCGCCGTCGTACGCCTCCCCACTGTCGCTGACCGCAACGAGCACCTCGACGCGCGTGGCTTCTACGAGGCGCACGAACACCCGACGCTGGGAACGGTGCGCTACCCGGTGCTCCCGACGCGCTTCGCGTCGTGGTCCGGGCCGGTGCACGTGCGGCCGGCGCCGACCCTCGGCCAGCACAACGACGAGGTCCTGGGCGGGGAGCTGGGCCTGTCCGAGGCCGAGCTCGTCGGCTTGAGTGAGCGCGGCATCATCGGCGACCGGCCGGCCGGGCTCTGAGCCCGAGGCTGCGTCAGCATGGATTGCGGCCTCCGAAGTCGCTGCGGCTGGCTTTGCGCCGTGCCACACTCATTCCAGGGGACCGGCCGATAGGAGGCGCTACTGATGAGCGTCAGTCGACTCCGGTGCTTCCTCGTCGGTCACCGCTGGCTGAGAGTTCGCGAGGACGCGGACACCTCGGACGAATTCTTTCTACGTTGCCGACGCTGCGCGACGGAGAATCACCAAGAGAACAGCGGCGTGAGCGGGGCGATGCTCTGGGGCTTTAGAGGCCCACCGTCTTAGCTGCGGCGAATCGGTTCAGAACTGGCTATGTGCACGACGATGACTATCGGGTGCGACGGCCGTCCGATAAGTAGGTGCCCTTCGAGTCGCTTCGCCGACACTCATGGCCGAATGCAGTAGAGCGCCGGATCGTCCATGCGCGACGAGCACTCACGGCGCGTTAGGGCGGGCTCCGGAAGGCGGGTGAGGCCGGTGAACGTCTTCAACGGCACTTAGCCTTCGTCTAGCCACCGCTCAAACTCGGCTGCAAAGTGCTCTTGCTGTACGCGGAAGGGTGAGCCGCGTGACGTCTCTCCCGCCTCTTCGAGCATGCTTGCCACCAACGCAAGCGCCTCGTCACGCCTGCCCAGAAGCGCGCTGCGGGGGGCCGAGGCTGGTCGGGGCTGTTCAGGGGATGGCGGCGCCTAGCCTCCCGGTGTGAATACTGAATCTGGCCACCTCCCGCCTCCGATCGAGGGCATTGGTGGCATCGTCATCGACTGTGCTGACGGTCGCGTCTTGTCGGAGTTCTACGAGCAGGCGACCGGCGGGGAAGTAGTCCGCTCGTCGGCGGACGGTGACTTCATCCAAGTCGGAGGCGTGCTGCTGCTCATCCGTGAACTCCCCGACTATGTAGCGCCCACGTGGCCGTCTGCGGAAGTTCCGATGCAGTTCCACATGGAGTTCTACGTCGCAGACCTTGTCGAGGCGGA
>JAVXVI010000410.1:0-4636 GCA_032230005.1 Actinomycetota bacterium | reverse complement strand
CCGACACCACACCCTCATCCACACCCAAGGGTTCACCCTCACCCTGCACCCCGACCGCCGACTCGACGTCCACACCCCCCACGGCGCCGCGATCCTGCACCACCCGGCCCAACCCTGGGGCGACCCCGCCGCCCTCGCGAAAGGACGTGGACAGCTCATCTCCGTCGACACGCTCCCACCCGAGCACTGCACCGACCGCATCGACCTCGGCTACGTCGTCAACGTCCTCCTCGCCCAAGCCGCGTGACGACGACGAGTCCGCGGTCCCCTACCTCTCGGTGCACACGACGGTGATGTCATCCACGTCCGCGCTGCCGACCTCGACGGGATGGCTGGAGAGGCACTGAGCGCGCCCGTCGTTGTAGGCCGGTGAGGTGGCCATGATCGTGTAGCTGCCCGGTCGCAAGCGGGTCGAGAAGCGCCCGTCGGCCTTGGGCTTCGCGATGGTCTGCGTCGGATTCATGCCTGACGGCTGGAAGTACACGACCTCCGGCGCCGGATGGCTGCGCAAACCACTGGCGTCGAGCACGCCGCTGACGAGCCGCCCTTCCTCGGCGCTCAGCGGGATGACGGTGATAGCGATGTCTCCGTCTGAACCAGCACTGCCTTTCCCGTGCAGGATCTGCAGGCCGGGCATCTGTGCGAGATACCGCACGGTGAAGACCCCGTCCCCCGGGGGTCTCGGGCAGCAGGGCGCACCCGACTGCCGCGGCGGCGTCGGCCGGGGGGAGCTGTACACGCTGATATCCGACGAGAAGATCGGGCCGGTGTTGTCTGCGGGACTCGTCGTGATCTGGCCGTGCTCCTGACATCCCGACCAGCCCACCGTGACATGTCTGCCGACCTTCACCGCTACGTCTAGCCGGCCGCCGTCGCGAGGAAAGACCACCGACGGATCAGCGCCACCGTCGATCGAAGGGCTACCGCCGCCGCTGTCCGTGCAGCCCGTCTCGCCGGACGCAGCGGCCGGCCCGCCGTCATCCCCGCAGCCTGCGAGCCCAGCCACCAGCAGCAATGCAATGAGCACGACACGCATGTCCATCAGACGCAAGCACCGCCCCAGAGGTTCACGCGCCGGCCGTGGGGCCTTGGGGGAAGGCCGGATGTCCTCCCCGACTCCGAGGCTTGCGTCGCCTCATGTACAAGGCGGCCATTCCCAGCCCACCGAGAACCGCCCCGACGACGGTCGTACCGAACGGCAGGACGACCGCGCCGTAGTCACTCGCAGCCGGGTGCGTCACAGCCGTGAGCGGGACCGCCGCGAAGAGCCCGACCACGCCGCCCAGCACCGACGCCGCGAGCACAGCAACGGCCATCCTGAGGCCGCGTGAGAGAGGACCGCCGACCAGGAAGTCGTCGTCCAGCCTGCGCAGGAACTGGTTGGCCACATCGGCAGGGTAAGGCCCTCCACCGCTCGATCCCAGGCCGAGCTACGGACCGCCTTGCAGCCCGTATCCGCGGAAGGTGTCGTGGCCCACCCGCACGTAGACACCGGTTCCGCAGCCAGGAACGCCGAACACCGTCAGGTGCCTTGCCCAGACCTCCCGCCGACCCTGCCAGGTCACGACGGTCCCGATGGCAGCATCGTGCTCCTGCTCCAGTTGCTTGAGCCGGTACACGTTGCCTGGCCCGGCGAAGTAGCGCCCGCAGACGGAGATCCGATCCGGCCCCGCCATGAACGGCGTCTGGTGCAGGACGTGGCATGCCCACAGCGCTGCCGCAGCTGCCGCGGCGAACACGATGCCGCAACCGGCCAGGACCCAGCGCCGCTGCCACCACGCCGCGCCAGCAGGGGACATGGGCGCACCCTAGGACCCGCGGGGCGCGCGAGGCGCGCGAGGCGCGCAATATCCGGCCATGACCGGCGACCCTGAGCCCCATTGACCTTCCCGTTGCAGGAAGCCTTACCGTCCCGCACATGGACGGCCAACGACTGCTCACCATCGGTGAGTTCGCGCGCGCGTCCGGACTGACGGCCAAGGCACTGCGTCACTACGACGCGGTGGGCTTGCTGACACCTGCACTGGTCGACCCGACGAACAACTACCGGCGGTACGACGGCGATCAGCTGCCGACGGCGCGGCTCGTACGACGGCTGCGCGAGCTGGAACTGCCGCTCGACGAGGTCCGCCGCCTGCTTGCGTTGAAAGGCGAAGCGCAGCTCACCGAGGCACTCGTCGAGCACCGCCGGCGGCTCGGCGCCCGCATCACCCGGTTGCAGCGGCAGCTGCACGACCTGGATCACTTCATCTCCGACGGGAGCAACGACATGAGCGACGACAAGTCCCCGCAGGTGCTCGACCCCGAGACGGAGCGAGCCACAGCGATATCGCTGTTCAACGGCGTCTGGGACCTGCTCGGGAAGGAGCAGCGGACTCCCGACGAGGACGCCCGGATGATCCACATGGCGCATGCCTCGTGCTACCACTGGCTGCAGGTGGGCGAGCCGGTCCACGGGGCCCGCGGCGAGTGGCAGTGCTCGAGGGTCTACGCCGTCCTCGGACGCTCCGAGCCGGCACTGTTCCACGCGCGCCGCGTCCTCGACATCTGCCAGCGCAACGGCATCGGCGACTGGGACATCGCGTTCGCCTACGAGGCCATGTCCCGCGCCCACGCCGTGGCGGGTGACGACGATGAGGCGCAGCGGTGGGCGGAGCAAGCTCGCGCCGCCTGTGCCGAGATCGTCGACGACGCCGACCGCGAGATCGTGCTCAGCGACCTGGAGACGCTGCCCAGCCCGGCATGAGCCGTCAGGTGGCGACGGCCCGACGAGCCGGCGCGCAGTGCGTCGGCTGCGTCGGGGGCGGCAGGTGCGGCAGCTCCGGGATGTCAGCCGACTCCACTGTCCCGGGCAGCAGCGTCAGCTTCTCGCCGTAGTGCTCGATGTCCAGCGGCTCGTCGTCCGATCGCAGGACATAGCTCGCCATCCTCGGGGTGACGGTCACGTGCAGGCAGCGGTCACGGTGCAGCAGACCGAAGCGCAGGCGCCCGAGCCCGGACGGCAACCGCGGCTTGAAGCTGAGGCTCCCGGCCTCGTCGCGCATGCCGCCGAAGCCACCGACCAGCGCTGACCACGCGCCCGCGAGCGAGGCGATGTGCAGGCCGTCGCGCGTGTTGGCGTGCACGTCGCGCAGATCCATGAGGGCGGCCTCCGCGACGTAGTCGTAGGCCAGGTCGAGGTGGCCTACCTCGGCCGCCATCACCGCCTGCGTGCAGGACGACAGCGAGGAGTCGCGGACCGTCAGCGCCTCGTAGTACTCGAAGTTGCGGCGCTTCTGCTCCGGTGTGAACGACGATCCACACAACTGCATCGCGAGCACGATGTCGGCCTGCTTGACGACCTGCTTCCGGTACAGGTCGAAGTACGGGAAGTTCAGCAGCAGCGGGTACTGCTCCGGCTCGGTCCCGTCGAAGTCCCAGATCGCGTGCTCCGTGAATCCCTCCGACTGCTGGTGTACACCGAGCCGCTCGTCGTACGGGATCACGATGGCGGCCGCAGCATCACGCCACGACGCCACCTCCTCCTGGTCGACGCCGAAGGTCTTCGCGTGCCGGGGATGACGCGTGGCAACCTCGGCAGCACCGACGAGGTTGCGCTGCGCCATCAGGTTGGTGAACACGTTGTTGTCGGCAACGGCGCTGTACTCGTCCGGCCCCGTGACCCCGTCGATGCGAAAGCGCCCCTGGGCGTCGTGGTGCCCCAGCGAGCGCCACAGCCGAGCCGTCTGGACGAGCAGCTCGAGCGCCACCTCCTTCTCGAACTCCACGTCGCCGGTCGCGTCGAGGTGCCGCAGCGCGGCGTCCGCGATGTCGGCGTTGATGTGGAAGGCCGCTGTGCCGGCCGGCCAGTAGCCGCTGCACTCCTGCCCGCTGATCGTCCGCCAGGGGAACGCCGCTCCCTCCAGCCGCAGCGCCTTCGCCCGATCGATCGCCTGCGGCAGCGTCGCCTGTCGCCACGCGAGCACATCGGCGGCTGCCTTCGGTGCAGTGCGCGTCAGCACCGGCAGCACGAACGTCTCGGTGTCCCAGAAGCAGTGCCCGTCGTAGCCGGGACCGGTCAGCCCCTTCGCCGGGATCGGCCGTTTCTCGCTGCGCGCTCCCGCCTGCAGCACGTGGAACAGCGCGAACCGCACCGCCTGCTGCAGCTCGGCATCCCCCTCGATCTCGACGTCGGCGCAGCTCCAGAACTCGTCGAGGTAGGCCCGCTGGTGCGCGACGAGGTCGTCCCACCCGGTCGCCCGAGCGGCCGACAGTGCCGCCGCCACCTGGTCGCGCACGGCCGGCAGCGACCGGCGGCTGGACCAGCCGTACGACATCAGCTTGACCAGTCGCAGCTTCTGCCCCGGCTGCAGGACGGTCGTCGCGGTGAACCGCGTCCAGTCCGGGTCGGAGTCGCTGGCCGTCTCGATGCTGCCCGGCGCTTCGACCAGGTGATCCATCGCCGCCGCGATCCGGATGCCGCTACGGCGGACGCGGTGCACCAGGTGCCCTGCCGTCCCTCGAGCGGCATGCTCCTCGGCCTCGAGCGGGTGGTCGAGCGCGGCGGCGACGCGAGGGTCGCCGGCCTTCGGCGGCGGGAGCTGCTCGTTGGCGACCAGCTCGGACTGCACGACGATCCGCGCCTCGTCCTCGACCG
>JAVXVI010000409.1:0-9159 GCA_032230005.1 Actinomycetota bacterium | reverse complement strand
GCGCCTACACGGGACTGGCACCGGCGGAGGCGACCCCCGGTCGATCGGTGCGGCCGACGACGCCGGCGCTCGTCCGCAACCATCAACGCGCGGTGCGGCTCGCCTCGGTCCTGCTCGCCGTCGTCGTCATCGCGCTGTCGGCCCGCGCGTGCGGTGGAGCGAAGTCGGTCGCGATCCCGGCGGTGAAGACCGGGCTCACGGTCGACGCCGCGACCGCAGAGCTGGCAGCAGCGAAGCTCGACGCCGTACGCACCACCGAGACCTCCAAGACCGTGCCACCCGGCCGCATCATCCGCATCGACCCGCCGGCCGGTACGAACGCACACGAAGGCGACGACGTGACGCTCGTCGTCTCGGCCGGCAAGCCCAAGGTGTCGGTCGTCCCCGCTTCCTACGTCGGCAAGAGTGCCGACGCGGTCCGCGCTTCCTTGCTCGGGCTCGGCCTCGCGCCGAGCTTCGCCTACGACGGCACAGGTGGCGCCGCCGGTACCGTCAGCAGCGTGACTCCGGGGGGTTCGGTGACCTACGGCGCGGCCGTGACGGTCCACGTCGTACCTGCCCCTGTCGCGCCACGTCGCAAGCACGGCAAGCACGGTGACAAAGGGTGACTGAGCCCCGGCTTCTCGGCGGTCGGTACCAGCTCGGCGAGACCATCGGCATCGGCGGCATGGCCGAGGTCTTCCGCGGCCTCGACGTGCGGCTCGGCCGGGATGTCGCGGTCAAGGTGCTGCGCGCCGACCTGGCCCGCGACCCGTCCTTCCAGCAGCGGTTCCGCCGGGAGGCGCAGTCGGCGGCATCGCTCAACGCGCCCTGCATCGTCTCCGTCTACGACACCGGCGAGGACGCCGGCGTCCCCTACATCGTCATGGAGTACGTCGACGGGCGCACCCTGCGCGACGTGCTTCAGACCGAGGGCCGGCTGCTGCCGCAGCGCGCACTCGAGGTGGTCGCCGACATCTGCGCCGCTCTCGACGTCGCGCACGGCGCCGGGATCGTGCACCGCGACATCAAGCCGGCCAACGTCATGCTCACCTCGCGCGGCGAGGTCAAGGTCATGGACTTCGGCATCGCGCGGGCCGTCGCGGACACCTCCTCGACGATGACGCAGACCGCGGCGGTGATCGGCACTGCTGCCTACCTGTCGCCGGAGCAGGCACGTGGCGAGCACGTCGACGCGCGCTCCGACATCTACTCCACCGGCTGCCTTCTGTACGAGCTCGTCACCGGCAACCCGCCCTTCACCGGCGACAGCCCCGTGGCCGTCGCCTATCAGCACGTGCGCGAAGACCCGACCCCACCATCGGCGTACGACGAGTCGATGCCCGCCGCCGTGGACTCCGTCGTCCTCAAAGCCATGGCCAAGAATCCCGCGAACCGCTACCAGTCCGCGGACGAGATGCGTGAGGACCTGCTGCGGGCTGCGGCCGGCGAGCCGGTGCTCGCGACGCCGTTCCTGGCGGAGGTCCAGACGACCGTCGTGCCTGCCGGCCTCCGGCAGCCACGGGAACGTCGGCGCGGTCCGCTGCTCGCGCTGTTCGCGGCGGTGCTGCTTGCGGTGGCGGTGCTGGTGGCCTTCGTGGTCAAGGGCCTGCTCGGCAACGACTCCGGCCTGATCTCCACGCCCGCCGTCGTCGGCATGTCGCAGCAGCAGGCAACGGCGCAGCTGGCCAACGACGGGCTGGCCGTCGGCAGCGTCGCGCAGAAGTTCGACCCCAAGCCGGCCGGCACCGTGATCGCGCAGAGCCCGGAGGCCGGCTTCCTGATCGGCAAGGGCGGTCAGGTCAGCCTGGTCGTGTCCAAGGGCCTGGAGATGACCGTCGTGCCGCAGGTCATCGGGCTCTCCCAGGACGAGGCCACGGCTCAGCTCAAGGACGCCAAGCTGCTGGTGGGGCAGGTCATCCCGCGCGACGTCAACCTGCCTGCCGGCCAGGTGCTCGCGATGCAGCCCGCCCCCGGCACCCAGCTGGCGGCCGGCAGCAAGGTCACCCTCGTCGTCTCGTCGGGCAAGGTGCAGGTTCCCGACCTGAGAGGCAAGACGCAGGACCAAGCGGTGCAGGCGCTGCAACAGCTCGGGTTCGCTGTCGGCATCGAGCCGCGCGACGACGCGGGCTGCCGAAGCGGTGACCCGGCGAGCACCTGCGGCAAGGTGATCGACCAGCGGCCGCTCAACACCCTGGCGCCTCGCGGCTCGACCGTCGTCATCGTCGTCGCGCGCGTCCCGGCCAGTCCGACACCGAGCCCCTCACCGAGCGACGGCGGCTTCCCGTCGTTCAGCCCCGAGCCGACCACCCAGCCGAGCCCAGAGCCCAGCCCCCAACCCACCCCCAGCTGACGGTCAGCCGAAGGCGGCGAGGCGCTTGTCCTCGACCCGCTGGGCGAGCGGCGGTGCCAGGGCGGCCGCACCAGGATCGCCGCACTGCCCGAGCCAGGTGGCCAGCATCGTGTGGCCACCTTGCGTCAGCACCGACTCGGGATGGAACTGCACGCCCTCGATCGGCTTGTCGCGGTGCCGGATCGCCATGACGATCCCCGACGCAGTCCGCCCGGTGACGGCCAGCTCAGCCGGCAGCGTGTCCTCCTCGACGGCCAGCGAGTGGTACCGCGTCGCCGTGAAGGGGCTCGGCAACCCGTGCAGCACCCCCGCGCCGTGGTGCTCGACCTCACTCGTCTTGCCGTGCAGCAGCTCGGGTGCCCTGCTGACCTTCGCGCCGTGCGCGACTGCGATCGCCTGATGTCCCAGACACACCCCGAGCAGCGGCGTGCCGCGGTCCTCGCAGGCGCCGACCATCGCGACCGAGCAGCCGGCGTCCTCCGGGATCCCCGGGCCGGGTGAGAGCAGGACGCCGGCGTAGCCGTCGAGGTCGTCCGGCCCGACCTCGTCGTTGCGGCGTACGACGCAGTCCGCCCCGAGCTGGCCGAGGTACTGGACCAGGTTGAACACGAAGCTGTCGTAGTTGTCGACGACGAGGATCCTCGTGCGGGGCGTCACGCCATCAGGCTACGGCGGATCCCCTCGGTCTCTACTTCGATGCCGACCTCTTGGCCGGCGCCTTCTTCGTCGGAGCCTTCTTCGCCGGTGCCTTGGCAGCGACTTTCTTCGCGGCGGGTGCCTTCTTGGCAACCGGAGCCTTCTTCGCTGCGGGCGCCTTCTTGGCGGCAGCCTTCTTCGCCGCCGGTGCCTTCTTCGCCGGGGCTGTCTCCGCGCGCGCCTTCCCGCCGGGGACGGACGCAGGCTTCGGGGCGGCGCCCTTGGCGGCCTTCTCCCGCTCCTCCTCGACGAGCACCCGGCGCAGCACCTTGCCCACCACGGTCCGCGGCAGCTCCTTCCGGAACTCGATGAGCTTCGGGACCTTGTACGCCGCCAGGCTCGCAGCGCAGTGCGCGGTGACGTCGTCCGCGGTCATGTCGCTGCCGGCCGCCTTGACGATGAACGCCTTCACCGTCTCGCCGCGGTACTTGTCCGGCACGCCGATGACGACGGCATCGGCGACACCCGACATCGCGAACAGCACCTCCTCCACCTCGGACGGGTAGATGTTGAACCCGCCCGCGATGATGAGCTCCTTCTTGCGGTCGACGATGCTGAAGAAGCCGTCCTCGTCCATGACCGCCACGTCGCCGGTGAGCACGTAGCCGTCCGGCGTGAACACGTCCCCGGTGTCGTCGCGGTTCCAGTAGCCCTGAAAGACCTGCGGTCCGGAGATGGCCAGCTCGCCCGGCTCACCGGGCGGGACCTCGCGGCTCGCGTTGTCCTGCTCCACGATCTTGCACAGCGTGCCCGGCAGCGGCACGCCGATCGTGCCGGGCTTGCGGATGCCGCTGACCGGGTTGGCGTGCGTGCATGGCGAGGTCTCCGTCATGCCGTAGCCCTCGATGAGCCGCGCCCCGGAGATCTTCTCGAACTGCTCCTGCACCTCCAGCGGCAGCTTCATCGCACCGGACACGCACAGCCGGATCGAGCGCAGGTCGTGCGACTTCGCCTTCGGGCTGTCGGCCAGTGCCTTGTAGATCGGCGGGACCCCCGGGAAGGTCGTCGGCTTCCACTCGTCGATGGCGGCGAAGACCAGGTCCAGGTCGAAGCGGGGCAGCAGCACGATCGTGCCGCCGATCAGCACCGTGCCGGTCATCGCAACGGTCAGCCCGTAGGCATGGAACAGCGGGAGTACGGCGAGGGTGACCTCCTTGCCCGGGGTCGCCTCGGTGTCCCACAGCCGGTTCATGTAGGCGTTGCTCACCAGGTTGGTGTGCGTGAGCTTCGCGCCCTTCGACAGCCCGGTCGTGCCGCCGGTGTACTGCAGGAGCGCGAGGTCGTTGTCGGGATCGATGGCGGCCTGGCGGGCCGGCAGGCCGGCGCCCTTCAGCAGCGCGGTGAACTGCTTGACCGGTGCGCCCTTGGGCAGCTCGGCGGTCAGCTCCGCGCGGGCCTTCTTCGCCTTGGCGATGGGCAGCCGCAGCTGCAGGCGCTTGCTGGTCGGCAGGTAGTCGGCCACCGACGTCACGATGATCTGCTGCAGCGACGTGTCCTTCTTGACCTTCGCCACCGTGTCGTAGACCCGGTCCAGGCATACGACGACCTTCGCGCCGCAGTCGGCGAGCTGGTGGCGCAGCTCGGCCTCGGTGTAGAGCGGGTTGTGCTCGACCACGATCGCGCCGATGCGCAGCGCCGCGAAGAAGGCGATGACGTTCTGCGGGCAGTTGGGCAGGACGATGGCGACCCGGTCGCCCTTGCCGACCCCGAGTCCGGCGAGGGCGGTTGCGAAGCGGTCGACCTCCTCCTTCAGCTGCTTGTAGGTCAGCTTCGTCCCGAGGAAGGCCAGCGCGGTGTTCGTCGGGAACGACGACGCCGCGTCGTCGAGCAGCCGGGTCAGCGGCACCGTGGGGAACGCGTAGTCGGCCGGCACGCCCTTCGGGTAGCTCTGGACCCAGGGACGATCGGCGTACGACGCCCGTGTCGTTGCCTTCGCGGGTGCCTTGCGAGCAGGTGCCTTGCGCGGGGCTGCCTTGCTGGCAACGGACTTCTTGGCGGGGCCGGGCACGACGGTGACGCCTCCAACAGAAAGGGGAGCTGCACAGAGCTGGCGGCGGATTGTGGCACGCGTCGCCGGAGGGCCGAGGAGCCGCGGGTCAGGGACCGGCCGTCACGCTCGGGCTAGGAGTCGGGCCGGTGTCGACGGTCACGTCCTGGAAGGGCAGCAGCGGCTCGACCCGCGGGAAGACGAACAGGAAGAGCACCGCCATCGCGACGGCCGTCAGCGCCAGGCTGCACAGGACCTTGCCGAGAACGCCGCCCGGGAAGTGCCGCCACAACCAGCCGTACATCTCAGCCCTGCCCGGTGAGCGCGGGCGGGTCGCCGGCCGACTTGGCCCGCGACGACTCGAAGAGGGCGTTCACGATCAGCCGCTGCCGCGCGGAGTACTTCGGGTTGCACGTCGTCAGCGTCAGCAGGCGCTTGGTGGGGATGGCTCCCCGCTGGCCCGGCACCGGATAGGTCACCTCGACCGCCGTCGGGGAGACCACCTGCTGGCTGGTCACCCGGTACGTGAACCAGGTGTCCCGCGTCTCCAGGACGATGGCGTCGCCGCGATGCAGCTCGTCGATCCGGTTGAACGGCGCGCCGTACGTCGTCCGGTGCCCGCTGATCACCATGTTGCCGACCGCCCCCGGCAGCGCCGTCCCCGGGTAGTGCCCCGGGCCCTTCTTGAGGTCCTCCTTGCCGACGCCCTCGACGACCACCTTGTGGTAGTTGCGACCGAGGCTCGGCATCCGGATCACGGCGATCCCCTTGCCCAAGGCCACCGCGACCAGGGACGTGCCTGGGGCTGGGCTCGGCGCGGGGTCGTGCCAGGCCTTGGTCAGGTCGTCGCCGAGCTTCGACTGCTGCTTGTCCGTGTAGAGGTTGGTGAAGTAGAGCTCGTAGACGCAGAACAGCAGGACGACGATCCCGAGCGTGATCAGCGTCTGACCCAGCCCACGCAGGAACGTCCGCACGTGGTCGCCCGTCGAGCTCATCGGGCCGCCGCCACGTGCAGGAGCTCGAGCGGTCCGTCGTACGCCGGCAGCTTGAGGGTCGTCGAGGTGCGCACCGAGTAGCCCAGCCCGAACCGGTCCACGAAGGTCCGGAAGAACTCCACTCCTGGCTCCTGGTCGAGCGCGACCCGGAGCCGGCCGGGGTCACCAATCGCGCTGACCACGAACGGCGGGCTGTAGACGCGGCCCTGAAGCACGATCGTGTTGCCGACGCACCGGACGGCGCTGGTGGAGATCACCCGCTGACCCATCAGCGTCATCGCCTCCGCACCGCCGGCCCACAGCGCGTTGACCACCGCCTGCACGTCCTGCTGGTGCACGACGAGGTCGTCGGGGTTGTCGGAGGCCGGCGGCATCCCGTCGCGCCGCGGCGCGTCGTTCAGTCGCACCGTGACGCCCGGGCCGGACACCGCGGTCAGGCCCGCGGCCGGTGCGAGGGCATCCCCGCGGGCGCGCTCGGCGGCCACCCGCGAGTTGCCGGCAGCCGCCGCGGCCTGCACCAGCGCCACCGACGCGCGCAGCGCCTTGGCCTGCCGCTCCTGCGCGTCGACGGTGTGGCGCTCCTCCGCGATCAGATCGGTGAGCTGCGTACGACGGCCGGCCCTCAGGTCGGTGCCCGCAGCGGTGGCGGCACTGGTCGCGAACAGCAGCCCGGCGGCGAGCGCCGTCAGCGGAACGAGGACCTGCCACGGCCGCACGGACCGACCCGGCTGCACAGGCGTGGGGGCACCCGGCGCCACCTGCCCCGCCACGTGCGCCTCCTGAGTGGTCGTCGTCGCCTACGCTAACCCGAGCCGTCGATCGCATGCGAGAAGGAGGGGCGACGTGCCCGAGTCCAAGAAGCGCAAGAAGGCCGTCTACACGCCGCCGCCCTCCCCGAGCTCGGTCCGCAAGCGCAAGCCGAGCCCGGTGTGGCTGGCGCCGCTGATGCTGGTGCTGTTCGGGATCGGGATCTTGTGGCTGGTCGTCTTCTACCTGACGCAGGGCAACATGCCGGTCGTGGGCGCCCTCAACAACTGGAACCTCGTGGTCGGCTTCGGCTTCATCGTCGCCGGGTTCGCGCTCTCGACGCAGTGGCGCTGACTGCCGGTCGCCGGCCCCGCTGAGACCGGGGCGCGCGCAAGTTACACGGCTGTGGTTCTCCCCAGGAGTTGTCCACACTGTGGATGCCGGTACGGCGCGTGATCTCCGCTGGGGAACGAGCCAAACCTCCCCGCGCGCCGGGTTCCGGTGATCACCGAGATCTGACGCGTCTTTTGCCCCGCCAGAACCCGATTCCCCCCTCGGTGATCAACGGGACGCATCGCCCGGCGGAGAGGACGCATCGCGCGGCGGAGAATTCGTCAGTGCGTGACGGGGCGGCGCCATGCGGCGTCCCAGGTCTCCCGCCCGACCAGCCCGTCCACGCGTAGGCCCTTCTCCGCCTGGAACCGGCGGGCGACGCTCGCCGACTGCCTGCCGAAGATCCCGTCGACGGCGATGTGCCAGGTCCGCCTGGCCATCTGCCGCTGCCAGGCGCGGACGTCGTCGTTCACGCTGCCCCGGCCCAGCACGACCCGCGGACCGGCAGGCGGGACGGCGGGGGCCACCGGTCCCTGCACCGGGGCGACGGGCAGGGCTGGGTTCGGGCGTACGACGGGGGGCGGCGCCGACGTGGACGGCCCACGCGGCCGGACCGTGACCACCGGCGCGGGCGCGGCCGGCTTCACCGTGACCACCGGCGCGGGCGCGGCCGGCTTGACCGTGACCACCGGCGCGGGAGCGGCCGGCTTGACCGTGACGAGCGGCGCCGGCGCGGCGGGCTTGACCGTGACGAGCGGGGCCGGCGCCGGTGGCTTGACCGTGACGAGCGGGGCCGGCGCCGGTGGCTTGACCGAGGCGACAGGGGCGGGCGTCCCGGGCCGGACCGTGACCAGCGGGCTGGGAGTGGCAGCCGGTGCGGCTACCGCGTCGGCGGGGACCAACGTCCCGTTCCCGCCGTGCCCGATGCGGCCGCCGACGTAGACCCCCGCCGTGATCAGCAGCGGCAGTGCCGCCACGGCGATGATCGCCTCCTTCACGCCGCGCCGCATCGGCGGGCGCTGCGGCGGCGTCTGCGGCAAGCCGGCCGACGTCGTCACGCCCGCATGGTGACACGCATTACCGGCGAAGCGGGCCGGACGCGCGAGCGGTCAGACCACCAGGGTCAGAGCAACTCGAGGATGGTGGCGTTGGCCTGACCGCCGCCCTCGCACATCGTCTGCAGCCCGTAGCGGATGCCGTTGTCGCGCATGTGGTGCACCAGGGTGGTCATGAGCCGGGCGCCGGAGCCGCCGAGCGGGTGGCCGAGCGCGATCGCGCCGCCGTTGGGGTTGAGCGCCTTCTCGTCGGCGCCGATGTCCTTCAGCCACGCCAGCGGCACGGACGCGAACGCCTCGTTGACCTCGAACGCGCCGATGTCGGTGATCTTCAGCCCGGACTTCGCCAGCGCCTTCTGCGTGGCGGGGATCGGCGCGTGCAGCATCGGCATCGGCTCGGCGGCGGCCAGCACCGCCGTGTGGATCCGGGCCAGCGGCGTCAGCCCGTGCGCAGCGGCGAACTCGCTGGTGGTGATGAGCAGCGCGGCCGAGCCATCGGAGATCTGCGAGGAGTTGGCGGCCGTGACTTTGCCGTCCTCCTTGAACGCCGTCTTCAGAGCGCCCAGCTTCTCGAGCGTCCCGCCCCGTCGTACGCCCTCGTCGGTGTCGATCACGACGCCGTCGGGGTTGGTCACCGGGACGATCTGGTTCTTGAACCGGCCCTCGTCGATCGCCGCCGCCGCCTTCTCGTGCGAGCCGAGCGAGAACTCGTCGAGCTGCTGACGGGACAGCCCCCAGCGGTCGGCGATCTGCTCGGCGCCGATGCCCTGGTTGGGGAAGTCCTCGCCGTAGCGCTCGATGTACATCGCGCCGAGCGGGCTCGCGGTGAACGTCGAGCCCATCGGGGTGCGGGACATCATCTCGACGCCGCCCGCGACGGCGAGGTCGTACTGCCCGGAGATCACGCCCGCGGCGGCGAAGTGCACCGCCTGCTGGGACGAGCCGCACTGCCGGTCGACGGTCGTGCCGGGGACCGACTCGGGCCAGCCGGCGGACAGGACAGCGGTCCGCGCG
>JAVXVI010000408.1:0-6527 GCA_032230005.1 Actinomycetota bacterium | reverse complement strand
GGATCCCCGCCCGCACGCACCGCAGCGCCGCCCAGAAGGCGAGGGGCGTGCCGACGCCCACGTGCGCGTGCACGACGTCGAAGTCGCCGTCGAGCAGGATCCGGACGCCCACGAACGGCGCCTTCGGGTGGATCGGCCGCGGCCGGCGCAGCCCGTCGGTCACCCGGATCACGACCGGGCCGTCCTCGGGCGGCGCCGCCCCCTCGCTCGGCGAGGCGGCGACGATGGTGACGTCATGACCCACGGCGCTCTGCCGGGCAGCGAGGTCGCTGACCTGCATCTCGATGCCACCCAGGCGCGGCAGGTAGAAGTCCGTGACGTGCGCGATCCTCACGACGCCAGCGCTCTCGATCGGCGCCACCACAGCAGGCCGCACAACCCGCCGACCGGGATCTCGAGGGCGAACGTGATGGCGGTGAACAGCAGCGTGCCCGCAGCGATCACGGCCGCGTCGCCGCCGAGCGCCACGAGCAGCGCGGCGCTCCCGGTCTCGGCGATCCCCACACCGCCAGGGGTGACGACGAGCAGCGTCAGCAACCGGCCGAACGAGAAGCCGGCGAACACCGGCACGATGCCGAGCGAGCTGCCGAGCATGTGCAGGATCAGCCAGAGCAGCGTTGCCTGCAGCACGGCATAGCTCGTCATCCCGAGGAGCATCCGCTGCCAGCGCCGGCGCAGCAGTCCCGCCATGCGCTGCCGCAGATCGACGACGGCCTGCTCGCACGACACCGTCCGGCTGGATCGCGCCAACCGGAGCGCGAGGGTGGCAGTGACCTGCGCGGCCCGGCCGACGAGGGACGCGACGCCCGGACTGGCCAGTGCCGCGGCGACGATCAGCAGGACGACGAGCAGCGAGCCGGCCGCGATGACCGCTGCCAGCGCAAGACCGGGCGTCGGCAGGCCGCCGGCCGCCACGAGCAGCCCGAGCGCTACGACCGGGAGGGCGAGCTTGACCAGCACGTTCCAGAGGGTCGTGAGCGCTGTGAACGGCGCGAAGCTGCCAGGGCCGTGGCCCCACGACCGCACCATCGCGTAGTTGAGGCCCATGCCGAGCGCCCCGCCGAACGGCAGCAGGTTGGAGACGGCACTGCCGCTGAGATTCAGCGTCAGCGCCTGCCGGTGGGTCAGGTCTGGCAGGGCGGCCGTCGCGAGGAAGGTGTGGGCGTAGAGACCGAGCAGCCAGAGGGAGAGCAGCACGACGACCTGCCACACCTCCAGGAGGAGCAGGTGGTCGCGGACCGGACCCCAGTCGGCGCCGGTCACCTTGGGCAGCGCGAAGGCGAGCAGCAGGACGACGCAGCTCAGCGACAGGGCGGCGTGCAGAGCGCGCCGAGCGACCCTCACGAGCGGATCCCGGCGAAGACGTCGTCGATCAGCGGGGCACCAGCAGCCCGGCCGCGCTCGACGTACCACTCCCTGCCCAGTGCGAGGCGGAACAGCGGCGCCGGCAGCCGCAGCAGCACCGCGAGAGTGCGGGTCCCCTCGTCACTCCCGGCCTGGCTCGCGTGCGCAGCCATCGCAGCTCGCTTGGCTTCGGCGTAGCGCCGGACGTCCACGCGATGCGTCAGGTGCCGGCGAGCGGTGTAGGCGCGATCGAAGCGGCGCGGAGCGAAGTCGGCGGGGATGCCGGGCAGCCGGTGGATCAGCCGCAGCACCCGCTGCAGCGCCTGGCGGTCGACCGTCGCCTCGAGCACGACGGGCGTGCGCGCCAGCTCGGCCGCGCGAATGCCCACCCTGCTGACCTGGATGTGGTCGGGGTGCCCGTAGCCGCCGGCCGGGTCGTAGACGGTCAGCACGTCGGCCGACTCCTCGGCCAGGATCTCGGCGAGCCGCCGGGCTGCGTCCTCGACATCGGTCCTGGCGAAGGCGGCTGGCCCGCCGGCCTCTCCATGCATCCCGGAGTCGGCGTAGCCGAGCACCTCGACCCGCGCGCAGCCGAGAGCAGCGGCCGACCGTTCGAGCTCGGTACGACGGCGGCTGGCCAGTGCCGGACCAGTGCCCCCGCCACGGACGAGACCTGCCTCGCCGGCGGTGGCGACGACGAGCACGACGCGGTGGCCCTCCGCAGCTGCGCGGGCCATCGTGCCTGCGGTGAGGAGCGCCTCGTCGTCGGGGTGGGCATGGAACGCCACCAGCGTGAACGGCACCTGCTCACTCTCCCGAACCGATTCCCAACGCGGGGTCAACGACCCGAGGCGTGTCGCCCAGGGTCTTCCGCAACGACAACTCTCCCAGAGCTAACCCCGGTACCGTCGCAGACATGCCTCCCACGCTGCGGCCGCTTCTGCGGGGACTGCCGTCGTACAAGCCGGGACGACGGCCGGCACCGGGGCAGGACCTGGCCCGGCTGGCCAGCAACGAGACCCCGCTCGGACCCCTGCCGAGCGTGATCGAGGCGGTCTCCAGGGCTCTCGCGGAGGGCAATCGCTACCCGGATCCGGCTGTCACGGAGCTCACGGCCGCGCTGGCGGCCAAGCACGGCCTGCCCGAGGCGCGGGTCGCCGTCGGCTGCGGCTCGGTCTCGCTCATCCAGCAGCTGGTGCAGATCGCCGCAGACCCGGGCGAAGAGGTGATGTACGCCTGGCGCTCCTTCGAGGCCTACCCAGGCTTCGTCAAGGTGGCAGGGGCCCGCCCGGTGGAGGTCCCGCTCGACGGCTACGAGCACGACCTCGAGCGGATGGCCGGCGCCGTCACCGACGCCACGCGACTGGTCATCCTGTGTTCACCCAACAACCCGACCGGCCCCGCCCTGCGGGAGGCGGACGTCCGGCGCTTCCTCGAGTCGATCCGGCCGGACATCCTGGTCGTGGTGGACGAGGCCTACGCCGAGTTCGTCGACGATCCCGCTGCCGTCGACGGCCGGCGGCTGCTGCCGGACCACCCCAACCTGGCCGTGCTGCGGACCTTCTCCAAGGCCTACGGGCTGGCCGGCCTGCGGGTCGGGTTCTGCCTGGCCGGCTCCGACGACACCGCCGCTGCGCTTCGCCAGGTGCAGGTCCCCTTCTCCGTGTCGCTGCCCGCGCAGGCGGCCGCGCTGGCCAGCCTCCAGATCGAGGACGAGCTGCTCGCGCGGGTCGCCACGATCCGCGCCGAGCGGGAGCCGCTCCGGACCGCGCTGCGCGACCTCGGCTACGACGTGCCGCCCGCCCAGGGCAACTTCGTGTGGCTGCCGGTCGGCCCGGACACGCTTCGCGTCGCCGACGTCTTCGACCAGGCGGGCGTCCTCGTCCGGCCGTTCGACGGCGACGGGATCCGGATCACGGTGACGACGGCTGACGACCGCGAGCGCGTTGTGGCAGCTGCGAAGCAGGCTCTCGGCTGAGCTTGCGCTCCATCACGAACGACAGGAACGGGATCGTCCCGGCCAGCAGCACCAGCACCAGCCGGGTCAGCTTCCAGCGCCGGGCCATCGCCAGATGCACGGCCGCCATCAGGTACAGCAGGTAGAGCCACCCGTGCATCGTCCAGACCACCCGGCCGAACGTCGGGTGGTGGAAGACGTGCGTCAACGGGATGGCGACGAAGCAGGCGATGAGCAGCACGGTGCCGGTGACGTAGGCCATCACGCGGTAGCGGCCGAAACGTGTCCTCACGCGCTCTCGTTCAGCCGGGCGAGGTAGGCGTTGTAGGCGGCCAGCTCGTCGTCGGCCGGCTCCTCGGCGGGCGGTGCGGGCGGCGGTACGACGACGGCGGCCGAGACGGCATCCGGCTCGTCCTCGACGAGCCCCTCGTCGCGGAGCAGCTTGCCGAAGCAGAAGACCGCGAACGCCGCGAACAGCACCCACTCGACCGCGTAGCTGTAGTTCTGCAGCGAGTGCCGCTGCTCGCCGCGGCCGAGCTGCCACATGCCGAGCCGCACCATGCCGGCCGCGCCGGCCAGGGTCAGCAGCAGGCCGAGCAGCCATCGCGGGGTGAGCAGCCGCCGGATCACCCGGCAAACGCTACCCGCCGACCCTGGGACTCGCGCCGGTGTCCTGACCGTGTGGCCGAAGCCCGACCGGGGAAAGGCCCTGTCGTGCAGCAGGCATCCTGGCCCGACCGGCTCTGCGTGATCCGTCACGGCGAGAGCGCCGGCAACGTCGCGCGCGACAAGGCCGAGGCCGAGCAGCTCGAGCGGATCGACATCGCGACCCGCGACGTCGACGTCCCGCTGTCCGAGCTGGGCGAGGAGCAGGCCGCAGCCCTCGGCCGCTGGATCGCCGAGCTGCCGGAGGACGAGCGGCCCACGGTGCTCTGGGTCTCGCCGTACCTCCGCGCGCAGCAGACCGCCGAGATCGCCTTGAAGACAGCGGGCCTGTCGCTGCCGGCGGTGGTCGACGAGCGGCTGCGGGAGCGGGAGTTCGGCGTCCTCGACGGCCTGACCCGGCGCGGCATCGTCGCGCAGTTCCCCGACGAGTCCGAGCGTCGTACGCGGCTCGGGAAGTTCTATCACCGGCCCCCGGGCGGCGAGTCCTGGTCCGACGTCCTGCTGCGGCTGCGGACCTGCCTCGAGGACGTACGACGCGACTGCGCCGGTGAGCGGGTGCTGCTCGTGGCGCACCAGGTCGTCGTGCTGCTCGTCCGCTACGTCGTCGAGCGGATGACCGAGGACGAGATCCTCAACGTGGACCGGCTCGGTGACGTCGCGAACTGCGCGGTGACCTCCTACCGCCTCGAGGAAGGGCAGCTCGTCCTCGAGGACTACAACCACGTCGACCACCTCGAGGAGCACGACGCTCCCGTCACCGCCGAGCCCGATGCCCCAGCCGCCCCGCGCTGACGCGCCGGTCGTCAGCCCGCAGCTCCTGCGGAGCTGGCCGCTGCCGAGCCTCGACGACGACGGCACGAAGCACGACCGCGGCACGGTGCTTGTCGTCGGGGGCGCCGTCAGCACCCCCGGAGCGGTGCTGCTCGCCGGCCTGGCCGCGCTGCGGGTCGGGGCGGGCCGGCTGCAGGTCGCGACGGTGGAGGCCACGGCCGTCGCGTTGGGGGTGGGGCTCCCTGAAGCGATGGTCACCGGACTGCCGGCCGGCGACGGCGGATCGCTGTCCGCCGAGGCGGCGGATCGGCTGGTCGAGCAGTGCGATGGGGCCGCCACGGTGGTCCTGGGGCCGGGGCTGCTCGGCCGCGAGGAGACCTACGAGCTGCTGGCCGCTGCCTTGCCACGGCTGGAGTGCCGCTGGCTGGTGCTGGACGCCGTGGCGCTGACCGCACTCGGGGGGCATCCTGAGCTGGTCGGCGACCGAGACAACGTGGTCCTGACGCCCAACGACGGGGAGCTCCAGTCCCTGCTGGAGGGCGAGGAACTGACCGGCCGCGACGGCGCCGCGCTGGTGGCCGAGCGGTACGGCGCGGTGGTGGCGACCCGCGGCTGGGTGGTCACGCCGGACGGCCGGGCGTGGCGCGACGAGGCCGGTGGGGTCGGGCTGGGCACCAGCGGGTCCGGAGACGTGCTGGCGGGGGTCGTCGGGGGCCTGCTGGCGCGAGGGGCTGAGCCGGCCCAGGCAGCGGTCTGGGGGCAGTACGCCCACGCCGCCGCCGGGGACCGGCTGACCGCGGAAAAGGGACGATTGGGATTCCTCGCCCGCGAGCTCCTGGACGAGCTGCCGCACGTCCTTGCGGCCCTGACGGGCTGAATCTGCCCCCGTTCGCTCGTCTCAGGGGCCCATCCGCGCTACCCTGTCCGCGGCTTGCTTCCCACGCACGTTCTTCGAACGCCCGCGGAGTGTGACCGGCGGCGTTCTGCGTCTCCAGTCCCGCCCTTCAGGCGAGGACATGTCACAACGGCAGCCCGGGTCCGCGAGTGCGGTCCCGAACCGTTTTACAAGGAGATCGCACCATGGCTCAGGGTTCCGTGAAGTGGTTCAACGCCGAGAAGGGTTTCGGCTTCATCGCCCAGGACGGCGGCGGCGCTGACGTTTTCGTCCACTTCTCCGCCATCCAGACGGACGGCTACAAGTCCCTCGACGAGAACCAGCGCGTCGAGTTCGACATCACGCAGGGCCAGAAGGGCCCGCAGGCGGAGAACGTCCGTCCCCTCTAGGACTTTCGCGTACGACGAGGCCCGGCTCCCCCACAGGGGCGCCGGGCCTTCTCGCTCTCAGACGGAGTAGCCGCCGTCGACGTCGAGCTTCTGGCCGGTGATGAAGCCGGCCCGGTCCGAGGCGAGGAAGCAGACCGCCTCCGCGATGTCGACGGCGGACCCGAACCGGCGCAGCGGGGTGTTGCCCCTGGCCGCCTCGAGCGCCTCCTCGTGCATCTCGCCGGAGGCGATGAGCCGCTGCACCATGCCGTCAGTCAGCATCCCCGGGCCGACGGCGTTGACCCGCACGCCGAAGCGGCCTTCCTCGGCCGCCAGTCCACGCACCAGGCTCTCGACGGCCGCCTTCGGGGCGGCCGACAGCCCGTCGCGGACCGCGAACCGGCTGGTAGCGGCGGTCGTGACGGCGATGAGCGAGCCCTGACTGGCGCGCAGGGCCGGCAAGGCGGCGGAGGCAAGTGCGAAGAACGCGGCCGCGTCGTGCTGGAGCTGCGCGGCCATGTCCGCG
>JAVXVI010000407.1:0-4040 GCA_032230005.1 Actinomycetota bacterium | reverse complement strand
CGACCGCGATCGGCGACAGCACGGCCAGCAGGCCGGGCGTCGCCAGCTCGCGCAGCGAGTCCTTCGTGCAGATGTCGACGACGCGGGCGTAGTCGGGCTTCTCGGTGAAGTCCATGATCCCGGGCTTGGTGCGGAACTGCTCGCGCACCTCGAACACGACCCGGCCGGCAGCGCGGGAGACCGCGTTGATGGCCAGGCCCGAGAAGAGGAACACGACGGACGCGCCGATGATGAGGCCGAACAGAAGGTTCGGCTTCTCGATCGAGAGCGAGAAGTCCGATGCGTTGCGGCCGGCGGTGCCGAGCGCCCGCTCCACCGAGGTCCGGAACGAGCCGAACAGCGCGGTCGCGGCGAGAACGGCGGTCGCGATCGCGATGCCCTTGGTGATGGCCTTCGTCGTGTTGCCGACGGCGTCGAGGCTGGTCAGCACGATGGCACCGGCCTCGCCGACCTCACCGGACATCTCGGCGACGCCCTGCGCGTTGTCGCTGATCGGCCCGAACGTGTCCATGGCGACGATGACGCCGACCGTGGTCAGCAGGCCGGTGCCGGCGAGGGCGACGGCGAACAGCGCGACGACCGTCGAGCCGCCGCCGAGCAGGAAGGCGGCGTAGACGGCGCCGCCGATGAGGATCGCGGAGTAGACCGCGGACTCCAGACCGACCGAGATGCCGGCGAGGATGACGGTGGCGGGACCGGTCAGGGACGACCGCCCGATCTCGCGGACCGGCTTGCGGGCCGTCTCGGTGAAGTAGCCGGTCAGCACCTGGATGAGGCTGGCCAGGACGATGCCGATGATGACCGCCACCAGGGCGATCACGCGTGGGTCACGATCGCTCGTCGTACCGCCGTGCAGGCCGGCGAAGGTGCTGGGCAGGTAGCTGTACGACGCGATGGCCACGAGGATGGCCGAGACGGCGGCGGAGGTGAAGAAGCCGCGGTTGATGGCCGCCATGCCGCTGCGGTCGGCGTCGCGGGGCGCGGTGGCGTAGATGCCGACGAGTGCGGTGATGACGCCGATCGCCGGGACGATGAGCGGGAAGACGAGACCCTCGGACCCGAACGCCGCCTGACCCAGGATGAGCGCGGCGACCAGGGTCACGGCGTAGGACTCGAACAGGTCGGCAGCCATGCCGGCGCAGTCACCGACGTTGTCACCGACGTTGTCGGCGATCGTCGCGGCGTTGCGCGGGTCGTCCTCGGGGATGCCCTGCTCGACCTTGCCGACCAGGTCGGCGCCGACGTCGGCGGCCTTGGTGAAGATGCCGCCGCCGACACGCATGAACATCGCGAGCAGCGCGCCACCGAAGCCGAAGCCCTCGAGCACCTCGGGTGCGTAGTTGTTGTAGGAGAGGAGTACGACGGAGGAGCCCAGCAGGCCGAGCCCGACCGTGAACATGCCGACGACGCCACCGGACCGGAAGGCGATCCGCAGGGCGGGCTTGGTGCCCACGGTGTTGGCGGCGTGCGCGACGCGGACGTTAGCCCGGGTCGCGAGCGTCATGCCGATGAAGCCGACGAGCGCGGAGAAGCCGGCCCCGACGAGGAAGAACAGCGACCGCCCGATGCGGACGTTCGCGTCGTGCGCCGGCAGGAGGAACAGCACGGCGAAGACCAGCACGGCGAAGACGGCGAGGGTCCGGAACTGCCTCGAGAGGTAGGCCGCTGCCCCCTCCTGGACGGCACGGGAGATCTCCCGCATCTTCTCCGGGCCCTGCTCGGCCGCCAGCACCTCGCGGGCGAAGACCGCCGCGAAGACGAGCGCGACGAGCGACGCGAGGAGGACGACGACGACGATCTTGCGATCCCCGTCTGCGAGCGAGGCGAGACGTTCCCCGCCGGCGGCGAGGGTGAGCGCGGACATGCGTCCTCCTGGATCGGTGCAGGGATCTCCTGCGGGCTGGCACGACCAAGCCGACCGCGCAGGGTGCGGTCGGGAGCCGGGCGGCGAGATCCTATCGAGGACGTCACCCGGGCGGGTGACCCGGGGGTGGGGTCAGCCCGCGCTCAGACCTGCGACGCGGCCGTCGAGCCGGGGCCGGACACACCCACCGGGCGGGCCGGGAGCGGCCAGCGCATCGTGACGGTCGTGCCGCTGTCGTCGGCCTGGACGTCGTACTCGTCCACGAGCCCCGACAGCACTGCGAGCGCCACGTCGGGGTCGACGAGCGCCTCGACCCCGTCGTCTTCCGGATCGGGATCGCTGTCGAGCAGCTCGTCGGCCAGGTCCCCCGTGACCCGGCCGGCGGCGGGACCCTTGTCGGTGACGGTGATGGTGAGGCCGCCCGGCTCGTCGGACACCGTGATCCGGACCGGGGTCTGCGGCGCGTGCTTCACGTGCAGGCCGACGGCCCGCGACGCTGCTTCGCCGAGCGCGAGCCGGAGCTCGTCGACAAGGCTGTCGTCGAGTCCGGCCCGACGGGCAGCGGCCACGACGACCAGCCGCGCGGTGCGGACGTGCGCGGGCAGCGGTGTGAGCGTGAGCTCGACGAGTGCCATGAGAGGCGGGGTTCCGGACTGCTAGTCCGTCGCCGCGACTGCCTCCTCGACCGTGGCGTGGATCGGGAAGACCTTCGTCAGGCCGGTGATCCGGAAGATCTTGAGGATGCGCTCCTGGGTGCAGACCAGCCGCAGCGAGCCCTCGTGGGCACGAACCCGCTTGAGCCCGCCGACAAGAACACCGAGGCCGGTCGAGTCGAGGAACTCGACGCCCTCCATGTCGACGACCAGGTGGTACTGGCCGCTGCTCACGAGGTCGATGAGCTGCTCGCGCAGCTTCGGCGCCGTGTAGACGTCGATCTCGCCACCCACGACCACGACGGTGCGGTCACCCTCGGTCCGGGTCGACAGGGACAGGTCCACGGCTCTCCTCCATGCAGCAGGCGGAGGGCGTCACGGCCCCCCGGTGGTTCTCGTTCGACGCACTCGGCCCTTGGGGGCCAGGGGCGCCGTACCCGGCGATCCCGTCGATCTAACCGCAGCCACCTCGCGGACGCACGCCTGGGAGGATGAGCAGGTCGTGACGATCCCTTCCGCTCAGCCCCCGGAGAGCCTGCTTCAGCGTCTGCTGCTCGATCCGACGAGGGCCGAGCGAGTGACCCACGTCGAGCACGTGCAGGCGCGAACGGGTCGTCGCTCCGAGTGGCCGGGATGGGTCCCGCAGCTCCTGGTGGACCGGCTCCAGCACCTCGGGGTGCCCGCACCGTGGGAGCACCAGGCCGAGGCAGCTGACCTCGTCCGCGGGGGCTCGTCGGTGGTCATCGCGACGGGCACCGCCAGCGGCAAGTCGCTCGCGTACCTCCTGCCGGTGCTGTCGTCGCAGCTCGAGGACGACCGTGCGACGGCGCTCTACCTGTCGCCGACCAAGGCACTGGCGACCGACCAGCTGCGCGCGATCCGCGGCATGAACCTCGCGGCGGTCAGGGCGGCGACCTACGACGGCGACACGGCACGCGAGGAGCGCGAGTGGGTCCGCCGGCACGGCCGGCTGGTGCTGACCAATCCCGACATGCTCCACCGCGGGATCCTGCCGCGGCACGGCGACTGGTCGAGCTTCCTGCGGGGGCTTCGCTACGTCGTCGTGGACGAATGCCACACCTACCGGGGGGTCTTCGGGTCCCACGTCGCGCAGGTCCTGCGCCGGCTGCGCCGGGTCTGCGCGCGGTACGGCTCCTCGCCCGTCTTCATCCTGGCGTCGGCGACCGTGTCCGCGCCGGAGGAGTCAGCCGGCCGGTTGACCGGTCTGCCCGTCGTGCCGGTCACGCGAGACGGCTCACCGAGAGGGTCCACCGAGTTCGCGCTCTGGGAGCCCCCCTTGATGCCCGACCACGGGGGTGAGCACGGGGCGCCGGTACGACGCTCGGCCACGGCCGAGACCGGCGACCTGCTGGCCGACCTCGTGGTCGAGGGCGCGCGGACGATCGCCTTCGTCCGGTCCCGTCGGGGTGCGGAGGCGGTCGCGCTCAACGCCCGCCGCGCGATCCTCGACGCCGCTCCCGAGCTGGCCGGCCGCGTGGCCGCCTACCGGGGGGGCTACCTGC
>JAVXVI010000406.1:0-11571 GCA_032230005.1 Actinomycetota bacterium | reverse complement strand
GGTTGAGGGGCGGGATATGACCCGCTAGCCGACCAGCAAGCGGGTCATAGCCCGACCTTCAACCGGTCCTCGCCGAAGACTTGCAACTGGAGTTGGAGGTTCTCTATACTTCTGACTGCAGGCCCGGGGGGACCGGGCCTCCCTTTCGACCCTGGGAGGGTGAGACAAGATGCTGGTAGGTGCTGACCCGTTCCTGGCGGAGTTCGACCGCCTCGCGCACCAGGTCTTCGGCACGGGTGAGGGCGCCGGCATGCCGGTGGACGTCATCCGCCGCGGCGAGGAGCTGATCGTCCGCTTCGACGTGCCCGGTGTGGCGAGCTCGGCCATCGGGCTGAGCCTGGAGAACCACGTGCTGACGGTGACAGCCGAGCGGCACGCGGAGTACGGCGACGGCGAGAAGGTCCTGGTCCAGGAGCGTTTCGACGGCCGGATGACCCGCCGCCTGCGGGTGCCCGAGTGGGTGGACCCCGAGCGCGTGAGCGCTGAGTACGCCGACGGCGTGCTGACGGTGACGCTGCCCGTCGCCGAGCAGGCCAAGCCGCGACGCATCGAGATCAAGCCGGCAGACGCGCCGAGCTCGATCGAGGCCGCCTAGCTCATGACCGGGCTGCCGTTCGACAACGCCGGGGCGCCGCTGTACTCCGTCGGCCAGGTTGCGGACATGCTGGGCGTCCAGCAGGCCTTCCTGCGCCGCCTGGACAGCCACGACGTGGTCAGCCCGGCCCGGTCGGACGGTCAGCAGCGCCGCTACAGCCGGATCGACGTGGGGCAGGTCCAGGAGGCTCTCGGGCTCATCGACGAGGGCCTCACGCTGGGCGGCGTACGGCGGGTGCTGGCCCTGCAGCAGCAGGTGCGCGAGCTGGAAGCCGAGCTCGCCGCCCTACGCAGCGCTCACGGCTAGAACGCGCCAAAGGCGGCATCCCAGCAGGGATGCCGCCTTTGGCGTAGGTCGTGGAGGTCAGGCCTTGCCGAGGATGCGGTTCATCTTCGTGCCGCAGACCGGGCACAGGCCCTGGGCCATACGGCGGCCCGAGTCGCTGACCTTGATCTCGCCGTCGAAGTCGCGCTTCTCCTTGCACTTGACGCAGTATCCGTTGTAGCTCTCGGCCACGGGGTCCTCCAGGTCGACTCGACGGGGACTTGCCCCCGGTTCCACGCTCCGGCTGGCGCGTGGCGAACGGGTTCAGCCTAGCGTCCGAGCGCGCCGGGAGCGTGTTTCAGGCCCCGGGCGTGGCGCGGAGGGGCTCCAGCGGGGGTACGAGGCGGGGTCGCGGCACGGCTCGTTCGGCCGGTGAGATGTCCGGCACGGCCGCGGGCGCGGCTGCCACGGGCAGAGCGAGCGAGAACACCGACCCGACGCCGAGGGCCGAGCGGCAGGTCACGGTGGCCCCCATCGCAGAGGCCAGCTCGCGGGCGATGTAGAGCCCGAGCCCGGTGCCGCCCGTCGTCATGCGCATCGGGTCCTCGACCCGGTGGAACTTGTCGAAGACCCGCTCGAGCTGGTCGGCCGGGATGCCGCGACCGCTGTCCGCGACCTCGACCGTTGCGATGCCCGCGTCGACGGTGAGCTCGACATCCACCTGGCTGCCGGCGGGGGAGTACTTCAGCGCGTTGCTGACCAGGTTGCTCAGCACCTGCACCACGCGCATGGGGTCGCAGCCCACGTGCACGGGCTCGTCGGGGACCGCCAGCTCGATGCGCTCGCCGTCGGTGCCGAAGTCACCGCACGCCCGGCGCACCAGGGCGACCAGGTCCGCCGTGCCCATCTCGACCTGCTGCGAGGCGGCGCCCTCGGTCGCCGAGATGCGCGACGCGAGCAGGAGGTCCTCGACGAGCCGGGCCAGGTGCTCGGTCCGGCTGCTGATGACCTCGAGGCACTCGGCCCGCTTCTCCGGCGTCATGTTGTCGCCGCGGCGGCGCAGCAGGTCGGCGTAGCCCTTGATCGGTGTGATCGGCGTACGCAGCTCGTGCGAGACGGTCGCGATGAAGTCGGCCTTGAGCCGCTCCACCTGCCGCTCGCGCGTGACGTCGTGAACGATGACGACGTCGCGCAGCAGCGTGCCGTTGCCCGCGAAGGCGCCGGCGTGTGCGCACCGCACGACGCGCTGCTCGCCGTCGTCGCGCAGCACGGTCAGCTCGACCGTCGCGCGCGGCTCCTCGGGGGACAGCAGCGAGCGGCCGGCGGCGAACGGGTCGACCGGGATGCCGTCCGGCTGCAGCGTCGCGACCAGCTGGCCAAGCGGGCGGCCGATCGCGGCGAGCTCGGCGCGTCCGGTCAGCACCTCGAGCGCCGGGCTCCACAGCTGCACCCGGCCCTCGCCGTCGAGCACGAGGATGCCGTCCGAGGACTGGTCGACGACCGCCTTGAGCTTGCTGGTCTCCTCGGTCAGGCGGCGGACGTGCGCCGCCCCGCGCAGGGCGACGGCGAGCGCGCTGGCGAGCGGCGTCAGCAAGGTGAGCTCGCGTCGGCCGAGCTGCTGGTGGCGGTCGCGGGTGGCGAGGATGACCGCGCCGAGGCGGCGCCCCTCGGCCTCGAGCGGCGCGACGACGGCGCGCGCCCAGCCGGCCGGGAGGTTGTCCTTGTCGGTGAGCGCGAGCACGCCGCTCTGCGACGAGCGCAGCAGCAGCATCTGCTCGCCGATGTCCGACGTACGGCGCTCGTATCCGTGCTCGCGGTCGTCCACCACGCTGACCGGGACGCTGCCGCCCGGCTGCGTGCCCGGGTCGAGGACCGCGACGGCGATGTCCGCGGCGAATGCCTGCCGGGACAGGTCGAGGAACGCGCCGGTCACGTCGTCGGCGTTGAGCCGGCCGGCCAGGACCTGCGACAGCGCGAGCAGCTGCGTGGACCGCTGTCGCTCCTCGGTCTCCTGCGCGGCCGCCTTGTAGGCGAAGGTCAGGGCGACGGCGGGTACGACGGTGAAGGGCAGCAGTGCGGGGGCGGCCCACGCAACGGTGACGGCGGTCCCGCCGAGGGCCACCATGCCGATCGCCATGACCGCGGACAGCCGGGCCCCGTCGCGGACCACCTGCCACGGGTCGTCGCCGCCGAGCAGGCCGTAGACGCGCGACAGCGCGATGAGGTTGACCGTCGTGAACGCGAGCGTGCCGATGACGAGGGCGAAGACGGCCCGCGTCGACAGCCCCTGACCCGCGCCCGAGATCGCATGCACGATCGCGACGAGCACCGCCGTCGCCACGGCCTGGTTGGCCGCGTTGAAGATCGTCTTGACGAGCTCGCGCCGTCGTACGACGGAGCACAGGATGCTGGCGGCGACCGGCACCAGCAGGGCGTGTCCGGCCGGCAGCAGCAGCACGTCCACGACGACCGCTGCTTCGAAGAGGGTGAGCTCCTCGCTCTCCTCGCCGTGCCGGACCCGCACGGACACGAGGTCACCGACGACAGTCAGTGCGAGCAGGACGCCGAGCAGCGTCATGCCGTGCGCCCAGTGCAGACGGCTGGCCAGCGAGGTGACCGTGCCGGCGTCTCGGGTGAGGAAGCCGACCAGGGCTTGGAGGACGACGCCGGTGACGGCGAGCGAGGTGACGAGGCGGCGCAGGCCAGCAGGCACGTCTACCTCCTCTTCATCGGCTCCTTTGCAGGTCTATCGGCAGGTCTGGGCGCAAGCACTAGCGGTGGATCAGCTCCACGTTCCGGCCCAGTTGCGGGCGGACCAGCTGCTCGCCGCCCAGTTGCGCGCGGCCCAGTCGTCCTCGGCCCAGTTGCGCGCCGACCAGCTGCTCGCGCTCCAGTCGCTGTCGGCCCAGTTGCGGGCCGCCCAGTTCCGCGCCGCCCAGTTGCGGGCCGCCCACTCCTCGGCGCTCGCGCCGGCCCAGTTGCGGGCCGCCCAGTTCCGCGCCGCCCAGTTGCGGGCGTCCCAGCTGAGCTTGGACCAGCTGCTGGCCGCCCAGTTGCGGGCCGCCGGGGACAGCTGTGACCAGCTGCTCGCCGCCGCCGCCTCGTCACCGCTGAGCAGCGCGTTGAGGAACGCCGCCCAGACCGCCGGGTCGCCGGGGATGACGTCGGCCTCGGAGCCCTTCTTGTCCTTCTTGACCTTGCCGTCGAGGGCGGCCGCGACGTCGAGCCCGCCCGCACCGGCGGCGTCCTTGTCCTTGAGGCCCTTGGCGTCGTACGCCGTGTCGGTCAGCAGTCCCTTGACCTGGTTCGGGCTCAGGCCGGGTCGGCGGGCGAGGAGCGCCGCGACGGCACCGGAGGTGACCGCGGTCGAGAACGACGTGCCGGAGCCCTTGAGGTAGCCGCCATCGACGAGCGAGCTCGGGTTGGCGTTGACGACGGTGCTTCCCGGCGCGGCGAGCGACACCACATGGGTGCCGGGCGCGACCAGGTCCGGCTTGGCGACGCCCTGCGCCGCCGGGCCGCGACCGGACCAGCTGGCGACGGTGTCGTCGTCGTGGCGGGCGGTCGCGTTCTCGTCGAGGCCACCGGCGGTGAGCAGGACGGGGTCGGAGCCGGGGGAGGCGATGGTGCCGGACTGCGGGCCGTCGTTGCCGGCGGGCACGACGACGGTGACGCCGCGACGCCACAGCGCCTCGAGCGCGGCGCTGAGCGGGTCGACCTGGTACGGCAGCGGGCTACCGGACGACAGGGAGAGGTTGACGACGTCGACCTCGGGGTGGGAGACGAGGGTCTGCAGGCCCTTCAGGACCGTGATGAGGTTGGTGGCGCCGGCGGCATCCGCGACCTTGACGTCAAGGATCCTGGCGCCCGGGGCGATGCCGGCGTAGCTGCCGCCCGAGGCAGCGCCGCTTCCGGCCACCAGGCCGGCGACGAACGTGCCGTGGCCGTAGCCGTCCTTGCCGACATCCCCGATGGCGCTCTCGTGGTCGACCCGGCCGGCCAGATCGCCGACCTCGGCGACACCGGTGTCGACGACGGCGACGGTCACGCCGCTGCCTTCGCTGTGCGGTGCCCCCATGCCGAGCGTGGCCCGGACGCTGCTGGCGGGTGCGGCAGTGCTGCGGTCGTCCTTGCCGGAGACGCGCAGCCCGACGTCAGGCACGACGCGGTACGACGGGGCGAGCTGCGTGCCCGCAGGCAGCGTCGCGCTGACACCGCCGATCAGGGACAGCTGGTCGAGGACGTGACCCCCGGCGGTCCGGACCGCCTGGGCGGCCGCGGCGACGTCGCCCGCGAGCGACGTCACGACGACACGGGTGACCGGGGCGCGCTGCCCAGCCGACAGCCCTGGCGCAGCCGACAACCCCGTCGCGGCCGTGAGGCCAAGTGCGACCAGCACAGACGTGCGCTGGATCGACGAGGTGAAGTTGTGGTGCATCGAGCCGTCCCGTCCGTCCTCGAAGCCGCGAGAAGTGCCGGCTCTACATGTCTCGGGAGGAACAGGGGTCGGTGCCGCCACCCGAACGGGTGACAGATGTTGCTCCGCCTGCGGTCGGGGGGGACCGGATATGGCGGCGCCCCCGGGCCAGCCGAATCCGCTCGCCTTCCCCTTGCGAGCGGGTCCGGAGGCCCGGGGGCTCCGTCGACGGCGACGCTACGAGGCCGGTCCGACCACCGTCAACGGGCCTCCTGCCCGCCCTGTGGACGGCGCTGTGGATGCGGTGGGGACGGCTGGGCGTGTCCCTGTGGAGACTGCCGGGAAGCCCCTGTGCACGAAGGTGTGGACAGGTCGGCCGGGGAGCCTCTGACCTGCAGGAATGGTTCTCCCGAGGTGTGGAGAAAAGAAAAATCGGGCCGGCGGTGACCAGAACAACGCAGCGTGACTTCGGCGGGTCGCTCACGTCAGAGGGTGACCGAGCCTTAGCGTTCTGTGTGTGCCCCCCGTGCGCCGCACCCGCCCCGATGGGGTCGAGGTCGTCCGCAGTGACCGCCGGCGCCGGACCGTGTCCGCGTACCGTCAGGACGGGCGCACGATCGTCCTGCTGCCCGGACGGATGTCGAAGGCCGACGAGGACCGCTGGGTGACCGAGATGCTGGGTCGGCTGGACCGCCAGGACGCCCGACGCCGACCGGGCACTGCCGAGCTCGAGGAGCGCGCGGCCACGCTGAGCGAGCGCTACCTGGAGGGCCGGGCGGCGCCGAAGAGCGTCACCTGGTCGACCCGGCAGAACGGCCGCTGGGGCTCGTGCACCCCCGCCGACGGGACCATCCGGCTGTCCAGCCGCCTGCAGGGGATGCCGGACTGGGTCGTCGACTACGTGCTCCTGCACGAGCTGGCGCACCTGCTGCAGCCAGGGCACGACCCGGCGTTCTGGGCGCTGGTCGGCCGCTACCCCCGCACGGAGCGGGCGCGGGGCTTCCTGGAGGGCGTCGCCGCTGCGGCGTCGTTCGAGCCCTCGGAGGGGTGACCTCCTCGGGCGACCGCCGCTCAGCTCCCGGCGCCGGGCTCCTCGTCCAGCCCCTTGAGCTCGGCGTCCCAGTCGGTCCCGCTGTCCTGCTCCCCGCCCGATCCGCCGGCGCCGGTCCGGGCGACGAAGCCCGTCGGGTCGTCGAGGTCCGCGGGGCTCGGCAGCAGATCGGGGTGGGCCCAGAGCGCATCGCGGCCCTCGATGCCGCGGGCCTGCGACACGGAGGACCACAGCGCGGCGGCTTCGCGCAGCCGGCGCGGGCGCAGCTGCAGCCCGACGAGGGTGGCGAAGGTCTGCTCGGCCGGTCCGCCGGACGCCCGGCGCCGTCGTACCGTCTCCCGCAAGGCAGCCGCCGCAGGCAGCTGACCGCTGGCCGCCTCGTCGACGACCGCGTCGACCCAGCCCTCGACGAGGGCGAGCGCCGTCTCGAGCCGCGCCAGCGCAGCCTGCTGCGCCTCGGTCGGCTCCAGCTCGAAGACGCCCTCGCCCATCGCGCGCTGCAGGCTCTCCGGATCGCCCGGGTCGAGCGAGCCGATGGCCCGCTCGATCGCGCTCGGGTCGACCTCGATGCCGCGGGCGTAGGCGTCGACGGCGTCGAACAGGTGCGCCTTCAGCCAGGGCACGTGCGCGAAAAGCCGCTGGTGCGCGCACTCGCGCAGCGCGAGGTACAGCAGCACCTCGTCGACCGGCACCTCGAGGCCCTGGCCGAACTCCTCGATGTTGGTGGGCAGCAGCGCCGGCCGCCCCGGCTCGCCCAGCGGCAGCCCGATCTCGGTGGACGCGAGGATCTCGCCGGCCAGCGCTCCCAGGGCCTGCCCGACCTGGGCGCCGAAGACGAAGCCGCCGACCTGATCCATGACGCCCTTGAGCGGGCCGGCACCGGCCAGCAGCCCGCGCATCTCGACCGGCACCGCGTCGCCGAAGCCCCCCTCCATCCCCTTCTCCAGTGCGGCGCCCATCGCGGTCACGACGCGACCGGCCACCGGGTCGACGAGCTGTCGCCACGCCGGCTGCGTCGCCTCGAGCCAGTGGGCGCGGGTCCAGGCCTGCCCCTCGCCGCCCAGCCCCGGCAGCGTCGTCAGGGGCTCGAGCCAGAGGTCGGCCAGCCGGCAGGCGTCCGCCACCTGCCGGCTCTGCTCCGGGGTGATGGCCGGATCGCCGTCGGTTGCGGCGCTGCCGGCGATCGACGTCGCGAGGTCCCAGTTGACCGGCCCGCCGGTCCAGGACATGAGCGAGGAAAGCTGGCTGAGCAGATCCGCGTTGCCTCCGCCGAACAGCTTGGCCAGCCCGAGCGGGTCGTTGGGGTCGCCCGGCTCTTGCGGCTCGTCCGGCCGGTCACCGGGGCCGAAGCCGAACGGCGGCCGGGTCACGCGGCGCCTGCAGACATGCGACCAACGCTAGTCCCGGTCCCGGCCGGCTCCGGATGAGCGGCCGGCGCCGCGCGCAGGCGGCGGTGGTGGCGGTGACCGGACCGCGCGACGGCCTGGCGGGACTGCTCGCCGAGCGGCTGGCAGCCCGCTCCGATCTCGCCTCGCTCGTCGTCGAGGAGCAGCCGACCGCGGCGTCGCTCGCCGGCGTGACGACCGTCGTGCACCTGACGCCGTACGACGAGCCGGCGGACGTACGACGGACGGCGGAGCTGCTGGCGGCCGCCCGGCGCGCCGGCTGCCGGCGGGTGGTGCTGGTCACCTCCGCAGAGGTCTACGACGCCGTCCCGGGTAGCGCGGTCCCGTTGCCGGACGGGGCGCCGCTGAGGGCAACGGCAGCCGACGGGTCGCTCGGTCTCCTGCTCGACGTCGAGCGGCTGGCCGAGGAAGCCGGTCTCGCCGTCGCGGTCCTTCGTCCGGCCACTGTCGTCGGTGCGCAGCGCTGGGCAGCCTTCGACAGCCCGATCCTCCGTCAGCTGTCGGCGCCGCGGCTGCTGGCCGCGCGCGGGCACGAGCCGCTGTGGCAGCTCTGCCATGTCGACGACCTGCTGGCAGCGCTCGAGCTGGTCGCGCTCGCGAACCTCAGCGGGCCGCTACCCGTTGCCTGTGAAGGCTTTCTGCGTCAGTCCGTCGTCGAGCAGCTGTCAGGCAAGCGCCGGGTCGAGCTGCCGGCGAGCGTCGCCGTCAGCACGGCCGAGCGCCTGCAGCGCCTGGGGATCTCGACGGCTTCTCCGCGCGAGCTGGACCACCTGCTCGCACCGCTCGTCGTGGGCAGCGACCGGCTCCGGGCCGCGGGGTGGTCGGCCGGATGGACCAACGAAGCGGCCCTGCGCGCCCACCTCGAGCAGCAGGTGCGCTCGGACAGCCATACCGGCGCCTACACCGCGGCCGGCGCGACGGTTGCCTTGCTGGGCACCGCTGCGTTGGTACGCCGTGCGCGGCGCAGGCGCCGCGGCCTCTAGCCTTCGGGGCGTGACCGACATCGTCCGGCTGACCGGGCTGCGCTCGACGTCGATCGATGTCGCCGAGGTCCTCGCTGCCGTGGACGACCAAGGGGCCGGCGGGGTCGTGTCGTTCACCGGACTGGTCCGCGACTCGGACGGTGGGCGTTCGGTGACGGCGCTGGAGTACGTCGCGCACCCCGACGCCGAGGCGGGCCTTCGCCGGGTCGCAGAGGCGGTAGCCGACCAGCTGCCGGTGCGCGCGGTGGCCGCACTGCATCGCACCGGAGTGCTGGCCGTCGGCGACGTCGCCGTCGTCGTCGCGGCCGCCGCGCCGCATCGCGGCGAGGCGTTCGAGGCTGCCCGCCGGCTCATCGACGACCTGAAGGAGACGGTCCCGATCTGGAAGCGGCAGGTGTTCGCCGACGGGCAGGAGGAGTGGGTCGGCTCGCCGTAGAAACCGGCCAGAACGACGGCAGCAATCGGGCATCGCGGGTCTACAGTGAACGCGTCCCACTGCTCCGAGGTTCGGGTTCTCGAGATGCCGTCCTGGCTCGTCTGGCTGTTGCCGGTGCCGGTTGCGACGCTGGCTGCGATTGCCTGGACGTCCTGGGCAAGCCGGGTCCGCCGACCTGTCGAGGCAGTCGACTCCGTGCAGGCCTACGAGAAGTTCCGCAAGGCCCTCAAGGCGCCCGTGCCGGCGCCCCGCAGCGAGACGCCGAACCCGCAGAAGGCCGGCTCCGGCAGCTGAAGAGCTAGTGGGCCTTGTCGACCGGGACCACGACGCAGATGACCGAGGGACCTGGGTGGTTGCGGTCGTGGGTCGCCACGATGCACACGTGGCTCTCGTCCCCGTTGGCGAGCGCCGGGGCGGCCATACCTGAGAGAACTCCAAGGGCGATGGCGGCAACGGCGGTCTTGCGGATCATGAGTGGGCTCCGGGGGTCGTGCTGCTGGGCTGGCAGGCCGTGAGGGGGGTGGTGGGGATCTGGGCGCAGTTGATCTTGTCGCTCTCGACGCCGATGTCGCGGACCCGAGTGGGGTTGTCGGGAAGGCTCTCGCGCACGTACAGACGAGATGCCTTGCCGCCGCCGGTGCACGACTCGCTGCCGACGGCGGTGCCGTGGTTCGTGCTGCCTATGCACGTCGACTGGGCCACCCGCTCAGGTGTGGTGATGACCGTGACCGCATCAGGCGCCGCCGCGACGGGCGCCGCGCCGGCGTTGCTCACCAGCGGCTTCACGACAGCGGGAGGTGCGACGACGGCCGACGTGCCGACCGAGGAGCTGACGACCGCCTGCACCCGGCTCGGTGCCTGCAGGTCGGGGTGGAACAGCGGGGAGTAGAGCGCGCCGCCGACGAGACCGAGGGCCATCGCGCCGATCGCGGCCGGTGCCGCGAGGCGGGTGGCTGCGCTGCGGACCCGGTCGGCGAACCGCAGGCCGCTGACCCAGGGAGCGAGAGCCGCGAGCCCCGCCACCGGCAGCGTGCCGCCGCGCGAGGCGTACTCCTTGCGGAGCGCCTTGCGGGCGCGGGTCAGGATGGAGCGCACGGCGGGCTCAGTCATGCCGAAGCGCTTGCCGATCTCGTCGTACGCCTGGCCCTCGACCTCGCGGGCCCACAGGACGGCTGCCTGGCGGGCCGGCATCGCATCGAGAGCGTCCAGCGCCATCCGCGCCTCGTCACGTGCGACGACGACCTCGGCGGTGTCCCGGCTGACCCGCGAGCCCTCAGGGACGTCGGCGACGCTGGTGGAGCGGCCCCGGACGCGGAGCCGGTCGATGACCAGCCGGCCCGTGACGACCGTGCACCAGGCGATCAGGTCGTCCTCGGTGAGCAGCTGGTCGCCGTGCTTGTAGGCCCGCAGCAGGGCCTCCTGCACCAGCTCCTCCGCCTCGTGGGCATCGCCGAGCCGGCGTCGGGCGTAGCGCTGCAGACGGGGGGTGATGCGGCGTACGGCGTCGTCGAAGTCCAGCGGGACATCGGGAACCAGCCGGAGGCGGGGCGTGGGCTGCGCCGGCACCGACACCGGAGGGGCTGCCACGAGGTCCGGGGGCAGCTCGTACATCGAGGACATTCGTCCCTCTTCCAGTCGGGGGCCTGGGTGCGCCGACTACCAGGCCTAACGACGATGTTCGCCAAACATCTCGGGTCTCCTGCCGGAAATTCCAGAACCGGACGGATCTCCCGAAATCGGGCAGTGGCTCAAGACCACCCGGATGACCTGCCGAGAACCACCCTGTCGGGTCATCAGCACGCCTAGTGAGGGAGCTTCCACCGTGGAGCACGTCGTCTTCTTCCCGGCCCATGACGGGTCGCCCGCCTTCCGTCGCGTCGGCACCCTCGAGGACGCTGTCCGCCTCGTGGAGCACCTGCGCAACGTCGAGGGCGTCAACGAGGTGAGCTGCCACGCCCTGACCGAGGTGCCGCTGGCGTTCCGCGCCTGGTACCGGGTGGAGGTGCCGGGCGGCGCCGAGGCGCCGGTGCCGGCCCAGGACGAGGCTCCGGCCGAGCGCGCCGAGGTCGAGGTCCCCGCCCTTGCCGACGCGGTCGCGTCGCCGCAGGTCCCGGCCGAGGCATCCTCGCCCGAGCCGGTCATGGCGTCGGTCAACGGTCGTTCGACCGAGGGCGCGAAGAGCCTCGGCTTCTTCGCCTGACCGAGGCGCCTGACCGAGTCGCTCGCGGCCTGGCCGCGGGCAACTAGGCTCGGCCGGTGTCCCGGCGCACCCTGACCCTGCTGCTCGCCAGCGTCCTGGCTCTGGCCATGACGCTCGTCGTCGCGGTGGCGCGCGTTCCCTACGTCGCCCTTGCTCCCGGGCCGACGTTCAACACGCTCGGGGCCGACGACCAGGGGATGCCCGTCATCAGCGTCACCG
>JAVXVI010000405.1:0-6583 GCA_032230005.1 Actinomycetota bacterium | reverse complement strand
GTGCCTTCTTCGCCGGCGCCGCCTTCTTGGCGACAGTCCTCTTCGCCGGCGCCGCCTTCTTGGCGACAGTCCTCTTCGCGGGCGCCACCTTCTTGGCGACAGTCCTCTTCGCGGGCGCCACCTTTTTCGCAGGCGCTGCCTTCTTCCTCGCGGCCTTGCGCGGAGGGGCCTTCTGCTGCGGCGCCCTGGCAGCAGGACGCGGCGCAGTGTCGTCAGCTGCCGGGGCCACGGGCGCGGCCGAAGCGGCAACCGCCGTCGTACGGCGGCCTCCGCCAAGCCACGCGAGGTCGGCCTGCAACGCCGCAATCACATCCGCACGGGGTGCGCTCGCTGCGCGCACCGCGAGGCTGTAGCGCTGGATCACCTGCAGATCAGGGAGCTGCACGTCGTCCGCGGAAGCCATGCGCAAGAACCTATCCGTCAGGCGGCGGCGGAAACCGTTGCGCTGCCGAGGACGATGTCGCCGTCGTACAGCACAGCACCCAGGCCGGCAGCGATGCCACGCGCTGCCGACGTCAGAACGAGTCGCCATCCGGCCCCGACTACCTGCACCTCGCAGCCGTGGACGGCACCATGCGCCCGGAGCTGCACCTCGCAACGCAGTGGCAACACCTGCGGTGAGGCCGTCCACAGCGGCCGCGTCGCCCGGACGGTCGTGACGTCGAGAGCAGCAACCGGTCCGACGCGGACCGTGCGCTCGACGGGTGACACCGACAGCACGTAACGCGGTCGGCCGTCCGCCGCCGGCACGTCGAGAGCCAGCCCTCGGCGCTGGCCGACGGTGTACGCATAGGCGCCGGCATGGTTGCCGACGACCGCACCGGTCAGGGCGTCGACGACGGGACCCGGCTGCTCACCGAGGTGCCGGCGCAGAAAACCACTGGTGTCACCGTCAGCGATGAAGCAGACGTCATGCGAGTCCGGCTTGTCGGCAACGGCCAGGCCTCGTCGGGCTGCCTCCGCGCGGACCTCGTCCTTCGTCATCCGGCCGAGCGGCAGCACCGCGCCCGACAGCTGCTCGGGAGACAGGACCGCGAGGACGTAGGACTGGTCCTTGGCCATGTCGACGGAACGACGCAGAGCGCCGCCCTCGAGACGGGCGTGGTGCCCGGTGACCACGGCGTCGAAGCCGAGCGCCTTGGCGCGGTCCAGGACCGCCGCGAACTTGATCTTCTCGTTGCACCGCAGGCAGGGGTTGGGGGTGCGGCCCGCGACGTACTCCGCAATGAAGTCCTCGACGACGTCCTGACGGAACCGGTCGGCCAGATCCCAGACGTAGAAGGGGATGTCGAGGACGTCTGCGGCGCGCTGCGCGTCGCGGGCGTCCTCCTTCGAGCAGCAGCCGCGCGATCCGGTCCGCAGCGTCGCCGGCGACTGCGAGAGCGCCAGGTGAACACCGGTGACGTCGTGCCCGGCATCGACTGCGAGCGCGGCGGCGACGGCGGAGTCGACGCCACCGGACATGGCAGCAAGCAGCTTCATGTCAACGGCGGACGAGCCGTGCCCGGTCCACGACACCGGGCAGCACGTCCAGGAGCGCGTCGACGTCGGCCGGGGTGGAGGTGTGCCCGAGTGAGAACCGCAGCGATGCCCGCGCCCGCTCCTCGGCCGCCCCCATGGCGACGAGCACGTGGGACGGCCGGGCGACACCCGACGAGCACGCCGAACCGGTGGACACCTCCACGCCGCGCGCGTCGAGAAGGAGCAGCAACGAGTCACCCTCGCAGCCGGGGAAGGAGAAGTGCGCGTTGCCCGGCAGTCGACCGGCTCCACGGTCGCCGTTGAGGACCGCGTCGGGTACGGCGGCCTCCACTCGCTCCACCAGTTCGTCACGCAGGGCAGCGAGGCGGCGGGCCGTCTCCGGCTGGCGCTCGACCGCCACCGCAGCTGCAGCTGCCAGTCCGGCAACACCCGGCACATCCACCGTGCCCGAGCGGACATCGCGCTCCTGGCCGCCGCCGTGCAGCAGCGGAGTGCAGACGACGTCGCGACCGAGGAGCAGGGCACCGGCACCGAGTGGGCCACCGAACTTGTGGCCCGTCACCGTCATGGCGTCGACACCGGAGACGGCGAAGTCCAACGGCACCTGACCGACGGCCTGGACGGCGTCGGTGTGGAACGGCACGCCGAGCTCGTGGGCGAGCTCGGCCAGCGCCCGGATGGGCGCGATCGTGCCGACCTCGTTGTTGACCCACATGACGGACACCAGGGCGACGTCGTCGGGTGAGGGATCGGCGAGCGCCTCCTCCAGCACCTCCGGGTGCACGCGACCGAGCTCGTCGACCTCGAGCCAGGTGACCTGCGCGCCCTCCTGCGCGACCAGCCACTCGACGGCGTCGAGGACGGCATGGTGCTCCACAGCGCTGGCCAGGATCCGGGTCCGGCGTGGGTCTGCTGCCCGCCGCGCCAGGAAGAGCCCCTTGACCGCGAGGTTGTCGCTCTCGGTGCCGCCGCCGGTGAACACCACCTCGGACGGACGTGCACCTAGCGACTGTGCCAACGACTCGCGGGACTCCTCGACGAGGCGGCGGGCGCGGCGCCCCGCGGTATGCAGGGACGACGGGTTGCCCGTCGAGGTCATCGCGGCGCTCACGGCAGCGACGGCCTCCGGCAGGATGGGCGTCGAGGCCGCATGGTCGAGGTAGGCCACGCCATCGAGCGTAGACGCCGCCGGGCGCTAGGTCCTGCTGAGCACCCGGCGACTGAGGCCGGGGCCGCCCGAGGGCAGGTCGCCATCGGTGGCCAGCACGACCTGCGAGGGCAGCAGCCCTGCAGCTGACCGGATGTCGCGTGCGACAGCCACGGCGATCTCGGCCTCGTCGGCCCCGGCAGCGGGCACCACGTGCACCACGACCTCGTCCGCGTCGTCACGTGCGCTGCGGCCGATCACGACGCGCCAGTCGGCGACGTCTGCGCGGCCGACAAGTGCCGCCGACACACCGCGGAGGTCGACCGGGCGAGCACCCGTCCGCAGATCGAGCGGCGGCACAAGTGCCCCTGGACGCAGCCCCGTCACCCGCGGCACAGTGCGCCCACAGGACGCGCAGGCCTCCTCGACGACGGCGTCGGCGAGGTCACCGGTTCGCCAGCGCAGCAGCGCCGTCCCGCGGAAGCCGAGCTGCGTGACGACGACCTCGTGTGGCCCGCTGCCGGTGGGCGCCTCGCCGGTCTCGGAGTCGACGAGCTGGACGACGTCCAGGTCGGGATAGGTGTGCAGCCCGGTGGTGCCAGCGGACTCCGCACACTCCGCCCAGAGCAGCCGGTGCCCGTCCGGTGCGTGCACCGCGAGGATGAGGCACGACTCCGCCACCCCGGCCCGTTGCAGGGCAGCACGGACGTCGGCCCGCTCGTCGTCGTACGCGCCCCCGACCAGCAGCACCCGCCGCAGCGTCGACATCGGTGCGCCCGCCTCGTCGAGGTCGTCGATCACACGGGCCGCCGCCGCCGAGGGCAGCGCGAGAGCAGTCGCCGCGACCAGGCGCAGCGTCGTCGCGACCTCCTCGACGTCGTCACCCGCGGGCAGCAGCGGCGAGCCGGCACCGAGCGCACCAAGCTCGAGCGCAGTGCCCGCGGCGGTCGCAGCCGTGGGAAGAGCACTCACCACGACATCGGCCCGGGTCAGACCGAGTACCTGCCACAGTCGTGCACCGGCCCTGGCCACGAGGTCGAGGTCGGATCTCGTGCTGGCGATCGGGAAGCGCATCCCGAGCCCCGCCCAGACGAACGACGTCGGCCGGGTGTCCCGTTCGACGATGGCGGTGTAGGACCCGGCGCGGGCGACGCGGCTCGCGAGCGCTCGCCGCAGCACCGGCCCCTCTGCATGCAGCGCGAAGCCCGCCTCGCTGCCCTGCAGCACGAGCGCGGCCATCCCCGACGGGTCACCGTCGGGGCAGACATCACGCTCCCCCGCAGCCGGCAAGGAGGCGAGGCCCTCCACCGTGGCGACGGTCTTGGCGGCACGGCCGATCGCCTTGAGCCGCGCCTTCCACCACGGGGAGAACGGCGCGACTGCGTCGACCACCTGCGCGCGGACCGCTGCCTCGCGGAGCTTCGCGTTCTGCTGCGGCGTGCGACGGTCCCAGGCGGCCATGATCGGCGAGTCTAGGGACGGCAGGTCTAGCGTCCGCGACATGCCCCCGTGGAGCGTGGACGACATTCCCGACCAGTCCGGACGCACGGCCCTGGTCACCGGTGCCAACTCAGGGCTGGGACTGCACACCTCGATAGCCCTGGCCCGCAAGGGCGCGAGGGTGCTCCTGGCCTGCCGTAACCCGAGCAAGGCCGACGAGGCGCTCGCCCGCGTGCAGGACGAGGCGCCAGGAGCGCGGGCAGAGCTGGTCGCGCTGGACCTGGCGTCGCTGCAGTCCGTGCGGGCCGCGGCCGCCGACGTGTCCGGCCGCACGCCCCGGCTGGACGTGCTCTATGACAACGCCGGCGTCATGGCGATCCCGCGGGCCCAGACCGCGGATGGCTTCGAGATGCAGCTGGGCACCAACCACCTCGGCCACTTCGCGCTGACCGGACTGGTCATGCCGCTCCTGCTCGCAGCGAGTGACCCGCGGGTCGTCGTGGTGTCGAGCGATGCGCACAAGATCGGCCGAATGCGGTTCGACGACCTGCAGGCCGAGAAGTCGTACGGCCGCTGGTCGGCGTATGGCCAGAGCAAGCTCGCCAACCTGCTGTTCACGCGCGAGCTGAACCGGCGGGCGGGCGGGCGGCTGAAGGCAGTGGCGGCGCATCCCGGCTACGCCGCCACCAATCTCCAGAGCAACTACGGCAACCCCGTCGTCGACCTGTTCATGCGGATCGGCAACCGGGTGCTGGCGCAGTCCGACGAGGCCGGGGCCTGGCCGCAGCTCTACGCCGGGACGATGCCCGACGTGAGCGGCGGCGAGTACTTCGGCCCCAGCGGGGTGTTCGGGCTGCGCGGGACGCCCGACCGCGACACCCCGACGAAGGCCGCGCAGGACGACGCGAGCGCCCGCCGGCTATGGGACGTGAGCGAGGAGCTGACCGGGGTCAGCTACCCGCTCTAGTTCTTGCGCTTCTCGATCTCCTCGGTCAGCTGCGGGACGACCGTGAACAGGTCGCCCACCAGCCCGAAGTCGGCGAGCTCGAAGATCGGCGCCTCGGGGTCCTTGTTGATGGCCACGATCGTCTTGCTCGTCTGCATGCCGGCCCGGTGCTGGATGGCGCCGGAGATGCCGACCGCGATGTAGAGCTGCGGCGACACGGTGCGGCCGGTCTGGCCGACCTGGTTCTGGTGCGGGTACCAGCCGGCGTCCGTCGCGGCGCGCGAGGCACCCACGGCAGCACCGAGGGTGTCGGCCAGCTTCTCGACGATGGAGAAGTTGTCGGCGTTGCCCATGCCGCGACCGCCGGAGACGACGATCGACGCCTCACCGAGGTCGGGGCGGCCACCCTTGGCCTCCACGACGGCCTCGACCAGCTTGGCCGCCTTGTCAGCGTCGGTGAACTCTGCCGTCACCTGCTCCACCGTGCCGGCGCCGGCCTGCTCGGTGGGAGGCGTGCTGTTGGGACGGACCGTGATGATCGGGGTCCCGGTCTGCACCTTGGACTGGACGGCGATGGCGCCACCGAAGATCTGCTGCTCGGCGATCAGCTCGGGCGTCACGCCGGTGGCGTCGGTGAGCAGGCCACCGCCGGTCTTGACCGCCAGGCGGGCACCGATCTCCTTGCCCGTCGCGTTGCTCGGGAGCAGCACGGCGACCGGGCTCTTGTCCTGCACCAGCTTGGCGAGCACGGCTGCGTGCGGGCCGACGAGGAACGACGACAGCTCGTCGTCCTCGCAGACGTAGACCTTCTCCGCGCCGTACGCGCCGACCTTCTCAGCCGCTGCGGACGCACCCTTGCCGAGTACGACGGCGGACGGCTCACCCAGGGTGCGGGCGAGCGTCAGCAGCTCGTACGAGACCTTCTTCGGAGCCCCGTCGACATGGTCGACGAGGACCAGAACCTCAGCCATTGCAGCCCTCTCAGACGATCTTCTGCGACGCGAGGTACTCGGCGATCTTCACGCCGCCATCACCCTCGTCCTTGACGACTTGACCCGCCTGACGCGGCGGCTTGTTCGCGAACTCCACGACCTGTGACGGCGCGTTGCCCAGGCCCACCTGGCCCGCCTCGATGCCGGCGTCGGCGATCGTCAGCGTGGTGAGGGGCTTGCTCTTGGCCGCCATGATCCCCTTGAAGGACGGGTAGCGCGGCTCGTTGATCTTCTCGACGACGGACAGGATCGCCGGCAGGGACGCCTCGACCACGTCGTAGCCGTTGTCGGTCTGGCGCTCGATCTTCACGTTGCCGCCGTCGACGGTCACCTTGCGGGCGCCGGACAGCTGTGGCTTGCCGGTGCGCTCGGCGAGCAGCGCGGCCATGACGGACATCCGCGAGTCGGTAGCCTCGGAGCCGCAGATCACCAGGTCGTACTCGAGGGTGTCGAGGACCTTGGCGATCGCGTACGACGTCTGCAGCGCGTCGCTGCCGGCGAGGGCGTCGTCAACGAGGTGGACAGCCTTGTCGGCACCCATGGACAGCGCCTTGCGGATCGTCTCGACGGCGCGCT
>JAVXVI010000404.1:0-4885 GCA_032230005.1 Actinomycetota bacterium | reverse complement strand
TCGGCACCGGCGACGTCTCCCTGCCGGTGGTCGTGCTCGTCGACGGCGGCACGGCGAGCGCCGCCGAGGTCGTCGCCGGTGCCCTGCAGGACCGCGGCCGGGCCGTGCTGGTCGGCAGCCGGACCTTTGGCAAGGGGACCGTCCAGGAGCCGCGGACGCTGTCGGACGGCTCCGCGCTCGAGCTGACCGTCGCGCGCTACGCCACCCCGTCAGGCCGCTCGCTGGACCGCGTCGGGCTGGCGCCGGACATCGACATCGCCGCCGGCTCGGCACCCGACATCGCCGTACGACGGGCGCTCGACGTCCTGACCGGGCTGGTCGCCGACAGCACGCCCGTCACCGGTGGCCGCGGATGACCGGGCGGGAGACCGGCCGGGGCAAGCTCGTCGCGCAGAACAAGAAGGCGCGTCACGACTACGCCATCGACGAGACCTTCGAAGCGGGCATCGTCCTGACAGGTACGGAGGTCAAGTCGCTGCGGCAGGGCAGGGCCTCGCTGATAGACGCCTACGCCGTCGTGCAGGACGGCGAGCTCTGGATGATGGGCGCGCACATCCCGGAGTACACCGAGGGCACGTGGAACAACCACACCCCTCGCCGCGCGCGGAAGCTGTTGATGCACAAGGCCGAGATCGTGAAGCTGACGGTCAAGCTGAAGGAGGGCGGCCTCGCCCTGATCCCGCTGCAGCTCTACTTCAAGGACGGGCACGCGAAGGTCGAGCTCGGTCTGGGCAGGGGCCGCAAGTCCTACGACAAGCGCCAGGTGCTCGCGAAGCGCGACGCCGACAACGAGATGCGCAAGGCCGCCGGTCGCTTCGCCAAGGGCCGGCGCTGACCGCGACGATCCCGCCCGCCTCCGACGAGGACGTGCCGGCGCTGTGGCAGTCGCTCGGCCTGCCCGGTCTGATCGACCTGCACGTGCACTTCATGCCGCGCAACGTGATGGACAAGGTCTGGAAGTACTTCGACGCCGTCGGGCCGCTCACCGGCGTGCAGTGGCCCATCCACTACCGCGAGGAGGAGAAGGTCCGGCTCGACCGGCTGCGCGCCATGGGGGTCCGGGCGTTCCCGTCGCTCGTCTACCCGCACAAGCCGGAGATGGCCCAGTGGCTCAACGCGTGGGCGGCTGACTTCGCAGCAGCGCACGACGACGTCGTACAGACCGCGACGTTCTTCCCCGAGAAGAGCGCGGAGGAGTACGTCGATGCAGCGATCGCTGCCGGCGCGCGGATCTTCAAGGCGCACGTGCAGGTCGGCGACTACGACCCGCGCGATCCGCTGCTGGCGCCGGTGTGGGCGCGGCTCGCAGCAGAAGGTCTCCCGGTGGTCGTGCACTGCGGCAACGGCCCGGCGCCGGGACGGCACACCGGACCGGCGGCCTTCGGCGACGTCCTGCGCGCGCATCCAGGGCTGGTCGCGGTCATCGCCCACATGGGTCTTCCGGACTACGAGGAGTTCCTCGTCCTGGCAGAGCAGCATCCCGACGTACGTCTCGACACGACGATGGCCTTCACGCGCTGGACGGAGCAGACTGCCCCGTTTCCACGCCATCTGACCGGCTCGCTGGCGGCTCTGGGCGACCGGATCCTGCTCGGCAGCGATTTCCCGAACACCCCGTATGCCTACAGCGAGCAGGTGGCTGCGCTCGTGCGACTAGGCCTCGGCGACGAGTGGCTACGCGCCGTTCTTCACGACAACGCGGCCGATTTGCTCCGATTGTCCCCGGGAGTCCGCTGAACAGCCCGTCCAGATGACACGAAAGGACTATGGCCTGGGCCATGGCTGGGCCGGGGGCGAGGACGCAGACTGGCCCATGTCGATCAGCCGGGTACTGGAGGCAGTTGCATGACGCACGTAGACGCGGGGTGGCTGCGCAGCAACGCATGGACTCGCGTGTCGTGAGCCTCAGCGGGGTCGCTGGTGGGCAGGGCGTGGCCGACGGGCTCCCGGTCCGCGGCATGCGGCTCACCTCCCTCGAACAGCTCGTCGTCACCGTCGGCGCGATCGGGCTGATCCTCTGGACGACGGCTGCTGCCGTCGCCTCCTACGAGGCGCCCCCGCTGCCCTGGAAGCTCGCCGTCGTGGCGGTGCTCATCCCGATGTCGGAGATCGCGCTGCTGCACGTGCGGTACGGCGCCGACCAGTTCTCCTTCACGTGGGGCGACGCCTCGCTGCTCGTCGGCTTCGTCCTTGTGGGCCCCGAGTGGTTCGTCATCCTCGCCGCGCCCGGTGTGCTGATCGTGCACCTCGCTGCCGGACGTGGCTGGATGAAGGCCGGCTACAACAGCGCCACGTTCACGACCGGCGCGGCTGCCGGTTTCGCCGTCGTGCAGGTGGCCGCGACCCGGCCGTTGACGGTGCTGACGCCCCGCGGCGCGGTCGCCCTCGTGCTGGCGACACTCGCGTTCAGCGTGTGCAGCAACGTCGCCACCAGCACGGCTGTGGCGGTGGCGCAGCAGGTCCCGGTCGGCCGGGTGATCCGTGAGGGCATGCGCATGTCGGCGCTGGTCTGGGTCGGCAACGTCGTGGTCGGCGGGGGCGTGCTGGTCCTGCTCGCGCGCAGCCCGGCCACCCTGGTCAGCCTGCCGCTCGTGCTCGCTGCCGTCTTCCTCGCTTACCGCGGCTTCCTGTCCGCCCGGCAGGAGCGGGACATGTGGCAGCAGCTCGAGGTAGCGACCCGCGAGCTCAACCAGCTCGAGGAGAGTGACGTCGCGGAGGCCGCACTGCGCCGCGCGCAGCAGCTGTTCCGGGTCGACGGCGGCGAGCTGGTGCTGGCCGGCGGTGGCCGGCGCCCGCCCCGGGTCTACCTGCTGTCCACCGGCGGGAACATCGTCTGCCGGCCGGGTCCTGGCCGACGTACGGCCACGCCGTCCACCGTCCACCTCGGTCATGAGGAGCGGCGCGGCACGCAGCCCTTCGTGTCTGACGTGATCGCACCGCTGGCCGGGCCCAAGGGCGAGATCGGCAGCCTTCGGCTGACGTTCGGCGGACCCGTGCGCTTCAGCGCCCGCGAGCGGCACGTGCTGCGGACGTTCGCGCACGCCGTGGCCACCACGGTGCTCAACGCGGCGCTGTACGACGACGTCCGGGCGGAGGCAGCGCGGCAGGCGCACGAGGCGTCGCACGACCCGCTGACGGGCCTGGCCAATCGCGTGCTGCTGCAGGAGCGCATTCGCGATGCCCTGGCCGAGGAGCACAACCTCACGACCGCCCTGCTGCTGCTCGACCTCGACCACTTCAAGGAGATCAACGACACCCTCGGCCACGCCGCCGGTGACTTCCTGCTGCAGCGGGTGGCCGACCGGCTGCGCTCGCTCAGCCGCCCCGGTGACCTGGTGGCGCGGCTCGGCGGCGACGAGTTCGCGGTGCTGCTCACGGGCCTCGAGTCGTCCGAGGCGGCCGCACCGGCCGCGGAGGGCGTGCTGCGGCTGCTGGCCGAGCCGGTGGAGTACGAAGGACTGCGGCTGTCGGTGGAGGGCAGCGTCGGCGTGGCCTGCTACCCGGCGGACGCGCAGGACCCGGACGAGCTGCTGCGCCGCGCCGACGTCGCGATGTACCAAGCGAAGTCCGACCGCGGGTCCTGGGTGCGCTACGACGTCGAGCGCGACGGCTCCAGCGTGCACCGGCTCGCGCTGGTTGCCGAGCTGCGCACGGCGCTCGACCGCAACGAGGTCGTCGTCCACTACCAGCCGCAGGCCGACCTGCGGACCGGACAGATCCTGGGGATCGAGGCGCTGGCCCGCTGGGAGCACCCGACGCGCGGCCTGCTGATGCCGCTGGAGTTCGTCGGGGTGGCTGAGCAGTCCGGCCTGGTCCGGCCGTTCACGCTGCGGGTGCTGGACCTCGCCGTCGCCGAGTGCGCCCGGTGGAGTGCCCTGGGCCGGCCGGTGACCGTGGCGGTCAACCTGGCCGCCCGATCGCTGCTCGACCGGCAGCTGCCGCACGACGTGGCCGCCGTCCTGGCCCGGCACTCGCTGTCGCCGGACCGACTGGTCCTGGAGATCACCGAGTCGACGGCGACCAGCGAGCTGGAAGTGGTCGAGGAGGTCCTCGGCCGGCTGCGCCGCCTCGGGGTGGCGCTGTCCGTCGACGACTTCGGTACCGGCTACTCCTCGCTGGCGTTCCTGCAGCGCACGGCGGTCAACGAGCTCAAGGTGGACCGGTCCTTCGTGTGCGGGATGCTGACCTCGGACAGCGACCTGGCCCTGGTGCGGACCACGGTGCAGCTCGCGCACAGCCTCGGTGCTCGCGCCGTCGCGGAGGGCGTGGAGGACGCGGGCCTCGCGGAGGCACTGCGCGACCTCGGCTGCGACATGGCGCAGGGCTACTGGCTGTCCCGACCGGTTGCGGCTGAAGCGATCCGGACCCTGCTCGGTGTCGACGCGCTGGTCGTGGAGCCGCGCCGGTTCGCGATGCCGGAGCCCAGGGCCGAGCAGCCCCTTGCCGCGCCGCCGCGGCTGCGGGCCGTCGAGGGCTGAAACCGGATGAGCTTGTCGCCGTCCGGCGTTACAGTTGTCGTGTAACAACCCTTGAAGGGGGTGACAGGTCTCGACTCCGGACGTCGAGGCAGGGGAAGCGGGTCGAGGAAGGCGACGATGATCTCGTTAACCACGAAATGTCGCAAAAAAAACAAGCGCCGATTCTCATCGCGCCGCTGACTTCGCCCTCGCGGCTTAGTTAGCTGTCAGCCCGGGAGTGCCTCCGGCCCGGGACCTGGCATCGACAGGAGGATCACCGCCCGACCCGGTCACGGGGTCGGGCGGAAAACCCAACAGTGACTGAGCCCGGCACCGTCTCGCTCGCGTGAACGGTGGGGCCGAGAAAACCACAGCGAGCTGCACCCGGAGAAGCCCTGCATTGCCGCCGGAGGACCCGGGTTCGATTC
>JAVXVI010000403.1:0-3978 GCA_032230005.1 Actinomycetota bacterium | reverse complement strand
CCGGGTGGGCAGGTCCGCGCGACTACCTCGGGCTTCCTCCTGACACACCCCCCGGCACGTGCGCGGAGCAGGGCGCCGGCATCGGCGGGGCCGCGGCCCTGCTGGTCATCGGCGACGGCAGTGCACGCCGCAGCCTGAAGGCCCCCGGTCACCTCGACCCGCGTGCCGAGGCCTACGACGAGGCGCTGGCAGCGGCGCTGGGCACCGCCGATGTCGATGCTCTCTCGGCGCTCGACCCGGCGCTCGCCGCGGAGCTCATGGTGGGCGGGCGGGCGGCGTTCCAGGTGCTGGCCACAGCCGCAGCCGGCGTGCACTGGCAGCCGCGGCTGCTGCGGCAGGAGGCGCCGTACGGCGTGGGCTGGTTCGCCGCCGCGTGGAAAGCCGCTTGAAACTTCTTAACATTTGAAAGAAGGACTTGGCTGCCGTGTGGCGAAGGTCACGGGCACGCCGTCGACCAGCGCGGCCCCTGCCCCCTGGGAGCACTGCATGACCTTCCGCCTTCGGCCCCGTCGCGTGCTGCTGCCGTTGGTGGCCGCAGCCCTCGCCGCGGCCACGCTCCCCGCGTTCGCCGTCAGCGACGGCACCTACGACGCGAGCAAGCAGGGCTGCAGCAGGACGGCGGCTGACAGCGACCACCCGCAGTACACCGAGAAGGAGTGCTACTCAGCGACGCTGCAGCTCTCCGGCGCCAAGCACCGCTACGTGCTCGTCGGCATCCCGCAGACGCCCGACGGGACCTCCGCCAACGCGATCGAGGTCTGCCTCGACTTCACCGGCACCGCGAGCTGTGCCCGCTTCGACCAGAGCGGCTTCTCGCAGCTGCCCGACCGCAAGGGCACCCCGATCGACCCGGAGAAGGCCGAGCTGCACGCCTACTTCGGTGCCGACGACAACCTCGACAGCGGCGAGCACGACGGCTCGGAGCAGATCGGCAACGGCGCGAGTGACGGCGGCGGCATCCAGGCCAACGTCGCGCCGCTGTCCGCTGCCGACTGGGTCGCGCACGTCCTCGCCGCAGACAAGAGCTACCTGCTGACCCACCCGCTGCCGGTTGCCGACGCCGGCACCGGCGCGTGCGCCGACGGCATCTGCATCTCCGTGCAGACCCAGCGGCGCGTCGCTTACCAGGCGGGTGGCAAGAACGCGAAGACCCGCGACGTCGCCAACTACGACGGACACACCTGGGACCCGCCGTCGTGTGCCGGCCCCAGCGACACGAAGAAGGACTGCGGCGGACACCCGATGTCCTGGTGGCACAAGAAGGGCCAGACGACCTACGTCGAGCCGGGCATCCAGATCTACGAGGACCCGGACCCGCAGGGCTCCCCGATCGGCCCGTACCCGCTGCCCGCGCTCTACGTCGGGACCTGCGGCTTCGTCGCAGGCGGGGGCACGGCTCCGGCCTTCCCGGCATCTCCGATCACCAACAGCGCCGGCCAGCTCGTCGTCCAGACCGGCTGCTGACATGCGGCTGCGGCGCTCTGCGACCGCTCTGGTTGCCGGAGCGCTCGTGATGGTGGGGCAGTCGGCGCTGGCGGGTCCCGCCGGCAACGGCTGCTCCGGCGCGGACTGGGCGGCGTTCGGCCGCAGCCCTTCGCACACCTTCAGCGTGCCTGCTGCGTGCTCGCCCATTACGACGTCGTCCGTCGCCACCCTGGCGCCGGCGTGGTTCGTGCACACGACGGACTCGGTCACAGCCTCGCCCGCCGTGGTCGGCGGCACTGCCTACGTCGGCTCGTGGGACGGCACCTTCTACGCAGTCGACGTCGCCGACGGCACTGTGAAGTGGACCTTCCACATCCGCAGCCACGCACCCACGGCGTTCGGCCGCATCGTGTCCAGCGCGACGGTGCTGCCCTACCGCGATCCCATCACCCGCGCGGACCGCCAGGTCGTGCTCTTCGGCGGCGGCTCCAACGTCTGGGCCCTCGACGCCGCGACCGGCCACGAGCTCGCGACGATCGACCTCGACCCCCGCACCCCGGCCCTTCGCGCCAAGCAGGAGGCGAGCGACAGCCCGCCCGTCGTCGAGGTGGAGTCCTCACCTGCGGTCGTCGACGTCGGCGGCGTACGCCGCATCTACGTCGGCCTCGACGTGCACAACGACGCCGCCGTCGGCCGGACCGGACTGGTGGCCCTGGAGCTCGTCCCTGGCAAGGCTGCCTGGCGGTTCGACCCGCTCTGGAAGCTCGATGCAGAGACGTCCAAGACCTATCGCGGCGCGCCGGGGCTGACGGTCGGCTCCGGAAGCGGCTGGGGCTGTGGCGGTGTCTGGTCGTCGCCTGCCGTCGATGCGCAGACGGGCATCGTCGTGTTCGGCACCTCGAGCTGCTCCAACCCTGCGAAGGCCTACGACGCGGGCGAGAACTACGCCGAGAGCATGGTGGCAGCGGACGCCGTCACCGGTCGCCTGCTGTGGCGCTACCGGCCGGCCGACGAGCTGAAGGGCCGGGACGCGCGCATCGCGGACCCCGATCGCGACGCCGACTTCGGTGCATCACCCAACCTGTTCCGGATCGCCGGTCGGCCGGTCGTCGGGGAAGGCCGCAAGAGCGCCGACTACTACATCCGCGACCTGCGGACCGGCAGCGCGGTGCACACCATCGACGCCGGCCAGGAGGGCTTCGCGCAGTCCGGGTTCGGGATCGGCGGCTTCCTCGGGACGCCGGCCGTGCAGACGGGCACCGGCGGCGCTGTCGAGGTCGTCGGTGCGACCGCGATCCCGGTGCCGCACTCCCCGCAGGACCTCGACTCCACGACGTGGGCCGTTCGCGGGATGAACCCGGCAACCGGCGAGATCAACTGGACCTACCGCCTCGCCGGCCCGTCGTACGGCCACACCTCGCTCGTCAACGGCGTCGCCTTCGTGCCGGACACGACCAACGTGTCGCTCGTCGCCATCGACGCAGCGAGCGGGCTGCCGCTCTGGGAGTCCCCCGTCGTCGGGCCGCCGTCCTCCTCCGCCGTCGTCGCGGGCAACACAGTCGTCCTCGGCACCGGCACGCGTGAGACCGACCTGGAGTACAAGGCGTTCAGCACAAACCTGCAGGACGCACTCGGGTCGGTGACCGGGGCCTCGCCGCTGTCGCCGGTCTCCGGCATCCAGGCGTTCCGCCTCGCCGGCTCCTAGCCGCCGTCAGGCCAGGGCGGGGGCGACCTCGCGCATGAACAGCTCGAGCGTCTCGGGCTGCGCGAAGTCGGTGAACTGGAACACCCACATGTCCACGCCCTGCTCGCGCTCGGCGACGATCCGCGCGGTGAGCTCGTCCGGGTCAGCGACGATGAGACCGCCCCAGCTGCCGAACCGGCGCTCGGCGGTTGCCGCGATCTCCTCGCGGCGGGCGGCGGAGGGGACGAGCGCGACCGGACGCTGGGTGGCGACCCGCACCCGCGGACCGGCCAGCGGTCGCAGCTCCTGCCAGCGATCCATGGCGTACGACGGGCAGTTCCACCAGTCCGCGTGCTCCGCGACGATCGGCATCGTCAGCTTCGGCCCCGCGCCGCCGATGTGGATCGGGATCTGCCCGTTGACCGGTCGTGGCCGGCAGATCGCACCGTCGAGCTGCACCGTCTCGCCGCGGTAGGTGACCGGCTCGCCGGACCACAGCAGCCGGAGCACGGTCAGGGTCTCGACCAGGTGCCTGGCTCGTTCCGCGGGGGGCAGCTCGCCGAAGCCCCAGGTCTTGAGCTCGTCGGGCAGGGAGCCCCAGCCGAGGCCGAGCTCCAGCCGGCCGCCACTCAGAGCATCGAGCGTCGCCGTCATCTTGGCCAGCAGCGGAGCCGGCCGGAAGGCGTCGCACAGCACGAGGTGCCCCAGCCGGATGCGGGAGGTCTTCGCGGCCAGGAAGGTCGCCGTCGTCCACCCCTCGTAGCAGTCCGCCTCGGGCAGCCCCGGCCCGGACAGGTGGTCGAGGAACCACGCGCTGTCGAAGCCGTGCTCCTCCGCCGCGAGCACCCGACGCTCCATGTCCGCAGGAG
>JAVXVI010000402.1:0-6965 GCA_032230005.1 Actinomycetota bacterium | reverse complement strand
CTCCTCGAGTGCCCGCTTCTGCTTGACGAGCACGCTGGTCACGGAGGCGAGGTCCTTGACGTTGGCCGTGAGGTTGGCCTTGTTGTCGCGGACGAAGGACGCGACCTCCCCCAGGGCGACGGACAGCTCGCGGATGGCGGTCGCGAGGTCCTGGCGCTCACCCGAGAGCTGGGCGGCCACGTCGGCGAGGTCGGCGTTGAACTGCCGAACCGTGCGGTCGCTGTTGGCGAGGGTCGTCGTGAAGGCCTGCAGGTTGTCGACCGTGGAGAACAGCTGCGTCCGTGAGGTCGAGAGCGTGCCGACCGCCTGGGACAGGTCGTTGAGCGTCGCGTTGAGCAGCTGGCCGTTGCCGTTGAGGTTCTGGGCACCGACGTGCAGCAGGTCCGACAGGGCGCCGTTCTTGTTGGCGCCGTTGGGGCCGACCGCTTGGTTCAGCTGGTCGATGGCGCTGTAGATCTGGTCGAGCTCGACGGGCACGGCGGTGCGGTCGGCCGGCAGGTCGAAGTTGCCCGGCAGCGCCGCGCCGCCCTTCCACACCGGCGTGATCTGGACGTAGCGGTCCGAGACGATGGACGGGGAGACGACGAGCGCCTTCGCGTCGACCGGCAGCTTGTACTTCCCGTCGTACTCCATGTCGACCCGCACGGTCGCGCCCTCGGGCTTGATCGCCGTCACCTGGCCGATCCGGACGCCGAGGATGCGCACGTCGCTGTGCTTGTAGAGCCCGACGGTCCGGGCGAAGTGCGCGGTGAGGCGCTTCTGGTCGGTGCCGCTGCCGAAGACGCCGCAGCCCGCGACGCCGCCGAGCATGGCCAGGCCGACGACCGCGACGAGCAGGCGAGCCGAGCGGCGGGCGCTCATCGGGTGCCTCCGGTGGGGGCGCCCGGGCCGAAGCCGGTGGGCGAGCTGAGGTTCTGGACGAGGGTGTCGAACCAGCGGCCGTTGCCGAGGTTGTTGGCGAAGACGCGGGTGAAGCTGGCCAGCCGCGGCAGCGCCTTGTCGATGTTGTCCTGGTTGGCCTTGAGCACCAGCACGACGTCGTGCAGCTTGGCCAGCGCGGGCGCGAGCGCGGCGCGGTTCTCGCGGACCAGCCCGATGAGCTGCTCGGACAGCTGCGTCGTCGTGGTCAGCAGGGAGTCGATCGCGGCCCGCCGGCGGTGCAGCTCCTGCAGGATCAGGCTGCTGTCGGACATGAACGCGGTGAGGTCCTGGTCGCGCTGCGCGAGGGCCTGCGTCACGACGCTGCTGCGCTTCAGCAGCACCTGCAGCTCCTGGTCGCGGCTCGCGATGGTCCGGGACAGCCGTGACAGGCCGGTCAGCGACGTGCGCACATCGGCCGGGGTGTCGCGGAACGTGTCGGCGAGCGTGCGGAAGGAGCGCTCGAGCTGCTGGGTGTCGATCTGGTCGACGGTGCTGGCGAGGCCCTGGAAGGCGTCGGAGACGTCGTACGGCGATGAAGTGCGCGTCAGCGGGATGACGTCGCTGGAGCTGAGCTGGCCGGGGCCGTCGGGGGTCAGCATGAGGAACTTGCGACCGAGGACGGTCTTGATCCGGATGTCGGCCCGGCTGTCCTTGCCGAAGTCGGCGTTCTTGACCCGGAAGTGCACGAGCACCTTGTCGCCCGCGAGGTCGACGCCGGTGACCTTGCCGACCTTGACGCCGGCGATGCGGACCTCGTCGCTCGGACGCAGGCCGGCTGCTTCGGTGAACTCGGCCTTGTAGACGGTGCCACCGCCGATGATCGGCAGCTTGTCGGCGTTGAAGGCGGCGGCCAGCAGCAGCAGGATCAGCCCGAGGCCGACGGCGCCGATCACGGTCTTGTTGCGTTCGCGGAAGGGGGTCATCTACTGGCCGGCCCCCTTCTTGCAGCGGGCCGCGGAGTTGACGAAGTGCGGCGTGATGACGGCGCCGGTGGGCAGCACGATCCGCCCGTCGAAGCCGCAGAGGTAGAAGTTGAACCAAGAGCCGTAGGTCGCGGTCCCGATGATCCGGTCCAGCTTCGTGGGCAGCCGCTGCAGCACGCCGTTGACGGTCGACTTGTTGGTGCTGAGCGTGCCGGCCAGCACGTTGAGCTGCGAGATGTCGTCGCGCAGCGGCCCACGGATGTCGGTGAGTAGCGAGGTGGTCGCCGACGTCAGGTCGTTGATGCCGACGATGGACTGCCCGATAGCCGTGCGGTCCTGAGCGAAGCCGGCCGACAGCCGGCGGAGCTGAAGGATGAGCTGGGAGAGCTGGTCGCCGTTGTCGAGGGTGTCGAGCACGCTGCTCAGGTTGGTGATGACCCGCCCGATCACCGCGTCGCGGTCGGCGAGGGTGTTGGTCAGCGATGCCGTCCGCTGCATGAGGGTCTCGAGGGTGCCGCCCTCGCCCTGCAGCGTCTGGACGAGCTCGAAGGCGACCTCGTTGGTCGACTGCGGGTCGAGCGCCTGGAAGAGCGGCCGGAAGCCGTTGAACAGCACGGTCAGGTCGAGGGCGTTGCGGGTCTGGCTCAGCGGGATGGTCGTGCCGCCCTTGAGCGGCTCGGCCGAGCCGGGGCCCTCGGTGATCGCGAGGTAGCGCTCGCCGACGAGGTTGCGGTAGCGCAGCCGCAGGATCGTGCTGCGCGGAACCGGGTGCCCGGAGTCGACCGAGAAGCTGACCTTGGCGAGCTTGCGGTCGGCGAGCTGGATCGAGTCGACCTGGCCGACGCGTACGCCGGCGATGCGCACGTCGTTGCCGGCGAGCAGGCCCGTCACGTCGCTGAACAGCGCGCTGTAGCGCGTCTTGCCGCCGAAGGTGATGTTGCCGATCGTCGCGGCGAGGAACAGCGTGAGGATCGACGTCACGATCATGAAGATGATCAGCTTGACGAGCGACGCGGTGGTCTTCATGCGAGCCCCACCGTCGCTCCACGAGCCATCGGGCCGAAGAGCAGCTCGGCGATGTCAGGGACGCCGTCGTACGGCACGCCCAGGACCGGCGCGACGACCGAGTCCAGCAGCTGACGCTGAGCCACCGCACCGTTGGGGTAGAGCGCCGGGTTGGCGGCGGTCCCCGAGGCGGCCTGCGTCGTGCCGGGCTGGCCGTCCTTGTAGCCGTCCCGGAAGTTGATGTCAGGGGCGGGCACCTGCGGGTGGGGCAATCCGTAGCACTGCGGGCCGCGGTCGTCGAGGTACTTCGGCTCCTGGCCAGGGGTGTAGGCGCCGTTGTCCTTCGTCACCTCGAGGGTGATGTGCAGGCCCGGCTGCAGCCCGCCGAAGCTGTTCTCCACACGCGGCTGCCACGTGGTGAGCCCCTTGAGCAGGCAGGGGTACTCCGGCGCGTAGCGCGCGTAGACCCCGAGGGCGGGCCGGCTCGCGGAGGCCAGCGTGATCAGCCGGTCCTGGTTCGCGTCCAGGAAGCGGGTGAACGTGTCGGAGAACGTCGAGGTGCTCGACAGGAAGGTCGCCAGCTCCTGCTTCTGGTCGACCAGGTTGCGGCTCGCGGCGGCCGCGTTGTCGACGAGGCGCAGCAGGTCGGGGGCGGCGGCGGCGTAGCTCTGCGTGACGTCGGCGAGGCTCTTGAAGTCCTCCTGCAGCGCGGGCAGCTCGGGGTTGAACTGCTTGAAGTAGGCATCCACGCGGACGAAGTTGCCGCCGAGGCGGTTCCCGCGACCGCGCAGCGACGACGAGAGCGCGTTCAGCGCCTGGCTGAGCTCGGCCGGCTTCAGGCTCTGCAGGAGCGGCAGCATGTCGTCGATGACACGATCGGTCTCGATCGCCGTCTTCGACTGGTCCTGCGAGATGACGTCGCCGGCCCGCAGGTGGTCGGCGCTCGGCGAGGCCGGAAGCACGAGGTCGACGAACTTCTCACCGAAGAGCGTCTTCGGCACCAGCCGCGCCTCGATGTTCTTCGGGATCAGCTTGACCTTCGTCGGGTCGAGGGCGAGGCCGATCGTCGCGCCATTGCCCTTCGACGACACTGACCGCACCTCGCCGACGATCAGCCCGCGGAGCTTCACGTCAGCCGGCGCGGACAGCTGGTTGCCGATCCGGTCGGACTCCAGCGTGACCTTGACGACCGGCGTGAACGCCTTCTGGTACAGCGCGATCGTCAGCGCGACCAGCAGTGCGATGACGACGATGAACGCCACCCCGGACAGCCGGAGCCGCACCAGGGCCGCGAGACCTGCAGGACGTGGGACAGCCATCAGCCGGCGATCCTCACCGTCGTCGTGGCGCCCCAGATCGCCAGGCTCAGGAAGAAGTCGACGACGTTGATGGCCACGATCGCCGTACGGACGGCACGACCTACGGCAACGCCCACGCCTGCGGGACCGCCGCTGGCGTAGTAGCCGTAGTAGCAGTGGATCAAGATGATGATCACCGCGAAGACGAGGACCTTGACGAAGCTGTAGAGGACGTCGACGGGCGGGAGGTACTGGTTGAAGTACTGGTCGTAGGTGCCGGTCGACTGGCCGTAGAAGCCGGTCGTGATGACCCGGGCGGCGAAGTACGACGAGAGCAGCCCGATCACGTAGAGCGGCGTGACGGCGATGAAGCCGGCGATCATCCGGGTCGTGACGAGGAACGGCAGCGACGGGACGCCCATGACCTCGAGGGCGTCGACCTCCTCGCTGATGCGCATCGCGCCGAGCTGCGCGGTGAAGCCGCACCCGACGGTCGCCGAGAGCGCCAGCCCGGCGACCAGCGGCGCGATCTCGCGGGTGTTGAAGTAGGCGGAGATGAAGGCGGTGAAGTTGCTGACGCCCAGCTGGTTGAGCGCGGCGTAGCCCTGCAGCCCGACCTCGGTGCCGGTGAAGAACGTGAGGAAGGCGATGACCCCGACCGTGCCACCGACGACGGCCAGCGCGCCGGTGCCGAGGCTGACCTCGGCCAGCAGGCGCACGACCTCCTTCTTGTAGCGGAGCAGCGTGCGGTAGGACCAGAACAGCGAGCGGGCGTAGAACGACAGCTGGGCGCCGAGGTCGTCCAGCGCGGCGAGCGGACGCGAGACGATGGCGCTGCCGATGCGGCGGGCCCGCTCGACGACCGGCGGGGTGGCCGAGGCGACGGTCATCCTCAGCCCCCCTTCTGCGGGACGATCTGGAAGTACACGGCAGTGATGATGAAGTTGGTCAGGAACAGCAGCATGAACGAGATGACGACGCTCTGGTTGACGGCGTCGCCCACGCCCTTGGGGCCGCCCTTCGCGTTGAGGCCCTTGTAGGCCGCCACAAGGGCGGCGATCATCCCGAAGATGACGGCCTTCATCTGGCCGACGTACAGGTCAGGGAGCTGGGCCAGGGCGGTGAAGGACGCGAGGTAGGCGCCGGGCGTGCCGCCCTGCAGGATCACGTTGAAGAAGTAGCCGCCGACCACGCCGACGACGGACACCAGCCCGTTGAGGAAGAACGCGACGAGCATCGTCGCCAGGACGCGCGGCACGACCAGGCGCTGGAGCGGGCTGACACCGAGCACCTCCATCGCGTCGATCTCGTCGCGGATCTTGCGCGACCCGAGGTCGGCGCAGATCGCCGAGCCGCCGGCACCGGCGATGAGCAGCGCCGTCACGATGGGGCTGGCCTCGCGGACGATGCCCAGCACGGCCACGGCGCCGGTGAAGGACTGGGCGCCGATCTGCTTGGTGAGGTTGCCGACCTGGAGCGCGAGGACCGCGCCGAACGGGATGGAGACGAGCGCCGTCGGCAGGATCGTGACGCTGGCGATGAACCAGGCCTGCTGGACGAACTCCGCACCCTGGAACGGCCGCTTGAACAGGCTGCGCAGCACATCCAGCGAGAGGGCGAAGAAGTCACCGGCACCGCGGATCGGTGCGGTGGGAGCGAATGCCATCAGGCGTCGCCCCGGGAGCGACTGCCGGCGGTGCTCTTCTTGGCCGGGGCCTTCGTCGCGGCGCGGGGCCGCCGCGGCTTGGGCGCTTCGCTGTCCTCGGAGCCGGCCTCGGAGCCGTCGGTGTCCGCTTGGCGGACGTCCGCCGGTGCCACGACCTCGACGTTGGAGCTGCTGTCGCCGCTCCGGGAGCGGCCCTTCACGGTCGGGATCTCACCCTCCCAGCCGGTCGCGCCGCTGCCGGTGGGCACCTTGACGTTCTCGCCCTCGAAGGAGCCCTTGGGCGGGATCACGCCGTGCTCGAGCAGCCAGGACCCCGGCGGCCGCTGGGTGTTGCGGACCCGGCCGTCGCTCGTCGGGAGCTGCATGGGGATCGGCGGCAGCTTCGCCTGCTCCTCCCCGCTCTCGGCCTCCGCCGCCAGCTCGCCGGCGTCCTTCTCCTCGGCCATCCCGATCGGCCCCTGGCGCTGGCCGTTGAGGAACTGGCGTACGACGGGCTCGTTGCTCGACAGGAGCATCTCGCGCGGCCCGAACATCGCGAGGTGCCGGCGGTAGAGCAGGCCGATGTTGTCCGGGACGCTGCGGGCGGTGCTGATGTCGTGCGTCACGATGAGGAAGGTCGCCTCGATCTGCGCGTTGAGGTCGACGATCAGCTGGTTCAGGTAGGCCGTGCGAACCGGGTCGAGGCCTGAGTCGGGCTCGTCGAACAGCAGGATCTGCGGGTCCAGGACCAGTGCGCGGGCCAGGCCGGCGCGCTTGCGCATGCCGCCGGAGATCTCACCGGGGAGCTTGCGCTCGGCGCCGGTGAGGCCGGTCAGCTCCATCTTCTCGAGGACGATGGACTTGATCTCCTTCTCCGTCTTCTTGGTGTGCTCACGGAGCGGGAAGGCGATGTTGTCGAAGAGGTTCTGCGAGCCGAACAGGGCGCCGTCCTGGAACAGCACGCCGAACTTGCGCCGGACCCGGTACAGGTCCTTCTCACGCATGCCGACGATCTGCTCCCCGTCGACCCAGATCTCGCCGCTGTCGGGTCGGAGCAGGCCGATGATGTTCTTCAGCAGGACCGATTTGCCGGTCCCGGAGGGCCCGAGGATGGCGGTGATCCGCCCCCTCGGGACGTCGAAGGTGATGTCCTTCAGAACCGTGTGTGAGCCG
>JAVXVI010000401.1:0-23744 GCA_032230005.1 Actinomycetota bacterium | reverse complement strand
GAGGCGCAGCACCACCTCTGGTACGTCATCTCGCTGCTGCCCTCGTTCCTCATCTACGTCATCGCGATGGTGGGCGAGACCAACCGTGCCCCGTTCGACCTCCCGGAGGCCGAGAGCGAGCTCGTGGGCGGGTTCCACACCGAGTACACCTCGCTGAAGTTCGCGATGTTCTTCCTGGCGGAGTACATCAACATGATCACCGTCTCCGCGCTCGCGGTGACGCTCTTCCTCGGCGGGTGGCGACCGCCGCCGTTCTTCGCGCGGATCGACTGGATGAGCGAGGGCTGGTTCCCGCTCGTGTGGTTCCTGCTCAAGGTCGTCGGCTTCATCTTCTGCTTCGTCTGGCTGCGCGGCACGCTGCCCCGCATGCGCTACGACCAGTTCATGAAGTTCGGCTGGAAGGGCCTCGTGCCCATCAGCCTGGTGTGGATCCTGCTCGTGGCCGCCATCCGCACGGCGACCCTTCAGGTCGAGGACCGCCGCACCCTGCTGATGGTCGTGACGGGGGTCTTCCTCGTCGTGGTCGTCATCTTCTACCTGCTGCCGCAACCCGAGCCCGATCAGCACCCGGCCGAAGGGTCCGGGCTCGACCTGCTCCCGGTGAGCGAGGGCGGCTTCCCGACCCCGCCGCTCGACCTCGTCGTACCGCCGACGCCGCGCTCGCTGTCGACCGTCGGTGCGGTCAGCGCAGGCCCGGCGACGAGCACCGTCCTGCCCAGTGCTCCTTCCACCCCTGATGAGGCCGACCGTGGCTAGCTTCCTCGACCCGGTGAAGGGCTTCGGGCTCACCTTCACGACGATGTTCAAGAAGGCGACGACCGAGAGCTACCCCGAGGACGTCCGCCCGACCGCGCCGCGCTACCACGGGCGGCACGTCCTCAACCGGCACCCGGACGGCCTGGAGAAGTGCATCGGCTGCGAGCTGTGCGCCTGGGCGTGCCCGGCCGACGCCATCTACGTCGAAGGCGCCGACAACACCGACGCCCGCCGCTTCTCGCCGGGCGAGCGCTACGCCGCCGTCTACCAGATCAACTACCTGCGCTGCATCTTCTGCGGCCTGTGCATCGAGGCCTGCCCAACCCGTTCGCTCACCATGACCAACGAGTACGAGCTGGCCGACGACAGCCGCCAGGACCTGATCTTCACCAAGGAGCAGCTGCTGGCGCCGCTGCTGCCCGGGATGGAGCAGCCGCCGCACCCGATGCGGCTCGGCACGACGGACACCGACTACTACGTCGGTGCGGTCAGCGACGCCGCGAACCGGGAGGCGACATGACCACACTTGCCGCCGTCAGCACGGGTGAGGCCATCACCTTCTGGGTTCTCGGCCCGCTCGCGGTCATCGCCGCGGTGATGATGGTCCTGTCGCGCAACGCCGTGCACGCAGCGCTGTTCCTCGCCGGCGTCATGCTGTCGCTGGCCGGCCTCTACGCCGCGCAGGACGCGCCGTTCCTCGCCGCCGTCCAGGTCATCGTCTACACCGGTGCCGTGCTCATGCTGTTCCTGTTCGTCCTCATGCTGGTCGGCGTCGACTCCAGTGACTCGCTCGTGGAGACGCTGCGCGGCCAGCGCGTCGCCGCCTTCGTGCTCGGGCTCGGCTTCGCGGTGCTGCTCATCAGCGCGCTCGCCAGTGGCGTCGGCAGCGGCGACGGCACCGGGCTGGAGGAGGCCAACGCCGAGGGCAACGTCATCGGCCTGGCCCGCTTGATCTTCACCAAGTACGTCTTCGCGTTCGAGGTGACCAGCGCCCTGCTCATCACCGCCGCCCTCGGCGCGATGGTGCTCGCGCACAAGGAGAGGGGCAGCGACCACCTCAGCCAGCGGGAGCGCTCCAGGGCGCGCTTCGCGAGCGGTCACCCGTACCCGCTGCCCGGCCCGGGCGTCTTCGCCGAGCACGACTCCACAGCCACGCCCGCGCTCCTGCCGGACGGGTCGGAGGCGCCGGGCAGCGTCGACGCCGCGTTGAGCCAGCCGCACATCGGCGATGCCGGAGAGTCGGTGCACCACCGATGAACCCGAGCTACTACCTGTTCCTCGCCGCGCTGCTGTTCACGATCGGCGCGCTCGGAGTGCTGCTGCGCCGCAACGCGATCCTGGTCTTCATGTCGATCGAGCTGATGCTCAACTCGGTCAACCTGACCTTCGTGACCTTCAGCCGTCTGCACGGCACGCTCGACGGCCAGATCATGGCCTTCTTCGTGATGGTGGTCGCTGCCGCCGAAGTGGTCATCGGCCTGGCGATCATCATGAGCATCTTCCGCACCCGCCGCTCGGCGTCCGTCGACGACGCCAACCTGCTGAAGTACTGAGGTGAGCATGCTGAGTGCCGCTCCGCTGGCGGCAGGGCGCTACGTCGCGGCCGACGGGGCGCTGTCGCACCTCTGGGTGCTGATCGCGCTGCCGCTCCTGGGCTCGGCGATCCTGCTGCTCGGCGGGCGCCGTACCGACAAGTGGGGTCCCAACCTGGCCTGCGCCATGACCGGCGCTGCTTTCGTCTACGGCCTCATCTCGTTCTTCGCCCTCAAGGGAAAGACCGACCGCGGCGTCGACCTGCACCTGTTCTCGTGGATCCCGGTCAACGGCTTCCACGTCGACGCCGGCTTGCTCTTCGACCCGCTGGCAGCGACGTTCGTCCTGCTCATCACCGGCGTCGGCTTCCTGATCCACGTCTACTCGCTCGGCTACATGGCGCACGACCCCCGCAAGCGGGTCTTCTTCGCCTACCTCAACCTGTTCGTCGCAGCGATGCTGCTGCTGGTCCTCGGTGACAGCTTCCTGGCGCTGTACGTCGGCTGGGAGGGCGTCGGCCTCGCGTCGTACCTGCTCATCGCCTTCTGGTTCTACAAGCCGGACGCAGCCACCGCCGCGAAGAAGGCCTTCATCGCCAACCGCGTCGGCGACGTCGGGCTGTCACTCGCCATCATGGTGATGTTCGCGACGCTCGGCACGACGTCCTTCGACGGCGTCTTCAGCAACGCGGACAAGCTCAGTGCCGGCAGCGCGACGGCCATCGGGCTGCTGCTGCTGCTCGGGGCCTGCGGCAAGTCCGGGCAGTTCCCGCTGCAGACGTGGCTCCCCGACGCCATGGAGGGCCCGACCCCCGTCTCGGCGCTGATCCACGCCGCCACGATGGTGACCGCGGGGGTCTACCTGATCGCCAGGGCGACACCGGTGTTCGACCACACCGACACCGCGCGGCTCGTCGTCAGCATCATCGGCGCCGTCACCCTCGTGATCGGCTGCATCATCGGCTGCGCCTACGACGACATCAAGAAGGTGCTGGCCTACTCCACCGTCAGCCAGATCGGCTACATGTTCCTCGCCGTCGGCATCCCCGGTGCCGGGGCGATCGCGATCCTGCACCTGCTCACGCACGGCTTCTTCAAGGCGTGCATGTTCCTGTCGGCCGGCTCGGTCATGCACGGGATGAACGACCAGGTCGACATGCGCCGCTACGGCGCGCTGCGGACCGTCATGCCCGTGACGTTCGGATGCTTCCTGATGGGCTATCTCGCAATCATCGGCATGCCGCCGTTCGCGGGGTTCTTCTCGAAGGACAAGATCATCGAAGCGGCGTACGACGAGGGCGGAATGCGCGGCTGGACTCTGGGCACCGTGGCGCTGCTGGGTGCGGCCGTCACGGCCTACTACATGACCCGCCTGATGGCGATGACGTTCTTCGGCGAGAAGCGCTGGACGGACGACGTCCACCCGCACGAGTCCCCGAAGGTCATGACCGTCCCGATGATCGTGTTGGCCGTCGGCTCCGTCGTGTCCGGCTTCCTGCTGACCCTCGGCGGCGGCCTGCAGCACTGGCTGGAGCCCTCGGTCGGCAAGAGCACCGAGGTCGGCGTCCACACGATCAGCCCGGTCGTGCTGACCCTGCTGACGCTGCTCGTCGTGATCGGCGGTGCAGCCGCCGCGTTCGTGCAGTTCGGTCGCCGCGCCGTGCCCACGACCCCGCCCGTCGCGGTGACGCCGATGACGGTCGCCGCTCGCAAGAACCTCTACTTCGACGCCATCAACGAGTCGGTGCTGATGCGGCCAGGGCAGTACCTCACGAGGGCGCTCGTCTTCCTCGACAACCGCGGCATCGACGGTGCCGTCAACGGCCTGGCTGCCGGCATCGGCGGCGGATCAGGGCGGCTGCGGCGGGTGCAGACCGGCTTCGTCCGCTCCTACGCGCTGTCGATGTTCGGCGGCGCCGCTCTTGTGGTCGCTGCCCTGCTCGCGGTGAGGCTCGGCACATGAGCGGAACCCCCTGGCTGACCGTCATCGGCGTGCTGCCGCTCGTCGGCGCGGCGGCCGTGGCCGCGACCCCTCGGCGCTCGCCGGCCCTGGCCAAGCAGATCGCGATGGGCACGTCGCTGCTGGTCCTGGTGCTGACGATCGTCATGTGCGCGGACTTCACTCCGAAGGGCCCCCGGTTCCAGTTCGTCCAGCAGCACGACTGGATCTCCTCGTTCGGCGTTCAGTACGCCGTCGGCGCGGACGGCATCGCACTGGTGCTGATCGCGCTGGTCGCTGTCCTGGTGCCGGTCGTGATCCTCGCGTCCTGGTACGACGCCGACCCGGACGCGGAGAGCTCCGCCGGCACGGACGGCCCGCCGGTGCCGGAGCGCAAGCGCAGCGTGAAGACGTTCTTCGCGCTGCTGCTGGTGCTCGAGACGATGATGATCGGCGTCTTCGCCGCGACCGACCTGTTCCTGTTCTACGTCTTCTTCGAGGCGATGCTGATCCCGATGTACTTCCTGATCGGGAGCTACGGCGGGCCGAAGCGGTCCTACGCCGCGGTGAAGTTCCTGCTGTACAGCCTGCTCGGCGGCCTGCTGATGCTCGCCGCGCTGATCGGCCTCTACGTGCAGTCGGCCAAGGTCGGGCAGGGGACCTTCGCTTTCGAGAAGCTGACCCAGCTCGACATGAGCCACGGCATGCAGATCCTGCTGTTCCTCGGCTTCTTCATCGCCTTCGCGATCAAGGCGCCGCTGTTCCCCTTCCACACGTGGCTGCCCGACGCCGGTGCCGAGGCGCCGGTCGGTGGTGCCGTGCTCCTCGTCGGCGTCCTCGACAAGGTCGGGACGTTCGGGTTCCTGCGCTACTGCCTGCCGCTGTTCCCCTACGCCGCCCGCAAGCTGGCGCCGTACGTCATCGTGCTGTGCGTCATCGGGATCCTGTACGGCGCACTGCTCGCCATGGGCCAGAAGGACCTCAAGCGCCTGGTCTCGTACACCTCGGTTGCGCACTTCGGCTTCATCGGGCTCGGCTGCTTCGCCTTCACGACGCAGGCCCAGACCGGCGCCGTCCTCTACATGGTCAATCACGGGCTCTCGACCGGTGCGCTGTTCCTCGTCGTGGGCTTCCTCGTGGTGCGCGGGCGCAGTCGGCTGGTCGGCGACTACTCCGGCATCGGGCAGACGGCACCTGTGCTGTCCGGTGTCTTCCTGCTCGCGGGTCTGTCGTCGCTCGCCCTGCCAGGGCTGTCGACGTTCATCAGCGAGTTCCTCGTCCTGGTCGGGTCGTTCCAGCGCTACCCGGTAGCAGCCGTGCTCGCGACGATCGGCATCATCTTCGCCGCGCTCTACATCCTGCTGATGTACCAGCGCACGATGCAGGGACAGCTGTCGGCACTGCACGAGCACATGCGCGACCTCAAGCTCCGCGAGGTGCTCGCGGTAGCCCCGCTGCTGGCCTTGATGGTGTTCCTCGGCTTCTACCCGAAGCCGCTGACGGACGTCATCACGCCGGCGGTCAACGCGACCATGCACGACGTCGGCGTGCAGGACCCTGCTCCGACGCAGCTGCACACCGCCACGACCGGAAAGCGCTGAGGACAGCATGCCCACCGACATCCAGGCGCCGGAGATCCTCTACGGTCCGCTGAGCCCGATGCTGATCGTCTTCGCGGCCGCCACGATCGGTGTCCTCGTCGAGGCACTCGCCCCAGCGCATCGCCGTCGCATCACCCAGATCGTCGTCTCCGTCACCGGGCTCGGAGCCGCGCTCATCGCCATCGCGGTCGAGGCGCACGTCCGCAAGCTCGTCGCGGGTGACGCCGTCGCTGTCGACGGTCCCACGCTCTTCCTGCAGGGCGTCATCGTCGTACTCGGCATCATGGGCGTGCTCCTGCTCGCCGAGCGCAGCCTCGACAGCTCCGGCGGCGCGGTCGTCGCGCAGGCCTCGCTGACGCCTGGCTCCCGCGACGACGTGCAGCTCGCAGACAGCGACGCGATCCAGAGCGAGGTCTTCCCGCTCGCGCTGTTCTCGCTCGGCGGGATGATGCTGTTCCCGGCCTCGAACAACCTGCTGCTGATGTTCGTCGCGCTGGAGATCCTCTCCTTCCCGCTGTACGTCATGGCCGGGCTCGCCCGTCGCCGGCGCCTGCTGTCGCAGGAGGCGGCGGTGAAGTACTTCCTGCTCGGCTCGTTCGCGTCGGCGTTCTTCATCTACGGCGTCGCGCTGCTCTACGGCTACGCGGGCAGTGTCGATGCCGGGCGCATCTTCGACGCGACGGGTGACGCCGGCAAGAGCGATGTGCTGCTCTACCTGGGCATCGCGATGCTCGCCGTCGGCCTGCTGTTCAAGATCGGCGCTGTGCCCTTCCAGGCGTGGACGCCGGACGTCTACCAGGGCTCGCCGACGCCGGTGACCGCGCTGATGGCCGCCTGCACGAAGATCAGCGCCTTCGGCGCGGTGCTGCGGATCTTCTACGTCGCGGTCGGGCGAGACCAGTGGGACTGGCGGCCCATGATGTGGGCCATCGCCATCATCACGATGGTCGTCGGCGCCATCCTCGCCGTGACGCAGACCGACGTGAAGCGGATGCTCGCGTACTCCTCCGTCGCCCACACGGGCTTCATCCTGGTCGGCGTCATCGCGGTCAACCGGACCGGTCTGTCCGGCACGCTGTTCTACCTCGCAACGTACGGCTTCACGACGATGGCAGCGTTTGCGATCGTGACGCTCGTGCGGGACAGCAGCGGGGAGGCCACCCACCTCGCGCAGTGGACCGGCCTCGGTCGCCGCAGCCCGCTCGTGGCGGGGGTCTTCGCCTTCCTGCTCTTCGCCTTCGCCGGCATCCCGCTGACCAGCGGCTTCATGGCCAAGTTCGCGGTGTTCAAGGCGGCCACCCAGGGCGGCGCTGCACCGCTCGTCGTCGTCGGCGTGGTCGCGAGTGCAGTCACGGCCTTCTTCTACGCTCGCGTCGTGGTCCTGATGTTCTTCAACGAGCCGGCACCGGACGGCCCGACCGTTGCCATCCCCAGCCCGTTCACGGCCTTGACCATCGCACTCGGCCTCGCCGTCACCGTCGTGCTCGGCGTCTTCCCCCAGCCGGTGCTCGACCTCGCCGACCGGGCTGCGCTGTTCATCCGGTGACCACCGCCGATCGGAGCCGGCAGCCGACGAGCTCGGCCGTGCTCGCGTCGGCGGACCCCGCTCTGACCGAGTCGCTGCAGCGCGGCCTTGCCGCGGTCGAGACGCGGCTGCGCGAGGTCGTGACCAGCAGTCATCCGATGCTCGACCAGGCCGGCCGGCATCTCGTGGAGGCGGGTGGCAAGCGGGTCCGCCCCATGCTGACGCTGCTCGCCGCGCACCTCGGCGACCCGGATACGCCGGCGGTCATCGACGCCGCCGTCGTCGTCGAGCTGACCCACCTGGCGACGCTGTACCACGACGACGTGATGGACGAGGCCGCGGTCCGGCGGGGGGCGCCGAGCGCCAACACGCGCTGGACCAACACGGTCGCGATCCTCACCGGTGACTACCTGTTCGCGCGGGCCTCGGACCTCACGGCATCACTCGGCACCGACGTGACCCACATCCAGGCGCGGACCTTCGCGCGGCTGGTCGAGGGCCAGATCTCCGAGACCGCCGGGCCCGGCGACGGCGCAGACCCGGTCGAGCACCACCTGCGGGTGCTCGCCGACAAGACCGGTTCGCTGATCGCGACCTCGGCGCGACTGGGCGCAATGCTGGCCGGCGCCCCGGCCCAGGACGTCGAGACGGTCGCGCGCTTCGGCGAGCTCTACGGCCTCGCCTTCCAGCTGTCCGACGACCTCATCGACATCGCCAGCGAAGCGGACGAGACCGGTAAGACGCCGGGCACCGACCTGCGCGAGGGGATCCACACCCTGCCCGTCCTGCTGGTGCTCGCCGCCGACGACGCCGAGAGCGGCCGGCTGCGTGAGCTGCTGCGCGGGGACCTGTCCGACGACGCATCCTTCGGGGAGGCGCTCGCCCTCCTGCGGGCGCACCCGGCCATGGCGCAGGCACGCACCCTGCTGCAGCGCTACGCCGACGAAGCGCGTGCCACCGTCGCCGAGCTTCCCGCCGGTGCGGCCCGCGAGGCCCTGCTTGCTCTCACGGAGTTCGTTCTCGCCCGGACGGGCTGAGCCGTGCCCGAGACGCTGCCGATCCGCTACGTCCTCGACTGGGGGCCGCGGTTCACCCTGTCGGTGCTGAACCTCGGGCTCGCCTGCTGCGCCATCGAGTTCGTCGCCGCGTCCATGCGCCCCGGTGGGCCGCTGCGGCAGGCAGCGTCAGCGGACGGTGAGCGCATCGACGCCGAGGTGCTGGTCGTCGCCGGCACGGTGACCGACGTGCTGGGGCCGGCGGTCCTGCGGTTGTACGACGCGATGCCGGCCGGTCGTCGCTACGTGATGTCGTTCGGCGCCTGCTCCAACTCCGGGGGCCCCTACTGGGACAGCTACTCGGTGACGAACGGCGTGGACCAGCTGATCCCGGTCGACGTCTACATCCCTGGCTGTCCGCCGCGGCCGGAGGCCCTGCTGCACGGCCTGCTCGAGCTGCAGCAGCGCATCGGTGGCGTGCAGCCGACGAGAACGGCCTCCGCTGCACCGCTGGTTCTGGGCGGTCGGCCCGCACCACCGGATCTGCGGCGGCCGGGATGACGCTCCAGGAGCGGCTGGCGACCGCGCTCGGCCCGGATGCTGCCTGCTCCGCGTCGTACGGCACCGTCACCGTCGACGTGCAGCGCGATCAGTGGCTCCCCGTGGTGACCGCGCTGCGCGACCAGCTCGGCTTTGGCTTCTTCGACTTCCTGACGGCTGTCGACGAGCTGGATGACGGCTTCGACGTCGTACTCCGGCTGTGGTCACCCGATGCCGCGGAGGGCGTCCTCGTGCGGACGCGGTGCCCGCGCGACGACGCGCGCGTTCCCTCGCTCGCCGGCCTGTTCGGGGGAGCCGCATGGCACGAGCGGGAGACCTGCGAGATGTTCGACATCGCCTTCGACGGTCATCCTGGCCTGACGCGGCTGCTGCTGCCGGATGCGTTCGAGGGGCATCCGCTGCGCAAGGAGTTCCTGCTCGCGCCGCGGGTTGCGAAGGTGTGGCCGGGCATCAAGGAGCCCGGCGAGTCCGACCGCGACGTGGCAGCCGGCCCGCCGCGCCGCAAGAACCTCCCGCCCGGCGTGCCGCCGCCCGGGGGCCCGCGATGACCACACAGCTGCCGGCTCGGTCGCGCGGCTCGATCGGGCTGCTCGAGGAGAACTGCACCGTCTGCATGCTCTGCGCACGCGAGTGCCCGGACTGGTGCATCTACATCGACTCTCACAAGGAGCCACAGCCGCCCGCGGGTCCGCGCGGACGCCCGCGGGTGCGCCACGTGCTGGACCGGTTCGCGATCGACTTCTCCCTGTGCATGTACTGCGGGATCTGCATCGAGGTCTGCCCCTTCGACGCCCTCTTCTGGTCGCCGGAGTTCGACTACAGCGCAGCGGACGGGGGAGACCTCACCCACGAGCGCGAGCGGCTGCGCGAGTGGATGTGGACGGTGCCGCCGCCACCGGCGTACGACGACGGAGCCGCGCCGGCTCGCGAGCGCGTCGACGCGGAACGCCGTGACGCCCGCGGGCGTTGATCAAGAAGCCAGGACGACGTCGTACGGAGGCATGGTGCATCAGCACAACGGGCTCAAGACCGCGGTTCTGCTTGCGGGTCTGTCGGGCCTCATCCTGCTCGCCGGCCGGGCCATCGGCGGCTCCGGCGGGCTGGTCATCGCGCTGGTCATCGCACTGGGCATGAACGGCTTCTCGTACTTCTACAGCGACAAGCTCGCCCTGCGGTCCATGCGTGCCTACCCGGTCAGCCAGGTGGAGCAGCCGCGGCTCTACGCGATCGTCGCCGAGCTCGCCGCCTCGATGCGGATGCCCATGCCGCGGCTCTACGTCAGCCCCACCGAGGCGCCCAACGCGTTTGCGACAGGGCGCAACCCGCGGCACGCGGCGGTCTGCGCCACCGAGGGCATCTTGCGGCTGCTGGACGAGCGGGAGCTGCGCGGGGTCCTCGGCCACGAGCTCGCCCACGTCGGCAACCGCGACATCCTCATCAGCTCGGTTGCCGCGACCCTCGCGACCGTCATCACCTTCCTCGCCCACATGGCGCAGATGGCGATGATCTTCGGCGGCATGGGCCGCAGCGACGACGAGGACGGACCGGGCATCTTCGGCGCGCTGCTGTTCATGATCGTCGGCCCGATCGCCGCGACGATCATCCAGCTCGCGATCAGCCGCAGCCGGGAGTACCAAGCCGACGCCAGTGGTGCCCAGATCACCGGCGACCCGCTGGCGCTGGCCAGTGCGCTGCGCAAGCTGGAGCAGGGCGTGCAGGCCCGCCCGCTGGTGGAGAGCCCGCAGCTGGCGCCGACCAGCTCGCTGATGATCGCCAACCCGTTCCGCGGCGGCGCGGGCATCGGCAGGCTGTTCAGCACCCACCCGCCGATGGCCGACCGGATCGCCCGCCTCGAAGCGATGGCCGGCTACCCCCGCTGAGCCAGCCCGCCCCGCCGTACCCGCCCCGGTCGGTGGGTCAGCGGTAGTTGGTGAACTGCAGGGCGAAGTCGAACTCGTGGTTCTTGAGCAGGGCGATGACCTCCTGCAGGTCGTCCTTCTTCTTGCCGCTGACCCGCAGCTGGTCGCCCTGGATCTGCGGCTGCACGCCCTTGGGCCCCTCGTCCCGGATCACCTTGGCGACCTTCTTGGCGTTGTCCTGCGAGATGCCCTCGGAGACCTTCGCGGTGATGCGGTACTCCTTGCCCGAGATCTGCGGCTCACCGGCCTCCAGGGTCTTGAGCGAGATGGACCGCTTGACGAGCTTCTCCTTGAAGACATCGAGTACGGCGGCGCAGCGCTCCTCGCTCTCCGCCTTGATGGCGATGTCGTCGCCGGACCAGGCGATCGAGGCGCCGACGCCCTTGAAGTCGTAGCGGGTCGCGACCTCCTTCGCCGTCTGGTTCAAGGCGTTGTCGACCTCCTGCCGATCGACCTTGCTGACGATGTCGAACGACGGGTCGGCCACTGCGCGCTCCTTGCTATCGTCTCCCCGCACCCAGGCGGGTTGCCCGAGTGGTCAAAGGGAGCAGACTGTAAATCTGCCGGCTCAGCCTACGAAGGTTCGAACCCTTCACCCGCCACCACCTGCGTGCAGCGAGTGAGCACAGCCCCTGACCTGCGAAAACGGGTCAGGGGCTGCCGCTTTCCCCCGCCGGACCCGTCGCATGACGGAAGCGTGATGCCTGCATGACGGTTCCTTCACGTTCGGCGTGACCACAGCTGCGCGCTCCCATCCTCGGGCCGACATCAACAGCTCGAGGGGGAAGTTCGATGACCGGACGAGAGAAGATCCGCGCGGTGACCGGGGACGACCAGTCCGAGTCGCGGCGAAACAGCACGATGTTCCACCGGCCGACCGCGATCGTCCTGCTGGCCGCCGCAGTGGCGCATCTGCCTGTCATCGGGCCGCACCTGCGGGAGGCGCCGTACGTCGGTTACTCCTTCATCGGCTTCTGCGTGGCGGCCACCGCGGTTGCCTGCACCCTTGCCGTCCGGGGTGGCCGAGCGCTGCTCGTCATGGCCGCCGGCTTGTGCGCTGCGGCCCTGGGTGCCTACGGCGCGACGCGTCTGGTCGCCTTTCCCCTGATCGGAGACGACGTCGGCAACTGGGCCGAGCCTGCGGGTGTCGCCTCGGTCGTCGCGGAGGCTGTCGCCCTCGGCCTGGCCCTGTGCGGGCTTCGTCCACGCGCCGGCTTCATCACAGCGCTGCGGTGGCCCGCTGCCGGGTTGACGGGGACGTTCGCCGGTGGGGTCGCCCTCGTGGTCGGCATCGCTCCTTCGGCGATCGCCATCGGTCCGATGCACATGGGCCTTCATCTCGCCGCAACAACAGCGACCAGCTGCCCGGACGCGGTGATCAGTCCGGCGCTCAGTCAGTTCACCCAGCAGCTCACCGTCCCGCCGCGCATCGACCTGCGGTCCGGGCAGGCGGCCACGACGCTGACGATGCGGGCCGGATCGCACACGTTCCACGCCGGCCTTGCGGCCACTCCCGTGTTCGGCTATGCCGCGCCGGGTCAGACGACCTCAGACGTGTACGGCGGTCCGACGATCGAGGCGATGAAGAACCGGGCCATCAAGGTCGACGTCGTGAACTCGCTCGGTGAGCACCCACTCGCCGGGTACATGGACCACACGTTCATGGGCATGACGTCGACCGACGCGATGGCCCCGCGTGGCGTGCTGCACCTGCACGGAGCACACAGTGAGCCGTCCCAGGACGGGCTGCCGGCGGACTCGTTCAAGCCGGGTGGCCACAACGTCTACAGCTACGTGAACGACCAGGACGCCACCGGCCTCTGGTACCACGACCACGCGTGGGGCATGACCCGTCTGCAGGTGACCGCGGGGCTCGCCGGCCAGTACTGGCTGCGCGACACCTACGACACCGGCAGTGCCGGCAACCCGCTGGGTCTGCCGACGGGCAGCAACGAGCTCCCGCTCACGCTGCAGGACCGCACGTTCAACGCCGACGGCACCTTCGCCTACCCGGTTGGCGCGTTCTGCGGCGGCGTGGACGCCAACGGTCAGCCGTTCCCCGCCGGCTACCCGAACCAGTGGTCACCGGAGTCGTTCGGCGACGTCGCGATCGTGAACGGCAAGGCGACGCCGAACCTCAACGTGGCCCACGGCGTCTACCGCTTCCGCGTCCTGAACGCCTCCGACGCCCGCTTCTACCACCTGAGCATGCCGGCGGGCGCGCCGGTCTACCAGATCGGCAGCGACGGCGGGCTGCTCGACGCCCCCGTACGACTGAGCTCGCTGCTGCTGGCTCCCGCCGAGCGGGCCGACCTGCTCGTCGACTTCAGAGGCACGGCGGCCGGTCAGAAGTTCCGGATCACGAACGACGCGGTTGCGCCGTACCCCAGCGGAGGTGATGGTCCGCTGCCGAACATCATGCAGTTCACCACCACCGCAGCCAGCGGCTTCCAGGGCGCGATCCCGACGCGGCTGCGCGGCGGTGCGGGCCAGCCGGCGGTGCTGCCCACGCTGCACGCGACGAGCACCCGCACCGTCATGCTCAACGAGATCGCCGACCCGGCACTCGACGAGCCGGTCCGTGGGCACATCAACAACCAGGCCTACTCCGACGCGACGGGTATGCACCCTCGCACGACGCAGATCGAGAGCCCGAAGCTGAACACGGTGGAGGAGTGGGACATCGTCAACACCACCGGCGACGCCCACCCGATCCACATCCACCTGACGCAGTTCCGCCTGCTCAACCGGCAGGACTTCGACGAGCCCAGCTACACGGCGGCGGTCAACACGCACCTGGCCGCTCCTGGACTGCCCGACCCGTCGGCGTCAGGTACCGGCCAGTGGCCCGCGCTCGGAGCGTCGCCCTACCTGGTCGGGACGCCGACCGGTCCGGCAGCGAACGAGCGGGGCTGGAAGGACACGATCGTGGCCCTGCCAGGTCAGGTGACCCGCATCATCGTCCCGTTCGGCGGCTCGGCAGCCGGGATCGCGGCGCCGTTCGTCGGTGACACGAAGACCGCGACGGTGCAGCGCTTCGCCGGCATCTACGTCTTCCACTGCCACATCCTCGAGCACGAGGACAACGACATGATGCAGCCTTACAACGTCACGAAGTAGCTCTCCGCGGCGCAGCCCCTGACCCCGTGTGGGTCAGGGGCTGCGTCGGTGCTGCTGCCACTCCCTGCGCAGGATCGCGAAGATCAGCTCGTCGCCCCACCCGCCCTTGAACCACTCGTTCTCCCGCAGGTGCGCCTCCTGCCGCATCCCGAGCCGCCCGAGCAGCGCGGCAGAGCCGAGGTTGCGGGCGTCGGTGCTCGCGTAGACGCGGTGCAGGTCAAGCATGGGGAAGAGCAGGTCGAGCAGTGCGGCGGTTGCCTCGTAGGCGAAGCCCTGGCCTTGGGCGTCGCCTGCGAGCACGTAGCCGATCTCGGCCTGCCGGTGCTCGACGCTGCGCCACCAGGCGTTGACCGACCCGATGACGCGCCCATCGGATCGGCGCTCGACGGCGAGCGCGACTGCATCGCCCTCCGCTGCCAGCCGGTCCGCGGCGATCCGCCCCGCCAGCCACTCCCGCGACTCGTCCCGGCTGCGCGGCTCCCAGTACAGGTACCGCACGATCTCCGGGTCGGCCTGGAAGGCGGTCACGTCGTCGAGGTCGCCCGGCCGGAACAGCCGCAGCAGCAGCCGCTCGGTCAGCACCGGCTCCAGCGCTCCGTCCCCCATGTTGCAGACGCTAGCCAGAGGTGGCCTCAGCCGCCGGCCGCACCTCGGGGCTGGTCCACGAGGCGGGCGTCGAGGTCGATCTGCTTGCTGACGGTCTCCGGAGCCTCCCAGCCGCTCTCGACCAGGCAGCGGAACAGCTCGACGCGAGCGGCCAGTGCGGCCTCGATGTCATCGAGAGACGGGTTGCGGTGGCCGCGCAAGACGGCCTGCGTCGCGCGATAGCGCACGAAGGCCTCGGTCAGCTCGGTCGACTCCTTACCCGCCATGATGGGCATATCGGACCAAATCGGCCTTGTTCTGAATCCGCCATTCGGGCGACTCCGCTTCTGCGACGCTGGCTGTCGATTCGGCCCGTCGCCGTACGTCGTAGGGGTGCAGGGACGGAACGACCGTCCGCACGACCAGGAGGCCCCATGACCGAGTACGCGATCCTCATCTACGGCGACGAGGCGCAGTTCGCCGACATGAAGCCCGAGGCCTGGGCCGCCATGATGGACGCCCACGCCGCCTTCGCGAAGGCCGTCGCCGACGCGGGCGCCACGATCAACGGCGGCAACGCGCTGCAGAGCGGCGGCACCGCCACCTCGATCCGCGGCGGCAAGACCGTGACCGACGGCCCCTTCGTCGAGACCAAGGAGACGCTCGGCGGCTTCTACATCGTCGACTGCCGCGACCTCGACCACGCGATCGAGATCGCCAAGCTGTGCCCGGCACCCGCGGGCGGCGTCGAGGTCCGGCCGGTCGCGGACACGTCAGGGGCGTGACCCCAGCGGCTCCAGGGCTGGAGTCGGCGCTCGCCGACGCGCACCGTCGCGAGTGGGCCTTCGTGCTCGCCGCGACGGTGCGCGTCACGGGCGACCTCGACCTCGCCGAGGAGTGCGCGCAGGAGGCCTATGTCGCCGCCCTCACGACGTGGGGGGAGCGCGGCATCCCCGCTTCACCAGGGGCCTGGCTGACCACGACGGCTCGTCGCAAGGCCCTGGACCGGCTGCGTCGCGACGCGACCCTGCGCCGCAAGCTCCCGCTCCTCGTCGAGCCGGAGGAGGCTACGCAGCCCGCCGCTGAAGCGGTCCCTGACGACCGGCTCCGGCTGCTGTTCACCTGCTGCCACCCGGCGCTGTCGCCGGAGGCACAGGTCGCCCTGACCCTGCGCCTCGTCTGCGGTGTGCAGACCGCCGAGGTCGCGAGCGCCTTCCTCGTGCCGGAGCCGACGATGGCGGCCCGGATCACCAGGGCCAAGAAGAAGATCGCCGATGCCCGGATCCCGTACCGGGTCCCGGACCCGGCCGAGCTGCCGGACCGCCTCGACCCTGTCCTGACCGCCGTCCATCTGCTGTTCACCACCGGGCACACCGCTCCGAGCGGCGACGCGCTGGTCCGCTCCGACCTGGTCGACCGCGCGCTGGCCTTGGCACGCACTCTCGTCGAACTGCTGCCGGGCGAGCCGGAGGTGCGCGGCCTGCTGGGCCTGCTGCTGCTCACCTCGGCCCGCGACGCGACCAGGGCGTCGGCCGACGGGAGCCTCGTCCGCCTCGAGGACCAGGACCGCACGCGCTGGGACCAGGCCGCCATCACCGAGGGGCTGCGGCACACCGCCGAGGCGCTCACCACCGGCGGCGCCGGCCGCTTCACCCTGCAGGCCGCCATCGCCGGGGTGCACGCGGCCGCGCCCCGCGCCGAGGACACGGACTGGCCGAGGATCGTGGCGCTGTACGACGCGTTGCTGCTCGTCTGGGACTCGCCGGTCGTGGCCCTCAACCGGGCGGTGGCTGTCTCGTTCGTCGCCGGCCCGGCCGTCGCCATCGAGTTGGTCGACGAGCTGGCGCGGGACGGGCGCCTTTCGTCGTACGCCTATCTCCCGGCGACCAGGGCGCACCTGCTCCGTGAGCTCGGCCGGGGCGGCGAGGCGGCGCAGGAGTACCGGGCTGCGGCCGCCCTGACGGGCAACCTGCGCGAGCGGGAGTTCCTGCTCCAGGAGGCCGGTCGCTGACCGGAACTGCCGCCGGCCGCCGCGCCCGCGTCCTGTAGTCTTCCTGCGGTTCGCCGCCCCCTTAGCTCAGTCGGCAGAGCGTCTCCATGGTAAGGAGAAGGTCTACGGTTCGATTCCGTAAGGGGGCTCTGAAGTGCCCTTGGCGGTGTAGCTCAGCCTGGTAGAGCAAGCGGCTCATAATCGCTGTGTCACCGGTTCAAGTCCGGTCACCGCTACATCGGCTGCCCGATAACTCGGGTAGCCTCTTTTTCGCATCCGATCGCACTCCCGAAAGCAGGCACCTCTCCCATGGCCGCGACCGACGTCCGCCCGAAGATCACCATGGCCTGCCAGGAGTGCAAGAACCGCAACTACATCACCCGCAAGAACCGGCGCAACGACCCGGACCGGATGGACCTGAAGAAGTTCTGCCCGTTCTGCCGCAAGCACACCGACCACCGCGAGACGCGCTAGCCGCAGGTCGTCGAGGCCGGTCCCCTGGGGGCCGGCCTCTGTCATGTCGGTAAGTTCGGCGCATGCCCCTGAACCGCGACTTCATCGGCCGGGACTACCCGGTCAAGGAGACCTTCGAGGTCGGCCGCGAGCACATCCGCGCCTTCGCGGACGCGATCGGTGATCCCAACCCGATCTACCGCGACCCGGATGCCGCCCGAGCCGCCGGGCACCCGGACGTGATCGCGCCACCGACGTTCCTCACCACACTCGGTTTCCGGGCCGGCATGGACTCGCCCGTGGTCGACCCGGACCTGGGGCTCGACTACTCGCTCGTCGTGCACGGCGAGCAGCGCTTCGAGCTGCACCGGCCGGTGCGCGCGGGCGACGTGCTGTCGACGGTCATGCGGGTCTCGGACATCCGCGACGCCGGCCGCAACGAGCTCATGACCACGGTCTCGGAGGTGACCGCCGCCGACGGCGAGCGCGTCGCGACCACGACGAGCACGCTGGTGAGCCGCGGCACGGCCGCCCCCAGGGAGGCCTGACATGCCAGCCGGAATCCGGTACGACGAGGTCGAGGTCGGCACGACGCTGCCCGAGCAGTCGTTCCCGATCCAGCGGCTCAACCTGGTCATGTACTGCGGAGCCAGTGGCGACTTCAACATCATCCACTGGAACGAACGCATCGCGACGGCGGTCGGGCTGCCCAACGTGATCGCGCACGGCATGTTCACGATGGCCGAGGCCGGCCGCGTCGTGACGGACTGGGTCGGCGACCCCGGCGCGGTCCTGGAGTACGGCGTGCGGTTCAGCAAGCCGGTCCCCGTGCCCGACGACGACAAGGGCGCACTGCTCACGGTCGCGGGCCGGGTCGAGGACAAGCTCGACGGCAACCGCGTCGTCGTCGGCCTCACCGCGACTATCGAGGGCGGGACCCAGGTCCTCTCAGGAGCACGCGCCGTCGTACGCCTCGCCTGAACCTCCCTTGCGGGACAGAGGCCGCGAACTGCACAGTCCGTGCAGACTTCGCACCGCCCGCAGGAGGCCTGTCGTGAGCTCCGTCGACATCGATGCGCGGGTCGACGGCCGCACCGAGCGGTCCCGCCGGACCCGGGAGGCAGTCGTCGATGCGCTGCTCGCACTGCACGACGAGGGTGATCTGACGCCGACAGCGCAGCGGGTCGCGGCACGGGCCGGGGTCGCGCTGCGGACGGTCTACGGGCACTTCACGGACATGGAGACGCTGTACGCCGAGGCCGGGGAGCGCGAGCTGCGCAGGCTGTACGCCGTCGCCGAGGTCGTCGCGCCGGACCTGCCGCTGGCGGACCGGATCGAGCAGTTCTGCCGCAGCCGCGCGCGGGTCCTGGAGTACCTCATGCCCGTCATGCGCGCGACCCGCATCCGCGAGCCGTTCTCCCCGCAGCTGGCCCGCAACCGGGAGCGCTACATCGCCTCCGCCGACGCCGAGGTGGCGCGGGTCTTCGCGCGCGAGGTCGCCGGCCCGCGCGGGCCGAGCCTGCTCGACGCGCTCTACCTCGCCACCGGCGGCCCGGCGTGGGACGCCCTGCGCTCCGACCGGCACCTCGACCCCGCAGCGGCCGAGTCGGTGATGCGTCGTACGGTCACGGCACTGCTTGCCGATGAAGGAGCCGGATGACCACGACCGCAGCCGGGACATCGCTGGGTCGTCGTGCGGAGCAGGTGCTCGAGCGGTTCGGAGACCGCGAGAGCCTGTTCTTCGAGGGGCGCTGGTTCCGCTCCGGCGAGCTCGCGAACCGCAGCGCCCGCGTCGCGGGCGGGTTCACCCAGCTCGGGATCGGCCCAGGTGACCGAGTCGTCGTCTGCATGGCCAACTGTCCCGAGGTCGGCCTCACGTACAGCGCGCTGTGGCGCGCGGGCGCCGTACCCACGCCCGTGCTCTTCCTGCTGACGGAGGAGGAGATCAGGCACGTCGTGCAGGACTCGGGCGCCGTTGCCTGCGTGACGACGCCGGAGTTCCTGCCGAAGGTGACGGCCGCAGCCGCCGGGCTGCCGGTGGTCGTCGTGGGCGAGCCGTCCACCGGTGCGATCCGCTGGGAGGAGCTGGAGGCGGCAGCAGAGCTGCCGCTCGTCGACCGGCAGGGATCGGATCTGGCCGCCCTGCTCTACACGGGCGGCACGACGGGGCGTTCCAAGGGCGTCGCCCTGAGCCATGCCTCACTCGACGCAGCCGGCGCTGCTGCAGCAGACGCGGCCTACTCGCCCGGCCGCAACCGCGGACTGCTTCCCTTGCCGCTCGCGCATGCCTATGGGCTGCTCGTCACCGTCGGCGGGCTGCACGCGCGCGAACCCGGTCGGAGCGTGCTGATGCGGTGGTTCGACCCGGTCGGCTGGATCTCGCTGGTCGAGGAGCATCGCATCCAGTCGAGTGCGCTGGTCCCCTCGATGATCCAGATGCTGCTCGCGCAGCCGCTCGAGGAGCACGACCTGAGCTGCCTCGAACGGGTCAGCTCCGGCGCTGCGCCGCTGGCGCCGGACGTCGCCGCGGAGTTCGAGCGGCGGATCCCGGGCTGCGAGATCCGCGAGGGCTACGGCTGCACGGAGACCAGCGCGCTGATCAGCTCCCAGCCCAACGACGCGCGCCGGGTGGGGTCGGTCGGCAAGCCGGTGTCGGGCGTCGACGTGCGGATCGAAGGCCCGGACGGCATGGTGCTGCCGGCCGGTCAGGACGGCGAGATCTGCGTCTGCGGGCCGGTGCTGATGATGGGCTACTGGAACGACGCGCAGGCGACCGAGCAGGCCGTCCGCGACGGGTGGCTGCACACCGGCGACGTCGGTCACTTCGACGAGGACGGCTACCTCTACGTCGTCGACCGCATCAAGGACCTCATCATCCGCGGCGGCTTCAACGTCTACCCGCGCGACATCGAGGACGTGCTGCTCGCGCACCCCGCGGTCGTCGGTGCAGCGGCCGTCGGCCGGCCCGACCCCAAGCTCGGGGAGGAGGTCGTCGCCTTCGTGCAGCTGGCACCGGGGGCGACGGTGACGACGGACGAGCTGATCGCGTACGGGCGCGAGCACCTCGGCGCCTACAAGTACCCCCGCGAGATCAGGGTCGTCGACGCGCTTCCGCTGACCAGCGTCATGAAGCTCGACCGGAAGGCACTGCGGTCGCAGGTCTCCGCCTGATGCGATGGCGCGAGGCGGCCGTTGCGGCCGCCCTTGTGGGCATCGTCGGGTTGGACACCGGCCTCGTCGTGTTCCACGACCGGGCGACGCCGTACGACGCGGAGCAGGCCCTCACCGACTTCCGTGCGCAGGCCGGTGCGGAGGGTGTGCCGGCAGCAACAGCGCCTGGTGCGCCCTCTCCCACGGCCAGCCCGGCGGAGCGTGCCGCGCGCGCTGCCGCGTCGGCCGTCGCGGCGCCTCTGACGCCCAGCGCAAGCCCCCGCCCGTCGCAGGCCACGGCCGCGGTGCCCGAGGTGACGGCGGGTGTCTACCGCTACGCGACCTCCGGGCACGAGGAGGTCAACGTCCTCGGCGGTGCCCGTCACGACTACCCGGCCGAGACGGCCATGAGCTACCGCCACAGCGGCTGCGGTTCAGAAGACCGCTGGCAGCCGCTGAAGGAGCGCTACAGCCTCAACACGCTCTGCCGCGGCAACCACGGCCTCGAGGCCGGCGAGAGCATCCAGCGCCGCGAGTTCTTCGGCCAGTCCGAGGAGCAGGTCCTGGTCTGCGGCCCCGGCCTGGTCATCGTCCCCACGCGGCCGCGGCCGGGCGCCACAACAGCCGGGAGCTGCAAGAGCGACGACACCGTCGTCCGTCTCACGGTCCGGGTCGTGGACGTCGCCGACGTGACCGTCGGCGGCCGCCGGACCGCGTCGGTGCACGTGCACGTCGAGGGGCGACTGACGGGGTCGACCCGTGGCTCGACCTCGCGCGAGGAGTGGTTCACCAGCTCTGGCCTGCTCCTCCGGGGCACGGCCACTACGGAGACCGACCGCGACACGTCGGCCGGCGTCGTCCACTACTCCGAGACCTATGACATCCGGCTGGAGTCGCTCGAGCCGCAGCGCTGACCTACCGTCCAGTCCGTGGACCTTCCCGATGTCGAGCCGCCCGCCGATATCCGGGACCTGGCCGAGGAGCGCGCGGCTGCCCGGGCCGCGAAGGACTTCGCGGCCAGCGACCGGTTGCGCGACGAGATCGCCGACCGCGGCTGGACTGTCCGGGACGGCGCCGACGGCTGGTCGCTTGCCGAACGGCCGCCGTACGACGTCCTGCCCTCGGTCCGCGACCTGCCGGACCGGTCCGCGGAACCCGATGCCCGCCGGTGCACCGTCGCCCTGCTGGTCGAGGGGTGGCCCGACGACCTGCGCACCTGCGTGGCCGCTCTGCTCGAGCACACGTCCGACGACGTCGTCGTGCTGCTCCTCGAGAACGGCAGCACGGACGCCGGCGCGGTGGTCCACGAGCTGGCCGGGTCCCCGCGCGTCGAGGAGCTGCACGTCGAGCGGCCCGCCGGCTGGGCGGAGGCTCGGCAGGCCCTGGTGACCAGTGACGTCGCGGCGGTCCACGTCCTCATGGACGTGTCGACGGTGCTCGAGGGCGATGCCCTCACGCCGCTGCTCGCCGCCTTCGACGACCCGGGGGTCGCCGCGGCCGGCTGGCGGGGCGTCAAGGTCGCCGACGGCTGGACCGAGTTCGTCGACGCCGGCCCGGGTGAGGTCGAGGCCCTGCTGGGATACCTGTTCGCCGTACGACGTCAGGTCGCTCTTGCCGTGCCGTTGCCCAGCAAGGCGCGCTTCTACCGCAACGCCGACATGGAGTGGTCCTACCTGCTGCGGGACGCGGGCGTCGGACGGCTCGTCGCGATGGACCTGCCGGTGCGGCAGGACCGGCACCGCGGCTACCACGACAGCGAGCCGGGGTACCGCGACAAGGAGAGCCGCCGGACCTATGACCGCTTTCTGCAGAGATTTCGCGGACGGGAAGACCTGAGGCTCAAGTCCTGAGATGATCTCCGCAGGGGGAACGACATGACGGTGCTCTCAGTGCTGAGGCGCCGGCGCCCACCGGAGGCCGGCGGACGCCTGCGAGAGGCCGTCGTGCTCTCCGGCGGAGGCAGCCTGGGCGCCGTGCAGATCGGCGCCCTGCGCGCCCTGCTCGAGGCCGGCATCACGCCCGACCTGTTCGTCGGCTGCTCCGTCGGTGCGCTGAACGCCGCCGCCCTGGCGATGGACCCGAGCATCGCGCGGCTCAACGAGATCGAGCGGATCTGGCGCTCCCTCGACCGCAAGGACGTGTTCGGGGGCAACCGCCGCATGCTCGCCACGCACCTGGTGCGCCGCGACGACCACCTCTACGAGCCTGATGCGCTCCGGGAGCTCATCCGCCGCACCGTCCCGATCGCCGACCTCGCCGAGACGGCGGTTCCGTGCCACGTTGTCACGACCGACCTCCACACCGGCAGCTCCTGCTGGTGGACCACCGGGGACCCGGTCACGGTCCTGACGGCCAGCGCCTGCCTGCCCGCGGTCTTCCCGCCCGTCCCGCTCGGCGGCAGTGTCCACGTCGACGGTGGCGTGACCTGCCCGGTCCCGACCAACCGGGCGCTGGATCTCGGCGCCGCCCGCACCTGGGTCCTCGACGTCACCGGCGGCTCGCTCGGCCGGCGTGACGAGCGCATGTCAGCTCTCGACGTGCTGCTGCTGTCATTCGCGATCACCCGCTCGCAGCTGGACCTGCACGCCGAGGACCGGCCGGGCCAGCGGGTGGCGCGCCTGCCCAGGCTCGAGCTGGACCGGCACGAGCTGCGCGATTTCTCGCACACGCCGGAGCTGATGGATCGCGGCTACACCGCGATGCAGGAGCTGGTGGCTCGCGAGGTCGCCGTCGTACCCGCCCCTCGTCGCCCCGTCTGAGCCGACGTCAGCTGGCCTCGGCGAAGAGCTCCTTCATCCGCAGGATGCCCTTCTCGAGGTCAGCGTCGCCGAGGGCGTAGCTGAGCCGGAAGTACCCAGGCGTGCCGAACGCCTCGCCCGGCACCACCGCGACGCCGGCCTCGTCGAGGAGCAGCTCGGCCAGCTCCGCTGAGGTCGCGGGCGTCTTGCCGCGCAGCTTCTTGCCGAGCACGCCCTTGACCGACGGGTAGCAGTAGAAGGCGCCGTCCGGCTCCGGGCAGGTCACGCCGGGCACCTCGTTGAGCAGCCGGACCATCGTCTTGCGGCGGCGGTCGAAGGCTGCACGCATGTCGGCCACCGCGGACAGGTCCCCGGTCAGCGCCTCGAGGGCGGCGATCTGCGAGACGTTGGCGACGTTGGACGTCGCGTGCGACTGCAGGTTGGTCGCTGCCTTGACGATGTCGGCCGGCCCGATGAGCCAGCCCACCCGCCAGCCGGTCATGGCGTAGGTCTTGGCGACGCCGTTGACGATGACGCACGTGTCCGCGAGGTCCGGTACGGCGACCGGCATCGAGACGTGCTCGGCGTCGCCGTACACGAGGTGCTCGTAGATCTCGTCGGCGACGACCCAGATGCCGTGCTCGACGGCCCAGCGGCCGATCGCCTCGACCTCCGCGGGCGTTGCCACGGCGCCGGTCGGGTTGGACGGCGAGCACCACAGCAGCACCTTCGTGCGCTCGGTACGCGCGGCCTCGAGCTGGGCGACCTGCACGTGGTAGCCGGTCGACTCGTCGGTCGCGACCTCCACCGGGACCCCGCCGGCGAGTCGGATGGCCTCGGGGTAGGTCGTCCAGTACGGCGCCGGCAGCAGTACCTCGTC
>JAVXVI010000400.1:0-8648 GCA_032230005.1 Actinomycetota bacterium | reverse complement strand
GTGCTCGGCGAGCGACCGCCAGCAGGTCACGCTGAACCAGAGGGTCTCCTGGTCGACCCATGTCCCACTCGTCCTGTCGAACCGGCTCGGCGTCATGGCGACCCGGAAGTCGGCCACGAAGGTCCCGTCGGCCAACGAGCGCAGCCGCGGGCTGGCTCCGACGTTGCCGACGACGGTCATCTGGGGTCCGTTCAAAGCGTCCTCCGCTGCTCTTGCCATCGGCATCTCCTCCGGCTGCGCATCACCTTCGGGTCACCGCGGTCTGCCTGTGGCCGTCCCGCTGCCGGCTGTGGATGCGCAGATCGCCTGTGGACGCGCGACTCCGGCCGCTACCGTCCCCCGGTGCCGTCAACCGCGTGGGAGCCACAGCACGTGGTCGACGCCGCTCGGGCGGCCGAGCTGGTGGGCGAGCAGTTCCCGAGGCTCAAGGGCGCCTCGGTGCGGGTGCTTGGCGAGGGCTGGGACAACACCGTCCACCTCGTCGGTGACCAGTGGGTGTTCCGCTTCCCCCGACGCGAGCAGGCACTTGACGGTGTACGGCGGGAGATCGCCGTACTGCCGTGGCTCGCACCACAGCTGCCGCTGCCGATCCCGGTGCCGGAGCTGATCGGCAGTGAGAACGGCTGGCCGTTCTGGGGTGGCCGGCTCGTGCCCGGGACCGAGATGGTGGGAATGCCCGAGGCCGGCCGCGCGCCGGTCGCCGTGGCCGTCGGGCGCTTCCTGCGGGCCCTCCACGACACCGACCCGCCCGCGGACCTGCGGGCTGCTCTGCCGACCGACCCGATGCGGCGCGCCAACCCGGCGGTCCGCGGGACCGCCACACGCCGCTGGCTGGCCGAGCTGGAGCAGCCCGGGCTGCCCGACCTCGAGCCGCTGCTGGAAGAGGCCGCCGGCCTGGGCGACCCGACTGGCGAGCCGTGCCTGGTCCACGGGGACCTGCACGTCCGGCACCTGATGGTCGAGGGCGGCGCCGCCAGCGGGGTCATCGACTGGGGCGACGTCTGCCTCGCCGACCCGTCTGTGGACCTGTCCCTGGCGTTCTCTGCCTTTGCGGGCGACGCGCGGCAGGCCTTTCTTGCGGCGTACGGCGCCATTTCGAACGAGACCGCGCTGCGGGCCCGCGTGCTCGGCGGGTTCCTCTGCGCGGCGCTTGCCGCGTACGCCGTCGCCGAGGGGAATGCGCCGCTTCTCGACGAGACGGTCCAGGGCCTGGCCCGCTGCATCGCGGACTGAGCCCTCGCGGGGCCCTTCCCCGGTACCGTTCTCCCACCCTGCGCCCGTAGCTCAGGGGATAGAGCAGGTGCCTTCTAAGCACTTGGTCGCAGGTTCGATTCCTGCCGGGCGCGCCGCGGCCGCTTTCACGCCAACCACCACCGGTTGAGGGTCGGGAACGGACCCGCTTGCTGCGCGGCAAGCAGGTCGAATCCCGACCACTCAACGCATCGAAGCGCCCGCCCGGACGTCCCAGGCAGGAGTCGGTGCCGTGACGTCGAAATGTTCAGGATGCGTATCCCAGCCGTGTCCAAGCGCCTTGCCGTCGCGCTCGCCCTGACCGCTGCCACCATCGGCACCGGGGCGGTCAACAGCGCGAGCGGAGCTGCCACGCCGTACGCCGGCCCCACGCCTGGCATCGCCTGCGACAAGGGCTCACTGCCGGAGAAGACGCAGGGTCGCGCGCCGGTCTCCGACGTCGCCAGCGGCCGGGCCGCCAAGGGCTACACCTGCAACGTCACCCAGATCAGCCACACCGGCGTCTCCGGCGGCTACCGGGTGGAGCGCTACGTCGACAAGGCCGGCCACGAGTGCGGCTACTACGACAGCACGCTGCTGTTCCCGACCAACGTCCCCGACCAGCAGGCCGAGGGTCCGGGCGTCTACGTCATGGACATGAAGGACCCGGCGCACCCGGTGCACACCGACACGATGCGCAGCCCGGCGATGCTCTCGCCGCACGAGTCGGTTCGGCTCAACGTCAAGCGCGGCCTGATCGTCGCGGACATGGCCTACCCGACGACCAACCCCGGTTTCGTCGACGTCTGGGACGTCAAGACCGACTGCCTGCACCCGACGCTGCTCGCCAGCAGCCCCATGGGCATCCTCGGTCACGAGGGCGGCTTCTCCCCTGACGGCAACACCTTCTACGTCGCGTCGCTGTACTTCCACACCCTCGCCGCTGTCGACCTGACCAACCCGTCGGTGCCGACGCTGCTGTGGCTGAGCAGCGACTACCAGCCGCACGGCGTCTCGATCAGCGATGACGGCAACCGCCTCTACATGGCAGAGGCCGGGTTCAGCAACGGCGACTACTCCGGGCTGACCGTTCTCGACGTCAGCCAGATCCAGAAGCGCGTCATGAACCCGTCGGTGCCGCTGGTGAGCCGGCTGACCTGGAAGACCGTGAGTACCCCGCAGAACGCGACGCCGTTCACCCGCGACGGCCACAAGTACCTCATGGAGATCGACGAGTTCGGCTCCGGCGCTGCCATCGGCGCAGCCCGCATCATCGACGTGCAGAACGAGAAGAAGCCGTTCGTCGTCTCCAACATCCGGCTCAAGGTCAACATGCCTGAGATGCAGGACGCGATCCAGGCCGACCAGGGCAACGACCAGAACCAGCCGTTCCAGGGCTACCAGGGGCACTACTGCTCGCTGCCGAGCCGGGTCGATCCCAACATCATCGCGTGCAGCTTCATCATGTCCGGCCTGCGGATCTTCGACATTTCCAAGCCGGCCGCGCCCCGCGAGATCGGCTACTTCAACAAGCCGCTGATCGAGGGCACCGCGACCAACCCGACGAAGGCCGGTTCCTTCGCGATGTCGGCACCGGCGTACGACGAGGCCACCAATGACATCTGGTACTCCGACGGCAACACCGGCTTCTACGTCGTACGCCTCAACAAGAGCGCCGGTGTGACGACGTTCGCCAAGCAGGTCGTGCTTCCGGGCAACTAGGCCTTGGTCAGCTTCGCGACCTGCGCGCGGACCGCCTTCTCCAGCAGCGGCGCGTCAGAAGCACCGTTCGCGATCTCGACGACGTAGGCGATGCTCTGGCCCTGCCGGGCGAAGACCAGCAGGGACCGGAGCACTGACCCACCCCTGGTCGCCAGCTCCGCCACGACAGCAACGCCTTCGTTGCCCACTCTGGGGAACGCGAGCGGCGACAGTCGCACCGCGGTGACCCGCTGCGTCGTCGGGTTGGTGACCTGGAACGTCGGGCACTTCGTGAACACCGAGTGCACATCAGCGAGGAACCTGACAGCGGCGGCACGGGTCGGATAGCTCCGAATGCTGTCGCGCAGGAACGGGCCGGTCTTGCCCTTGCTGAAGGACGCGTGGGCCTCTGCGAAGACGGCTACCGGACCACTCTTCAGAACGCTGTTGACGGTCTGGAAGGCCTTCGCGCAGGCGGTGTCGGTGGCACTGGTGAGCAGTGTCGTGCCGAGCGCGACGGAGTCCTTGCTGAACCCGGTCGGCAGGTCGGAGACGCCGATCAGAGCCGCCTTCAGCCGGGCCGACGTCAACGCACCCGCAGGCGGGCTCTGCTCGACCGTGGGGCTCGCGGACGGCGTGCTGCTCGGCGTCGCGGCCGCGCGTGGGTTGGGGCTGCTGCTCGACCCGCATGCCGTGGCCAGGACGGCCGCGGCGACGAGTGCTGCTCCCGTGATCCTCACGACGGGGACCTTCCCACGCAGATGCGCCGAAAGGACCGACTTTGCCGAACGGCTACCGGCGGCGGGTCGTACGACGACGCGGCGCGGTCCCGAAGATGGATCGCGTGATCTCCCGACCCGCGGCGCTGGCGGCCGATCGGGCGAAGGACTTGAAGACGCTGGAGCCGAGCACGCCCGCGATCGCTCCGCCGACCCCCGCGGCGACCTCTCCGCCGTGGCCGCCGCCCTGGTGGGGCTCCTCCCGCTGCGGGGCCGGGGCCTGCTGCTCCGGAGCCGGGGCCACCTTCGCGAGCAGCTTCTCGTAGGCCGACTCGCGATCCACGGGCGTCCCGTACTCCGACTGCAACGGGCTCGCGGTGACGATCGCCTGCTGCTGGGCCGCGTCGAGCTGCGCCATCAGCGACGCGGGCGGCCGCATCCGGGTCCACGCGACCGGCGTCGGTGCGCCGTTCTCGGACAGGATCGTGACAACCGCCTCGCCGATGCCGAGCGTGGTCAGCAGCTCACCGAGGTCGTCGTACACATCGCTCTTCGGGAACGTCCCGACGGTCGCCTTCAACGCCTTGGCGTCGTCCGGGGTGAAGGCGCGCAGCGCGTGCTGCACCCGGTTGCCGAGCTGAGCGAGCACGTCAGCCGGCACGTCCTTCGGCGTCTGCGTCACGAAGAAGACACCGACGCCCTTGGAGCGGATCAGCCGGACGGTCTGCGCGATCGCGTCGAGGAACGCCTTGCTCGCGCCGTCGAACAGCAGATGCGCCTCGTCGAAGAAGAAGACCAGCTTGGGCTTGTCGACGTCGCCCATCTCGGGCAGGTCGTGGAACAGGTCGGCGAGCAGCCACATGAGAAAGGTGGAGAACAGCTGGGGCTGCGCCTGCAGGCCCTGCAGCTCCATGATCGACAAGATGCCCTTGCCATCCGGCGTCGTCCGCATCAGATCGGCGGTGTCGAACTCGGGCTCGCCGAAGAAGACGTCGCCACCGGCATCCTCGAGGCCGATGAGCTCGCGCAGGATCACTCCGGCGGTCGCGGCGGACAGCCCGCCGAGCTCCTCGAGCTCGGCCTTGCCCTCGTCGCTGGTCAGGTGGCTGATGACCGCCCGCAGGTCCTTGAGGTCGAGCAGCGGCAGACCCGCCTTGTCGGCGAAGTGGAAGACCAGACCGAGGCTGCTCTCCTGGGTCTCGTTGAGGCCGAGCACCTTGCTGAGCAGGATCGGGCCGAACGCGGTCATCGTTGCGCGGACGGGCACGCCGGTGCCGCCCTGGCCGCCGAGGTTGAGGAACTCCGCCGGGAAGCCGCGCGCCTTCCAGTCCGTGGCGGTGTCGGCTGCGCGCTTGGTGATGCGGTCGCTCGTCTGCCCAGGAGCAGCCATGCCGCTGACGTCACCCTTGATGTCGGCGAGGAACACCGGGACACCTGCGTCGGACAGCTGCTCGGCGATGAGCTGCAGCGTCTTCGTCTTGCCGGTGCCGGTCGCGCCGGCGACGAGCCCGTGCCGGTTCAGCATCGACAGCGGCATCCGGATGCGCGCGTCGGGGTGCGCCTCGTTGTCGAGGACCAGGGCGCCGAGCTCGAGCGCCGGCCCGTCGAACGCGTAGGCCTTGCCGAGTGCTGCCGCGGTGTCGTCTGCCTTGGTCATGGGCGTTCCTTCCGTCGTACGGCGTGCTGGGACCCTAGTCCGCGCGATGCCCACGTAGGGTGGCCCGCGTGAGCGACCGGTTGGTGTGGATCGACTGCGAGATGACCGGGCTCGACGTGGGCTCGGATCTGCTGATCGAGGTGGCCGCGTTGGTCACCGACGGCGAGCTCAACGTCCTCGGCGAGGGGGTCGACGTCGTCATCGGCGCGACCGCCGACGAGATGGCGCGGATGCCCGACGTGGTGCGCGAGATGCACGCCTCGTCAGGGCTGACCGACGAGGTGCTGGCGTCGACCGTCAGCGTCAAGGACGCCGAGCAGCAGGTCCTCGCGTACATCAAGGAGTGGGTGCCCGAGGGGCGCAAGGCGCCGCTGTGCGGCAACTCGATCGCGACCGACCGCGGCTTCCTGACGCGAGACATGCCGGAGCTGGACGAGTGGCTGCACTACCGGATGGTCGACGTGTCCTCGGTGAAGGAGCTGGCCCGGCGGTGGTACCCGCGGGCGTACTTCGCGTCGCCGAAGAAGGGCGGCGGGCACCGTGCGCTGGCCGACATCCTCGAGTCGGTGCAGGAGCTGCGCTACTACCGGGCCGCGATCTTCGTGCCGCAACCGGGACCGTCGTCGGAGCAGGCAGCCGCGATCGCAGCAGGTCTTGCGGTGGGTGATCCGGCAGGTGCCTCACGCGTGCCTGAAGCGTCGGAGCGCGTCCCCGACTGAGACCCGGTGGTTCGTCGCGCGATCGGGGGGCAGGGACATACCCGACAGTTCGACGAAAGGCACTGCATGCCGAGTGATGCTGAGCAGACCCGGGGCGCCCGCCTCGGCTACCTGCCAGCACTGGACGGCCTGCGCGGATTGGCTGTCGCCGCCGTACTCCTCTTCCATGCCGGCCTGACACAGGTCCGCGGCGGCCACCTCGGCGTGTCGGTCTTCTTCACGCTGTCCGGCTTTCTCATCACCGCACTGCTGCTGCTGGAGCGGCAGAAGACGGGGCACGTTGACCTGCAAGCGTTCTGGGGGCGGCGCGCGCGGCGGCTGGTTCCCGCGATGCTGCTCTGCCTGCCGCTCGTCGCACTGGTTCTGCATCTGAGCGACCAGCCCCTGCCGCGGGGGGTGCTCGGCGACGCCATCGCGTCTGCGACGTGGGTGGCCAACTGGCGGTTCATCTTCACGCACCAGACCTACGCCGACCTGTTCGCGATGCCGTCGCCGTTCCAGCATTTCTGGTCACTGGCGGTGGAGGAGCAGTTCTACCTCGTCTTCCCTCTCCTGTTCGTCTACGTGGTGGGGCGGCGGCAGGGCGCGATGCTCCGCGGACGACTCGCTGCCGTCCTCGGCGTCATCGTGGTGCTGTCGACGCTGCAGGCCGCGCACCTGCAGGCAGCGGGCGGCGGGTTGAGCCGCGCCTACTACGGCACGGATGCGCGGATCGCCGAGCTGCTCGTCGGTGGACTGCTGGCACTGGTGCTCGTCCGGCCCGACGGCCTTCGAGAGCTGACTCCGGTGGAGCGTCATCTGGTCGGGGCCGGTGGACTGGTCGGCCTGGCCGGCGTGCTCGCGGCGTTCGCGCTGATCAACAAGGGCGACGCGATGCTCTACCGCGGCGGCTTCCTCGCCCTGGCAGTTGCGTCGTCCGCTGTCATCGCTGCAGCTGTCCAGCCGAGGTCTGCGGTGTCACGGCTGCTCGCTCTCGAGCCGGCCGTCGCGCTCGGCCGGATCTCGTACGGCGTCTACCTCTTCCACTGGCCGATCTTCCTGCTGCTGACCAAGCACTTCACCGGCTACGACGGATTCCGGCTCCTGCTGCTCCGGCTGGTCGTGACACTGCTCGCGGCCTACGGCTCGTACGTCGTGTTCGAGCAGCCGATCCGCTATGGCTACCTGCCGCTCGGCCGCGGTCTGGTCGCGTGGGCTGGTACGGCGACGGCAGGTGTCGTGACCATCGCACTCGCAACCGGACAGCTGGCATTGCCCAAGCTCGTGCCACCGGTGCAGACCGCCGGCAGCGCCAACGGCATCGCACCGGCTGTGGTGGCGGGTCGTGCACCGACCAAAGCGGCCAGGCCGGTGGCGCCGGTCCGGGTGGGGCAGCAGCGCGCGGCGCAGAACGCGCCGTCGTCGGTGCTCGGCCAGCAGCCGGTCGGCTCCGTGCCGGCTCTGCGATCGAAGCGGGCGGCCGTGCCTGCCGAGCTGGTCGCTGACCCGAAGAAGTCGAAGGTCCCGCCCGTGCCGACCGCGTCGGCGGGTCAGTTCAAGGTGGCCATCGTCGGCGACTCCATCGGCTTCAACCTCGGTCACAGCTTCCTGTCGTGGCAGAAGGAGCGCAGCGACATCGTCGCCTACGACCTGTCGATCCCGGGCTGCCCACTGAGCCGCGGCGGGGAGCGCCGGATCACGCCCGACCATCCGTTCGCGATCGACCCGCTGTGCGGGTGGTGGGACGACCCGTCGAGCCAACGACGCCAAGCCCTGGAGCAGTTCGCCCCCGACGTCGTGATCGTCGAGGACGGCATCAACGAGGTGTTCGACCGCAAGCTGCCGGAGTGGACCACCTGGCAGCACGCGGGTGATCCGCAGTTCGACCAGTGGCTCAGCAAGGAGCTGTCGACCGCGATCCAGGGCTGGAGCGGCAACGGCGCGAAGATCCTGCTGACCAACACGCCGTGTGGCGACTGGCAGCGCTACGACACCTTCGACGGCATGTCGAACCCGCCGCTGCGCGTCCGGCAGCTCAACCTCAACATCTACGACTCCATGCCGGGCGTGCAGCACGCGGACCTGTTCAACCGGATCTGCCCGGGCGGGCAGTACACCGACACGGTCGAGGGGGTGCCGAACGGCCGGCCGGACGGCTTCCACTTCTCGGCCGAGGCCGGGCTGGCGCTGGTCCGCAACTGGCTCGGGCCGCTCGCCCAGCAGACAGCCAACTCCCCCGTGCCGCCGCTGGTCGGTGCCGGCCCCTCGGCCGGGCCGGCCGTCGCGCGAGCTGAGTGATCGGGCTGCAGGCCGCGGTGGCCGCTATGCTTTCTGCCGCACCATGGTGGGTGTAGCTCAGCTGGTAGAGCACCGGGTTGTGATCCCGGTTGTCGCGGGTTCGAGCCCCGTCACTCACCCCACAAAGCCGCAGGTCAGAGGCGGTTAACCGGAGTTCACAGGCTCGCTGAGCGCCCCAGTTTCAAGATCATGGGGCAGCCATGGGGCAAAACTTCACATGTGAGAGTCCGGTTCATGGTGGACACCTTGGTTCCGGTTCCTGGGCGACAGGTTGCGGACGCGGTTTCGGTAGGTGGGCGACAGTCGTTCCGGTAGGTGCCTGACAGTCACGCTCACTTCCGCCCT
>JAVXVI010000399.1:0-6589 GCA_032230005.1 Actinomycetota bacterium | reverse complement strand
GCGTCGGTCTGGAGCTGGGCCGACGGCGAGCCGTCAGCGGCCGGCAACTGCGCCGTCCAGGCGGCAGCCGGCCGCTGGCACGCGGCGGACTGCCAGGGTCGGCACGCCTTCGCCTGTCGGTCCACCCAGGGGGTGTGGTCGGTGGACGCGATCACCACGCCGTACGTCGCGGCCCGGGGGCGTTGTGCCGGGGCCGAGGTCGCCACGCCGCGCTACGGCTACGAGGCAGTGCAGCTGAGTGCGGCGATGGCCGCCGCCGGGGTGGACAGCGTCTGGCTGGCCCTCACACGAGTCGGCACGACCTGGACGGCCTTCGTCTCCCGGGCCTGACGACGAACGACGGCCGCCCTTCCCTGGCGAGAGGGAGGAGCGGCCGTCGGCTCGGGGAACGGGTTACGCGACGTACTCGCGCAGCCCGTCGGCGCGCCCGCCGGCGCGGATCTCGGCGAGCGTGTCGCGCTCGATCTGGCGGATCCGCTCGCGGGTGAGGCCGAGGTGGCGACCGACCTCGTCGAGGGTGCGCGGCCGGCCGTCGACCAGCCCGAAGCGCATCTTCATGACGATCGCGGACCGCTCGGGCAGCGCCTCGAGGACCTCCGACAGCTGGCCCTGGAGCATCTGCGTCTCGACCGCCATCTGCGGGTCGACCGAGTCCGTGTCGGTGATGAAGTCACCGAGCACGGCGTCGTCGTCGCCCACCGGCGCCTGCAGCGACAGCGTGTCGCGGCCGTAGCGCAGGATCTCCTCGATCTTGTCGGGGGTCATGCCGAGCGGCTCACCGAGCTCCTCGGACGTGGGCTCCCGGCCGAGGGTCTGCGTGAGGTCGCGCCGCGTGCGGGTCACCTTGGTGATCAGCTCGGCCATGTGGACGGGCACGCGGATGGTGCGGCCCTGGTCGGCCAGCGCGCGCTGCAGCGCCTGCCGGATCCACCAGGTCGCGTAGGTCGAGAACTTGTAGCCCTTGGCGTAGTCGAACTTCTCGACCGCGCGGACCAGGCCGAGGTTGCCCTCCTGGACGAGGTCCAGCAGGTCGAGGCCGCGGCCCTGGTACCGCTTGGCCAGGGACACGACGAGGCGCAGGTTGGCCTCGAGCAGGTGCCGCTTGGCCCGTTCGCCGTCGATGACGATCTCGGCGAGGTCCCGGCGCATGGCGATCGGGATCTTCACCTCGCCGTCGTTGTGGGCGCGCAGCTTCTCGGTCGCGAACAGACCGGCCTCGATCCGCTTGGCGAGGTCGACCTCCATCTCGGCCGTGAGCAGGGCGACGCGGCCGATCTCGCGGAGGTAGGCCTTGACCAGGTCGATGCCGGGAGGCGCCTCGTCGAGCGCGATCGGCGCGGCCTCGTCGTCGGCGGCGACCGGAGCGGTCGGCTCGGCCGGCTCCGGGAAGACGGTGTCGCCCTCGGGGGCGGTGTCCTCGACCGGCTTCGCAGCCGGGGTCTTGACGGCGGGCTTCACGGCGGCCTTCGCCACGTCGGCCTTCGCCGCCGGGGCCTTCGCGGGCGACGTCACGGGTGCCTTCGCGGCGGGGGCTGCCTTGGTCGCCTTGGCAGCCGGCTTCGCGGCGGTCTTCGTCGTACGACGGGTGGTGGGGTTCGCGGGCACGGCGCCGTCCTCGAGGAGCTCGAGGGGGCGGGCGGGGGCGGACATGGCAGATCTCCTGAACGGTTGGTCGTGAGCGTGCGGGACGGGCCGGGAAGACGGCGACGACGTCCCAGGAGGGCCTTCCACGTTCGGATGGCCCACGAAGGGTCAACGATCCTGCACCCCGGAGGATTCCGACAGCACTAGATCGGGTGAGGTCCCTCACAATCAGGGGGACGGTTCGCCCTGAAACGGACAGTACGAACGGACTATCTCATGCTTGGCCGCGCGGGGCGACCGCACGGTGCGCTCACCGGGCCGTCCGCGGCCGGTGAGTACCCGTGCACGTGCATAGCCAGGAGGTCCAGGGCACCGGCGCCGGCGACGTCCAGCCAGTAGTGGTTGGCGGTCCCGACGACCACCGCGACGGTCAGGACCGGGTGCAGGGCGGCCAGCCAGCGCCAGCGGCCCTTCAGCACCACGATGAGCACCGCTGCGATGGCGATGGCCCAGGCAGCATGCAGGCTGGGCATCGCGGCGTACTGGTTCGTCACGCCCTCCGTCGATCCGCCGTACGCCGACGGCCCGTAGACAGCCATCGTGTCCACGAACCCCTGTCCCGACAGCATCCGCGGTGGCGCCAGGGGGAACGTCACGTGCAGCAGCAGCGCGACCAGGGTGAGACTGACGAGCAGGGACCTGGCCCAGGTGTAGGCGCGCGGCCGGAAGGCCCACATCCAGACCAGGAACGCCACCGTGGCCGGGAAGTGCACCGACACGTAGAACACGTTGGCGGCGTGGATCAGGCTGTCGTTGCTGAGCAGCAGGTGCTGGACGCTCTTCTCGCTGGGCAGCCGCAGCGTCCGCTCGAGCGACACGACGCTGTCGGCGTCGGAGAAGGCCAGCCCGGCCCGGTTGCGCACCAGGTGCCGACCCAGCTCGTACATCACGAAGACACCGCTGAGCAATGCGATCTCCCGGACGGCCGAGAGCAGTCGCGGAGTGGCGCGGACGAGCAGCGGCCCGCGCGCCTCGATCGTGCTCACGTCACCCCCCGGTGCCGCGTCGACTGGTCTACCGGCCTGAACGCCGAGCGCTCCGGAGATCATCCCTGCGCCCGGCGCGCCGGGACAGGGTCATCTGGGCCAGTTTGGGCGGGCTCAGTCCCATCCCAGGACGTGCAGCCGATGGTCATCGATGCCCATGTGATGCGCGAACTCGTGGACGACGGTGATCGCGATCTCCTCGACCAGGTGGTCGTAGTCCTCGGCCATCAGGCACAGCGGGATCCGGTAGAGGCTGATCCGGTCCGGCAGCGCCCCGGTGTAGTGGACCCGCTCGGTCAGCGCTACGCCGTCGTACAGACCAAGGATGTCCGGGTCCTCGGGGTGCTCGTCCTCAACGACCACGACCACGTTGTCGAAGTGCGCAGCCAGCTCGGTGGGCAGCGTGTCGAGCGCGTCCGCGACGAGCCCTTCGAACTCCTGGGGGGACACCGGCTGCACGCCGCGACCGTACGCGGCGGCAGGATCGCGGGCCCGGATGTCGAACGATCCGGGAGGCGGACCCAGCCGCCACCGGGGAGGCACGAGTGTCGACGGCCATCCGCAAGGCGACGGGGCTGCTGAGCGGGCTCGCCGTGCTCCTGACGGTCGCCGTGGCGGGGCCGGCGGCCGCGACGGCTCCTGCGGCGCGCTGCCAGCAGCGCGTGCTGGTGCTGAGCGCGATGCCACTCGAGCTGAACCCGCTCGTGCGGGGAGCTGCGCTGACGGCCACGCGCAGCAAGGACGGCCACCTGTTCTACGAGGGCCGGTTGCAGGGCGTGGACGTCCTGCTCGCGATGACGGGCATCGGACCGGCCAATGCGGCGCGTACGACGGAAGCCGCCCTCGGGCTGTCGAGCTGCCCGTTCCGGGCCGCGGTGTTCTCGGGGGTCGCCGGCAGCCGCGGGTTCATCGGTGACGTCGCCGTCCCGCGTCGGTGGACATCGGACAACGGCAAGTCCTGGCACGGCGTGGACGCCGCGATGCTCCGGGTGTCACGGTCCCTGGACGCCAAGAGGGTGAAGCTGACTCAGGACGTGCCGGTCGGCGACGCGGCCTGCGCCTGCCCCGGCGTCGACGCACCCACCCCGGTCCACCTGCCGCAGGCACCGGTGCTGCGGATCGGTGGGGACGGGACCACGTCCGACCCGTTCGGGGGGCGCGCAGTGCCCTGCGTGCCCGGCGGCGGTGACATCGCGGGCTGCGAGCCGTGCCTGACGGCCGAGGGGGTGCCGAGCAACGCCCAGACGTTCGCCAGCCGGGCGCCGTCGATGCTCGACCCTGGCTTCTTCCAGGCGCTGTTCCAGCCGCCGGCGGCCACGACGTCGACGGCTGACGCGCAGGACGAGGAGACCGACGCGGTGCTTCAGGTGGCCACCAAGCGCCGGTTGCCGTTCCTCGGCATCCGCGCGGTCTCCGACGGCAAGGGCGACCCGCTGGGCCTGCCCGGGTTTCCCGTGCAGTTCGCGGTCTACCGGCAGCTGGCCGCCAACAACGCGGCCGCGGTGACGATGGCCTTCCTGCAGTCCTGGCGGGCTGCGGGCCTGCCGACGTCGAGGTAGCCGGCCGGCTCAGTCGAGGTAGTCGCGCAGCTTCTGCGAGCGGCTCGGGTGCCGCAGCTTGGACAGCGTCTTGGACTCGATCTGGCGGATCCGCTCACGGGTCAGCCCGAACTCCCGGCCGATCTCGTCGAGGGTGCGCGGCTGGCCGTCGACCAGGCCGAAGCGCATCTTGACGACCGCCGCCTCGCGGTCGGTCAGAGTGCGCAGGACCTCGTTGAGCTGCTCCTGCATCAGGCCGTAGGACACGACCTCGGCAGCGACGGGGGCGTCGGCGTCCTCGATGAAGTCACCGAGGTTGCTGTCCTGGTCGTCGCCGATCGTCGTCTCGAGGCTGACCGGCTCGCGGGCGTAGCCCTGGATCTCGACGACCTTCTCCGGGGTCATGTCGAGCTCCTTGGCGAGCTCCTCCGGCGTCGGCTCGCGGCCGAGCTCCTGCAGCATCTCGCGCTGGACGCGGGTCAGCTTGTTGATCTGCTCGACCATGTGCACGGGGATGCGGATGGTGCGTGCCTGGTCGGCCATGGCCCGGGTGATCGCCTGCCGGATCCACCAGGTCGCGTACGTCGAGAACTTGTAGCCCTTGGTGTAGTCGAACTTCTCGACCGCGCGGATCAGGCCCAGGTTGCCCTCCTGGATCAGGTCGAGGAAGAGCATGCCGCGACCGAGGTAGCGCTTGGCGATGCTGACGACGAGGCGCAGGTTGGCCTCGAGCAGGTGGCGCTTCGCGCGACCGCCGTCCATGACGAGCCACTCGAGGTCACGCCGCAGGGCGGTCGACAGCCTGGCGGCCTCGCCCTCGTCGGCCTGCCGGACCTTCTCGGCGGCGAACAGGCCGGCCTCGATGCGCTGCGCGAGCTCGACCTCCTGCTCGGCGGTGAGCAGCGGGACCTTGCCGATCTCCTTGAGGTAGGCGCGGACCAGGTCCGTCGAGATCCCGACCTCGCCCTCGGCCGCGATCGGCTTCGGGTCGTCCTCGTCGTCGTCGTCCGAGGCGGCCTTGGGGGCGTCCTCGTCCTCGTCGTCCTCGTCCACCGCTGCGCCCGCCGCGGCGGCCAGCGCCGGGTCGGCGGCCGCGAGGACCGTCGGGTCGACCGCGGCATCGGAGATGTCGATCTCCTCCGCCTCCAGGTCGACCGGCTCGAGGTCCTCGGGACTGGGCTCGTCGATGCCGTCCGCGGTGTCTGGTACGGCCGCCTTCGCCGAGTCCTTCTTAGCGGGGGCCTTCTTCGCCGCGGCCTTCTTGGTGGGCTCCGGCTCGCTGGTCTTCTTCGGGCTGCGCGCGGCCGGCTTGACCGGCGGCTCGTCCAGCTTGCTCGTCGTACGTGCCGCGGCACTGCTCGCCGCCGAGACCGCCTTGCGGCGCGGCTCTGCTGCCGTTGCCGTTACGCCGGCACGGGCTGTGCCGTCTTCGGACGAAGTCACGAGCAGTCCTTGTCGTACGAGGGCGGAGGTTCCGGGAACGTGGCGCTGGACCGCCTGCGGGAGGAACGGTCGGTCACGACCGGGTGTTCCAGGCAGGCGCGAAATCAGGCACGGGATCAAGCATGGACACCAGTATCGCGGCTCCGGCCGCCGGTGTCGCCTGTGGGCCCGCAAATCGCCGGAAATTCCGCCCGATCAGCGCAGTCGCCGGAGTCGCCGGAGTCACTGCAGAAGCGACCTCAGCACGAAGGGCATGATCCCGCCGTTGCGGTAGTAGGCCTGCTCGCCGGGCGTGTCGATCCGGACCGTGACCTGGAAGGTCTTGTCGTCGGCCCTCACGGTCAGCGTCCTCGGCACGGTGTCGCCGGCCGCGATCCCCTCGATCGTGAAGGTCTCCTGCCCGGTGAGGCCGAGCGAGGCGGCTGTGTCGCCCCCGTCGTACTGCAGGGGAAGGACGCCCATCCCGATCAGGTTCGACCGGTGGATGCGCTCGTACGACTCGGCGATCACTGCCCGGACACCGAGGAGGGCGGTGCCTTTGGCGGCCCAGTCGCGGCTCGATCCGGAGCCGTACTCCTTGCCGGCCAGGATCATCAGCGGGGTGCCCTCGGCCTGGTAGGCCTGTGAGGCGTCGTAGATCGACAGCTGCTGGCCGTCCTTGACCGTCACGCCGCCCTCCGTGCCCGGAGCGAGCTGGTTGCGCAGCCGGATGTTGGCGAAGGTCCCGCGGATCATGACCTCGTGGTTGCCTCGGCGGGAGCCGTAGGAGTTGAAGTCCTTCGGCGCCACGCCGTGCGCCTTCAGGTAGGCACCGGCGGGGGAGTCGACCTTGATCGAGCCGGCGGGGGAGATGTGGTCGGTGGTGACGGAGTCGCCGAGGACGGCGAGGACCTTGGCGCCGGTGATGTCGGTGAGCGCCTTGGGCTCGCGCTCCATCCCGTCGAAGTACGGCGGCTTGCGCACGTAGGTGGAGTCGGC
>JAVXVI010000398.1:0-6655 GCA_032230005.1 Actinomycetota bacterium | reverse complement strand
CTGCTCGGCACGGCGACCGTGCTTACGGCACTGCTGCTGCAGGAGACTGTCGTCAGCCGGGTCCCGCTTCCCGGAGCGGCGCCGGACCTGCTGCTCGTGTTGGTCGTGTCGTACGCGCTGATCGAGGGGCCGCTGTCGGGGATGGTCACCGGGTTCATCGCGGGCGTGCTCGCCGACTCGCTCGCCGACCACCAGCTGGGCCGCTTGGCGCTGGTTTACGCCCTGGTGGGTTACGCGACGGGCTTCATCGAGGACGACACGGAACGCTCCACCCTGGTGCCTTTTCTGGCGATGGGAGCGGGGGCTCTCGGCGGGGTCGTGGTGTTCGCGGCGGAGGGGATGCTGCTCGGTGATCCGAGGGTGACGCTGCACGCCGTGCTCCGTTCTCTCGTGTCCTCGGTCCCGTACGCTGTTGTCCTCACGCCGTTCGTCGTCCCGGTCCTCGGCCTGCTCGTCCGCCCTACCGAACCGGACCCCATCCGGCGATGAGCAATCGGCACGCCGTAAGGAGCGACAGGACGTGAGCAACCGCTCCGGACTCCGCCTCTTCGTCCTGCGAGTGCTGGTGCTCTCGGTGCTGGCGACGCTCCTCGGTCGACTCTGGTACCTGCAGGTCTACGCGGGTGCGCGGTACGCAAAAGCCGCGCAGGACAACCGGGTGCGCGAGGTCGTCGAGCCGGCCACACGCGGCATGATCTACGACTCGAGCGGCCGTTTCGTCGTCGAGAACCGCACGGTCATGGTCGTGTCGGTCAACCGGTCAGTCGTGCAGCACGAGCGCGACGGGGGCAAGGCCGTACTCGCCCGGCTCGGCGGCGTGATCGGCGTTCGTGCGGTGGACATCGCGCGCCTCATCACGCCCTGCGGCTCCCGCTACGCCAACGGTTCGCTTGCCAAGGCGCCGGACTGCTGGAACGGCTCGCCGTACCAGCCCGTCCCCGTCCGGACCTACTCTGCAGATGACCCACGCCAGACCGCGCCCGCGCTGAAGATCCTCGAGCACAAGGAGGACTTCCCGGGTGTCACGGCCGAGCTGCAGCCGGTCCGCTTCTACCCGCAAGGATCGATGGCGGCCCACCTGCTCGGCTACCTCAGCCCGATCCGCGACGACGAGCTCAAGGACCCGAAGTACGCCGGGTTGACCACTGCCAAGGTCGGTCGTGGTGGCGTGGAGCAGACCTACGACGACGCCCTGCGCGGCCAGGACGGCGTGCAGCAGCTGCTGGTCGACAAGGACGGCAACGTGACCGGCCAGCTCAAGAGCACCGTGGCGCAGGCGGGGGACGCGCTCGTGCTCTCCCTCGACGCCAACGTGCAGAAGCTCGCCGAGAGCGCGCTGCAGAAGGGCATGCTGGCGGCGCGAACCCGCTTCGACAAGAGCCGCGGCATCAACTACAAGGCGCCGACCGGCGCGGTCGTCGTCCTCGAGGCGAAGACCGGGCGGGTCGTGGCGATGGCCAGCAACCCGTCGTACGACCCCTCGATCTTCACGCGGCCGAAGCTGCCGACCGCGACGTACAAGGCGCTCACCGATCCCGCGAAGGGCGCGCCGCTCTACAGCCTCGCCACGCAGGGCACCTTCGCGCCTGGATCGACGTTCAAGATCGTGTCGACGTCGGCGGCGGTCGCGGCGGGCAACAGCCTGAACGGCTACTACTCCTGCCCGTCGAGCTTCCAGGTGGGGACGCGAAGGTTCCGCAACTTCGAGGGCGAGACGTTCGGCACGATCAACTTCCGCACGGCGCTCATCAAGTCGTGCGACACCGTCTACTACGGGCTTGCCTACCAGCAGTGGGTCCGCGACGGCGGGACGAAGAAGGGCAAGGCGCGCGAGGTCTTCCCGAAGATGGCGCGCAGCTTCGGGTTCGGTACGCCGACCGGCGTCGACCTGCCCTCGGACTCGGCTGGTCTGATCACCGATCGAGAGTTCAAGCAGGCCAACTGGGACGCGCGCAAGGCCGACTACTGCGCCGGCGCGAAGCGGCGGCCGAAGGGCACCTACCTGCAGCTGCTCGACCAGGAGGCATGCACCGACGGGTGGCGCTACAACGCCGGCGACGCGGTCAACTTCGCGATCGGTCAGGGCGATGTGCTCGCTACCCCGCTTCAGCTCGCCTCGGCCTACGCCGCCCTCGCCAACGGCGGGACGGTCTACGAGCCGCGCGTCGCGAAGGCCCTGCTGTCTGCCGATGGCACCCGCGTCACGCCCATCCCGCCGGCGGTCAAGGGCAAGATCCCCGCATCCGCAGGGGTTCTTGCCTACATCCGCTCTGCGCTGACACAGGTGACGCAGCCGGGCGGTACGGCGCAGAGCGCCTACGCCGGCTTCCCGGCCGGGCTCGTCGCCGGCAAGACGGGCACCGCAGAGGTCCAGGACAAGCAGCCCACCGCCTGGTTCGCGTCGTTCGCCCCGGCCAACAACCCGCGCTACGTCGTGGTGGCGATGGTGACCCAGGGCGGCACCGGCGGTACGACGGCGGCGCCGATCACCCGGGAGATCTACGACGGCATCTTCGGTCTGGACGGTCACAAGGCGCTGCTGCCCGGTGGCGTACTGCCGACCCGGTTGCCGGTCGTCCGGTCGGACGGGACGGTCGCACCGCCCGGCACGAAGACCGGACGTCCCGCGCCCGTCGTCGTACCTCCGACGCCTCGGTCCACGGCGTCTCCCGGTACGGCGCTGCCGGCCTTCGACCGACCGCGCCGGTCCCGGGACCTGGCGTGACGGAGTGGGGTGTCACCCCGCGGACCGTGCCGAAGTCGGTCTCGCTGCGCCATCGTGACGCCTCGCTGCGGGAGCGGGCGCTGGACCGCGAGTCGCCGCTGCGGCGGCTCGACTGGCTGCTGGTCCTGGGCGTGAGTGGCTTGATCGGCATCGGGTCGCTGCTCGTCTGGTCGGCAACGAAGGGGCGGATGGCCTCGGCCGGCCTCGACCCGCAGGCCTTCCTCAAGAAGCACATCATCAACGCGGTCATCGGGCTCGCGCTCGCGTCTGTCGCGGCGCTCATCGACTACCGCTCGCTGCGGGCCTACGCACCGATCGTCTACGTCGCCTCGTGCCTGGGGCTGCTCGCCGTGCTGTCGCCGCTCGGCACGACCATCAACGGGGCGCACTCCTGGATCGTGCTCCCGGCCGGCTTCCAGGTGCAGCCGTCAGAGTTCGCGAAGGTGGCGATCGTCGTCGGGCTGGCGATGCTGCTGTCCGAGACCCGTGACGGGGAGGACGCGCCGCGCGACATCGACGTGCTCCTGGCGCTGTCGTTCTGCGCCCTGCCGATGGGGCTGATCATGCTGCAGCCCGACCTCGGGACCACCGTCGTGATCGTGTTCATCATCCTGGGTGTGCTGGCCGTGTCGGGGGCGCCGTCGCGCTGGGTCATCGGGCTGCTCGCGGCAGGCATCCTGGCCGGCGGGGTGGTCGCGCCGCACATCTTGTCGACGTACCAGAAGGACCGGTTCGCGGCGTTCGCCAACCCGGCGATCGACCCGCGGGGCGTCGGCTACAACACGCGACAGGCGCGCACCGCCATCGGCTCGGGCGGCATCACCGGCAAGGGGCTCTTCCACGGGACGCAGACGCAGGGGCGGTTCATCCCCGAGCAGCAGACCGACTTCGTCTTCACCGTCGCGGGGGAGGAGCTGGGGCTCCTCGGGGCTGGGTCGATCATCCTGCTGCTCGGCCTGGTGCTGTGGCGAGGGCTGCGGATCGCCTCGCTCGCCCTCGACCCGTTCGGGCGGCTGGTGGCCGCGGGGGTCGTGTGCTGGTTCGCGTTCCAGAGCTTCGTCAACATCGGGATGACGCTCGGGATCATGCCCGTGACCGGTCTGCCGCTGCCGTTCCTGTCCTACGGCGGGTCGTCGATGTTCGCCAACCTGATCGCGGTCGGTCTGCTGCAGAACGTCCACATGCGCAACTCCGAGCTCTAGCCGCCGTACGCCGGCTGCGCCGTACCCGCGCGCCGGCCGTACCCCGCCCAGCCGGACCCGCCCCCGCCGTACCCGCCCCGCCGTACCCCACCCCGCCGTACCCCACCTCCACGCGCTGATCTTCTGATCTCGGAGTGCCCGGGTCGACCCGCCGGCGCGTCGGCCCCGGAGCTCCGAGATCGGTTGATCAACTCGCCCGATGGGCCAGTCCTGTTGCCGTCGAGAGCACCCGTCTACGTAGCGCGTCGCCCTCACACCGGGTCTCGAACCAGGAGCAGCGCTCGATCGTCCACCCGGTCCGGTAGTCGCGACGGCGGTCCTCGGCGGCTCGGCCGCGGTGGAAGGCGCTGCCGTCGGACTCCACGCCGAGCCGCAGCACCTCGTCACCGAGGTCCAGCCGCGCGATGGGGCGCATGGCGCGGTCGAAGACCTGCACCTGCGAACGCAGACCCGGCAGCACCGGCTTGAGGAGCAGCCGCGTGAGCGTCTCATGTGGCGACTCGGCGAGCGGGTCGGTCAGCGCGATGGCGTGCCGCAAGGCTCCGACCCCGGGACACCAGGCCCGAGCAGCGGCGAGCTCATCGAGCTCGCGCCGGCTCACCCAATCGTGGTGCAGGACGAAGTCGAGCGCACAGACAAGCGCGTCTGGGCGAAGCACCACGGCGAGATCTACCAGCGTGCGCCGTAATGACAGCACGGGTACACCACGCAGCAGGCAGACGTCGTCGCGACCCAGCACCAGCTGACGGCTGTGGAGCGTTGCAGCCGTTGTCTCCCCGAACGTGAGGGCCACGTCGTCCTCTGTCTCCTCGAACCGCTGCGTCGCGGGATCGTGGTCGTCGACGAGCGGGATGCCCCACATGCGGGCTGCTGTCCGGCCGGCCGCCACTGCCACCCGTCGTACCGTGCAGGCCGCCTGTACCGCCGCGCTCCCACGCATGAAGGCATCGGGCACTACGCCACCGTCGGCGTAGGTGCCGAGCCGGAGCTGCTGCCACTCACCGCTGGCACGTCGGCCCCGGATCTGGTCGTCGCTCAGCCCAGCCATGTGCGCGGCGCTGGTGGTCCAGACCGCCGCGGTCTCCCGCCCGAGTCGCTGCTCCCGCTCATCCATGCCGCTGAGGGTCGGACTGCTCTGGCGTCGGTGGGAGCGTCCGCTGCTGGTCTGTGGATGGCGGATCTCGCGACCTCGGACTCATCGGGGCGACACGCGGGCGTGTCATCCCGGTCGCTCCGAGGTCAGATGATCACACGGCGTTGCAGGAGCACGCTCGGGGCGCGCACGGCGGGGCAGGTGGACATCGCACGTAGCCTGGACCGCATGGCCGGTGAGAGCGTGTTCGCGCAGCTCGAGCCGTTGCTGCCGTTGATCGCCAAGCCCATTCAGTACGTCGGCGGCGAGCTCAACAGCCAGGTCAAGGACTGGGACAGCGCGGACGTCCGCTGGGCGCTGATGTACCCGGACGCGTACGAGGTCGGCCTGCCCAACCAGGGCGTCATGATCTTGTACGAGGTCCTCAACGAGCAGCCCGGTGTCCTCGCCGAGCGCACCTACAGCGTCTGGCCGGACCTCGCCGGCAAGATGCGTGCCAACGGCGTCCCCGCCTTCACCGTCGACGGGCATCGCGCGGTCAAGGACTTCGACGTCCTCGGCGTCAGCTTCTCCACCGAGCTCGGCTACACCAACCTGCTCGAGCACCTCGACCTCGCCGGCATCCCGCTCCACGCGCGCGACCGCACCGACGACCATCCCCTCGTCATCGCCGGCGGGCACGCAGCCTTCAACCCCGAGCCGATCGCCGACTTCATCGATGCCGCCGTCCTCGGTGACGGCGAGCAGGCCGTCCTCGAGATCACCGAGGTCCTCAAGCAGACCAAGGGTCAAAGCAGAGAAAGCAGGCTGCACGCCCTCGCCAAGGCCGGCGGTGTCTACGTCCCGGCCTTCTACGACGTCGACTACCTCCCCGACGGCCGCATCCAGCGGGTCGCGCCCAACCGCCCCGACGTGCCGTTCCGCGTGCACAAGCGCACGACGATGGACCTCGACGCGTGGCCCTATCCGAAGCAGCCGCTCGTCCCGCTCGCGGAGACCGTCCACGAGCGGATGAGCGTGGAGATCTTCCGCGGCTGCACCCGAGGCTGCCGGTTCTGCCAGGCCGGCATGATCACCCGCCCGGTCCGCGAGCGGTCCATCACCGGCATCGGCGAGATGGTCGAGACCGGTCTCAAGGCATCCGGCTACGAGGAGGTGGGACTGCTCTCCCTGAGCTCCGCCGACCACTCCGAGATCGGCGACATCGCCAAGGGCCTCGCCGACCGCTACGAGGGCACCCAGACCAGCCTGTCCCTGCCGTCGACAAGAGTTGACGCGTTCAACATCGACCTCGCCCAGGAGCTCAGCCGCAACGGAAGACGATCCGGCCTGACCTTCGCTCCCGAGGGCGGCTCCGAGCGGCTGCGCAAGGTCATCAACAAGATGGTCAGCAAGCAGGACCTCGTGGACACCGTCACGACGGCGTACGGCGCGGGCTGGCGGCAGGTCAAGCTCTACTTCATGTGCGGTCTCCCCACGGAGACCGACGAGGACGTGCTCGAGATCGCCGAGATGGCCCGCGACGTGATCCGGGCCGGCCGGCAGGCGACCGGCACCCGGGACGTGCGGTGCACGGTGAGCATCGGGGGGTTCGTGCCGAAGGCGCACACCCCGTTCCAGTGGGCCGGGCAGGCC
>JAVXVI010000397.1:0-5023 GCA_032230005.1 Actinomycetota bacterium | reverse complement strand
GAGGTGTTGCCGCCGTAGCGCAGAAAGGCCGCGCCCGGTGCGGGTGTGGAGCCGCGTACGCCGCAGAACGTCACCCGCATCGGCACACCGTAGGGGCAGGTCAGCTCACCCAGGGCTCATACGGCTCCAGTGTCACCTGGTCCATGTCCGGCAGCCGGCTGACGGTGCGGCCCATCGCCCGCAGCTGCCGGCCGAGGGTGATCGCGTCGCGCAGGGCGGCGGCTTCCGGGTCGTTGTTCGTGTAGACGTAGACGTCCTCGTCGTCGGTGAAGGCCTCCGCGATGCGGTCGGCCCACTGCTGGAGCACGGCGTCGTCGTACGGCCAGATGCTCGGCTCGCCACCGCCGGCGTGCAGCCGCAGGTAGCCCCAGTCCGTCGTACGCCACAGCGGTGCGATCGGCTGTGAGCCGCGGTCGGCCCACACCAGGGCGGCTCCGCGGTCGCGCAGGACGGCTTCGACGTCGACGTTCCACCACGACTCGTGCCGCGGCTCGACGGCTACCCGCGTCCCCTTCGGGAACCACTCCAGCGTCTCGTCGAGGCGGCCGGGTTCGGCCTTGAGATCAGGCGGGAGCTGGACGAGTATGGCGCCGAGCTTGTCGCCGAGACCGGCGACGCGGTCCATGAGCCGGGTGACCGGTTCCTGCGGCTCCTTGAGCCGCTTCATGTGGGTCAGGAAGCGGGACGCCTTGACGGTGATGACGTAGTCCGCCGGCGTGCGCAGCGCCCACTGCTCGAAGACGCGACGCTCCGGTAGCCGGTAGAAGGCGTTGTTCACCTCCACCGTCTGGAACAGCGCGGCGTGGTGCTCGAGCCAGACCCGCTGCGGCATCCCGGCGGGGTAGAAGACGCGCTTCCAGTGGGAGTACTGCCAGCCGGAGGTTCCGATCAGGACGGGCACCCTGCCGTCGTACCTCCGCAGCGCTCGAATGAACCGCTCGCTCGACGAGCGCGAACGTCATTCCAGGAGCACGATCATGCCGTCCACCCCTGACCCGGAGGAAAAGATGTCTCTTGTCAACGACCGCTTCGGCGGCCGCACCCTCAACCAGACCCTCGCGCTCGCGTTCGGCTCCGTCTATGCGCTGGTCGGTGTGCTCGGCTTCTTCGTCAGCAGCAACGTCGACTTCGCCGGCAAGAACGGCGCCAGCCTGCTCGGCTTCGACGTCAACGGGCTGCACAACATCGTGCACCTGCTGATCGGTGTCGCGCTCATCGTCGCGTCGCGGACGCACCTCGCGGCCAAGGGCACCAACCTGACCATCGGGGCGGTCTACGTGCTGCTCGCGGTCCTCGGGCCGTTCATCAACGACACGGCCGTCGACATCATCGGCCTCAACGGCCCGGACCACGTCCTGCACCTGATCTCGGGTGTCCTGCTGGTCGGCGTCGCCGTCGGCGCCGACAAGCGCACGGCAGTCTCGGTCTGACCTGCCTGGCCGGCGCCGCGCCCTTGGGGGTCGGCGCCGGTCAGCTGGGCTTGGACAGCCGTGGCTTCTGCTCGAGCTGCGACAGGCCGTTCCACGCCAGGTTGACCAGGTGCGCGGCGACCTCGTCGCGCTTCGGCTTGCGGTTGTCGAGCCACCACTGACCAGTCAGCGCGACCATGCCGACGAGCGCCTGCGAGTAGAGCGGGGCGAGCTTGGTCTCGAAGCCGCGCGCCTTGAACTGGCGGGCCAGGATGTACTCCACCTGGCCGGCGATGTCGCTGATGATCGTCGCGAAGCCGCCGCCCTTCTCCAGGCCCACCGGCGACTCGCGGACGAGGATCCGGAACCCGTCGGCCTGGTCCTCGACGTAGGTCAGCATCGCCAAGGTCGCCTGCTCGAGCAGCAGGCGCGGGTTGTCGCCGGTCAGCGCGTTGGTGAACGTGTCCAGCAGGCGCTGGACCTCGCGGTCCACGACGACGGCGTAGAGGCCTTCCTTGCCGCCGAAGTGCTCGTAGACGACCGGCTTGCTGACCCCGGCGCGTGAGGCGACTTCCTCGACGGAGGTGCCGTCGTAGCCGCGCTCGGCGAAGAGCTGCCGTCCCACGTCGAGGAGCTGCTCACGTCGTTCCTTGCCCGTCATGCGGACCTTGGGAGTACGGCGGACGTCCTCGGCGGTCACTGCGGCAGTGTGCGCCTCCCGCGTCACGCCGCCTTGGCAGCGCGCCGGGCGTCCAGCCTCTCCGGCTTCGGCCAGCGGACGTCGCGCGCCCAGCCGAGCTTCTCGAACACCCAGATCAGCCGTGCGCTCGAGTCGAGCTGGAACCGGTCGACGCCGTGCCGCGCCGCCGTCGGGTCGGCGTGGTGGAGGTTGTGCCACGACTCGCCCATGCTGATGATCGCGAGCGGCCAGAAGTTGGTGGAGCGGTCGCGGGTGACGAAGGGCCGGTTGCCGAGCGTGTGGCAGATGGAGTTGATCGACCAGGTCACGTGGTGGAGCACGCAGACCCGGATCAGGCTCGCCCAGAAGTACGCCGTGAGCGCGCCCATCCAGGACATGGACCAGAGGCCGCCGATGACGGCCGGCAGCAGCAGCGAGATGGCGACCCAGAGCGGGAAGAGCCGGCTGACCCGGTAGATGTCCTCGTCGGCGAGCAGGTCGGGCGCGAAGCGCTTCTGGTCGGTCTGCTCGACGTCGAACAGCCAGCCGATGTGCGCGTGCCACAAGCCCTTGGAGAGGGCGCGGAAGTCGTTGCCGTAGCGCCACGGCGAATGCGGGTCGCCGTCCTCGTCACTGAAGGCGTGGTGACGCCGGTGGTCGGCGACCCAGCGCGTCACCGGCCCCTCGATGGCCATGCTCCCGGCAACGGCGAGCCCGATGCGGAGCGGGCGCTTCGCCTTGAACGAACCGTGCGTGAAGTAGCGGTGGAAGCCGACGGTGATGCCGTGACCGCTGATCGCGTAGAACGCGACGGCAAGGACGACATCGTGCCAGGACAGCCCGTTGCCCCAGAGGACGAAGCCGGCGGCCGCGACAGCGGCGAGAGGTACGACGATGAAGATCCAGAGGGCGACCTGCTCCCAGCGCGCCTTGAACTCCGTCGTCGGGATCTGCTGGAGCGGACGCGAGTCGTCGCCGTCGTACTCGATGGTGGTCACGGGCGCATCGAGGACTGCGTTGGCGGCGGGAGGGGTCACGGCGTCTCCAAGCTGGGGCGAATGGCTACGCAACCGTAACCTACGGACGCGTAGCCGAAAAGGGTCACGTCGGGGAGATCTCCGCTTCCTTCCCGGTGAGCCACTCGACCAACAGCGTTGTCGCATCGTCCTGAAGGCGGCCCTCCTGGTGCTCGAGCACGGCGCGCTGCAGGCGGCGCACGACCTCGGGGGTCGGCTCGCCGCTCGCTGCCTGGCGGGCCGCGAACTCCGCCAGCCGCTGCATGCCGAAGAACGTCCCGTCGCGGCTGCGCGCCTCCTCGACACCGTCGGTGAACAGCAGCAACCGGTCCCCGGGCTGCAGGGACTCCTCCTGGACAGCGGGCGCCGTGCCGCCGCCGAGGTCGAGCAGCCCGAGCGGCTGGCCGGGTTCGCCGTTGAGGCTTCCGACGACCTTGCCGCCGCGCAGCAGCAACGGTGACGGGTGGCCGGCGCTGAGCCAGCGGAAGCGGCCGGTGTCCACGTCGAGCTGACCGATGACGGCCGTGACGAAGCGCTCCCCGCCGTGCTGCGACCGCAAGGCCTGGTCGATGAACAGAGATGTGTGGCCGAGGTCCAGGCCGGCCCGCCGGGCGCTGCGGTACGAGCCGACGGCGAGGGCCGACAGCTGCGCTGCGCCGAGGCCGTGACCCATCGCATCGAACACGGCGACGTGCGCCAGGTTGCCGTTGACCGAGTAGTCGAACGCATCCCCGCCCACCTCGTAGGCGGGGGCGAGCAGGCCGCTGATCACCAGCTTCGGCAGGCCGAACGTCAGCGGCGGCAGCAGCTCGTACTGCATCTCCGTCGCGAGCTCCATCGCCTGCCGCCGGCGGGTCCACTCGTAGACGTCGGTGTACTGCGACTTGCTCAGGAGCAGCTCCGTGGCCAGGTGCGTGAACTGCTCGAGCATGCCGACCTGGACGGGGTCTTCCTCAGTCCCCTCCGGGAAGACGTACTCCGCCACGCCGAGCCGCTCGACGCCGTCGAGCAGGGGAACCCACAGCCGTGGCGGCGGGCCCTGGGAGAACTGCGGCGACACGCGCCGGAAAGCTGTGCCCGCCAGGGTCGCGTCCACCCGCAGTGGCTCGCGGCCCCGGCCGGCCTTGGTCTCGGTCGGGACGAGCTGAACCTGCTCGTAGTCGACGAGGTACATGACCGTCTCGACGACGCCGAGCCCCTCGGCCACGTCGGCGACGAGGTCAGGGACGAGGTCGGGTGCGACGAGGTAGGAGCGGCGCAGCAGGGCGTCCAGGGCGATGCCGTAGGCGGGCGGGAAGGGCGGCGAATCGGGCACGCTCAACTCCCTCCCTGTGCGCGGACGGGCCAGTCTTGCCTGCTCGTCCACACCTCCCTCCGGCGGCCCTGAAATGTCCTACCTCGGCGGGAGAATCGTGCTGAGGGTCGAGCCGGTACGACGAGAGGTTCGGCATGGGAAGGCACCGCACGCCAACGGAGAAGATCGAGCTCGGGGAGCAGGCGCGAGCGATGCGCGCAGCCGGCAAGTCCCGCCGCGAGATCATGGACGAGCTCGGCATCGGCGATGACCTCGCGAAGGAGTTGCTCCGGGGGACTCCGGTGCCTGAATCGCTGCGGCGGTCGCGGGCCAAGGACGAGGTTCGCGCACAGGCGCGGGAGCTGCGCGCCCAGGGCCTGACGTATCCGCAGATCGCCACTCGCCTGGGCGTCTCCAAGAGCAGCTGCTCGCTCTGGCTGCGCGACATGGAGCACCCGATCCAGGGGGTCGAGGGCCAGGAACGCCGCACGGCTGCGATCCGTGCCAGCGCCGCTCGCACGCAGGCGCTCAGGGAGCAGAAGCGCGTCGAGTTCAAGGCCGCCGTGGGTGACTCGCTCGGTCAGATCACTATGCGCGACCTGCTCGTAGCGGCACAACCCGAAGA
>JAVXVI010000396.1:0-2565 GCA_032230005.1 Actinomycetota bacterium | reverse complement strand
CGTCGCCGATCCGAGCATCGGCATCTTCGGCGCGAACGGCATCGTCGGCGCCGGCCTGCCGATCGCACTCGGCGCCGCGCACGCGTTCACGGCCCGTGACCAGGACGGAGTCGTGGTCGCGTTCTTCGGCGACGGTGCCGTGGCTACCGGCGCCTTCCACGAGTCGTTGAACTTTGCCGCGCTGCGTGGTCTACCGGTCGTGTTCTTCTGCGATAACAACCGCTACTCCGAGTTCTCGCGCGCGGCCGACCAGCACCCGGTCGAACTGTCGCAGCGAGCCCTCGCCTACGGCATGCCGTTCGTGCATCTCGCCGGCAACGACGTCTCCGCAGTGGCCGACGGCATGGCGTCGGTATTCGAGAAAGTTCGTGCAGGCGGTGGACCGTTCCTCGTCGAGAGCCTGACCTGGCGGGTCGGCGGCCACTACGAGGGCGACGAGCAGCGCTACCGCGACCGAGCGGAGTTCGAGGAACTGGCGGCGAACGACCCGCTGAGCATCGCGCGGGGGCACCTGCTGGAGTTCGGCGTCGCGGGCGAACACGTCGACGACCTCGACCAGCGCGCGGACGGCGTCATCGCCGACGCCGAGGCGTTCGCGCGGTCGTCCCCGGAACCGATGGCGTCGAGTGCGACCGACTTCGTCTATGCAGCGCGCCGTGCCATGCCGCCGCCCGTCGAGCAGGAGGCCCAGGGGCCACCGCTGTCGGGCTCGCGCATCCTCCGCCAGGCATTGCACGACGCCCTCGCCGACGACCCCAACGTGTTCCTCGCCGGCATCGATGTCGCCGGCGGCAACGTCTTTGGCACCACCCGTGGCCTTCACGACGAGTTCCCAGACCGCGTCCTTGACACCCCGATCGCCGAAACGGCGATCATGGGGCTGGGCGTCGGCTCGGCGATGGCCGGTCTGCGACCGGTAGTCGAGCTGATGTACCTGGACTTCCTCGGCGTCTGCTTCGACCAGATCATGAACCAGGCCGCGAAGCTGCGCTTCATGACAGGCGGCGCGGTGTCAGTGCCCCTGGTCATCCGCACCCAGTTCGGGTCGGGACGGTCGTCGGGCAGCCAGCACTCGCAGAGCCTCGAGGCGCTGATGGCGCACATCCCAGGGCTTACCGTCGTGATGCCGAGCTCCGGCGCCGACATGTACGGCCTGCTGCGCGCGGCCATCGAGGATGACAACCCGGTCGTCTTTATCGAGAACCGGCTGCTGTACGAGAAGAAATGGCTGGCCCCAGTGCCGAGCCACCGCGTGCCGCTGGGTCTGGCACAGGTCGTCCGGCCGGGAAGCGACGTGACGATCGTGTCGTGGTCGCGGATGGTGCACGACGCCCTCGACGCCGCGTCGACCTTGGCCGCCGAGGGCATCGAGGCAGAGGTGATCGACCTGCGGACGATCGTTCCGCTCGATCGCGCGACCGTGCTGGCGTCGTTCGCCAAGACCAACCGGCTCGTGATCGCGCACGAGGCGGTCGTCGATTTCGGGGTCGGTGCGGAGCTCGCAGCCCTCGCCGTTCGTGAGGGCTTCTGGTCGCTGGACGCGCCGGTGATCCGCGTCGGTGCTGCCTACTCCCCCGCGCCCTACGCGCCCGTCCTCGAGGAGCAGTGGCGAGCGGGGCCGGACGACATCGTCCGCGCGGTCCGCGAGGTGGTCGCGTGCTGATCCCGACGAGACCGCACGCGGTGCGGTACGACCTGCCCCTCGAGACGTTCGCGGATCGCCTGCGCGACGCGGCCAGCACGCAGGCTTCCGCGGTCGCGGTCGTCGACGGCGAGGCGACGCTCACCTATGCCGAGCTGTTCTCGCTCGCCACGCGAGTCGCCTCCGGGCTACTGGCGCGCGGCATCGGCCCCGGCGACCGGGTGGTTGCGCAGCTGCCGAACTGGTGGGAGGCGGTCGCCGTCTCCTGGGGCGTGTTCCTCGCGGGTGGCGTGCTCGTCCCCGTCGCGCCCATATACCGGGCGCACGAACTGCGGTTCATCATCAAGCAGGTTTCGTCCTCCGCGGTCATCGCACCAGCGGAGTTCCGCTCGTACCGGCACGCGGCAGAGTTGCGTTCAGTTTTGGACGAGGTCCACTCGGCCGCGGCCTTGATCAGCGTGCGAGGGGCGTCGGCAGGCGCGGACTCGCTCGACGAGTTGTTCCAGGCCCCCCCGAATGACGCGCCGCTGCCCCCTGCTCGGCCAGAGGACGTCGCGGTCGTGCTCTACACCTCGGGCACGACCGCCGCGCCGAAGGGCGCGCTGCACAGCCACCAGACCCTCGTCGCCGAGGCGCGCGACATTGCCGGCTGGTGCCGGCTGGGCGAGACCGATCGGATCTTCATGGCCTCGCCGCTGAGCCATATCACCGGGCTGAGCTACGGCATCGTGCTGCCGGTGGACCTGGGCTGTGCCGTCGTCCTGCAGGACCGGTGGGACCCGGCCGAGGCGGTGCGGATCATTGAGTCGAACCGCTGCACGTTCACGGTGAGCGCGACGCCCTTCCTTCGCGGGCTGGCGGAGGCGTACGCGGCGGAGGCGCGGCCCAGCAGCCTCCGGATCTTCGTGTGCGGCGGCGCGGAC